>JAFTRX010000106.1 GCA_017462015.1 Lentisphaeria bacterium
ACCTCGCTCTGCGGCATTCCGCAGCTTGCGCTTTGCTCATGCCTTGAGAATGGTAGCTTATTAATTTTATTAGAGTCAAAAAATCTCCCTGCGGCGGCGGGTGAGCCGCCTCGCCGCGACAACGGAGCGGCGAAACACCTCGCTTTTTTTGAAAAGGGATAGGGGGTTCGGGGGGAAGGGGAAAACTTTTTTTCCCGTGAAAAAAAGTTTTCCCCTTCCCCCCGAGAGCACCCGCCCTTATCGGGAACGCGGGGGGCGGCGCGATGTTTTGCCGGAAATGATCGAATCGGTAATGGCATCGATCACGGCGGTGGAATTCTGTTCCCGCTTTTTCAGCTCTTTTTCCATAGCGGCGATCCGCTTTTTGTTGGCTTCGATGTTGCGGCGCAGAGTGGCAAGGCGCTGTTCAAAATCGGTTTTGACCATCTCCTTGAGCTGTTGACGCAAAATATTTTTCTGCTTTTCATCCTTACAGGAGCGGATTTGTTCGGCGAGCTGCCGGATTTTTTGCCGGCGGGCCTGGCGGGCGGCATGGATCTCGGCAGCTTTTTTCTGCATGACTTCCCGAAACTTTCCCGGGTCGGTGCGCTGAAGTTTCATCAACTCCTGCTGCTCCTGAGCCGACAACGTAGAGAATGCCCTCCAGATATTGAAATTGCGCGGCGCTTCACGGTGCGGCGGCGGTGCGGCGACAGCACACACTGCGGCAACGGCAAAAAACATGATAAACGACATCGTGTTCAAACTCTTCATAATACGCGTCTCCTTGAGTTCAAATATAGCTTTCTTCCACCGTTTCGCAAGCGGAATTCAGTTGGCCGATAGTATAACTCTCCTGCTCCAGAGAGGTGAAATCGTTCATTGCCAGCAGTTCGGAATGGGAGAGAGTCTGCTTTTTGATTTCTCCCGGCTGCAAAATGGCAAGCACGCCGGAGGCGAGGAAAAAGAGTGCGGCAACAGCCGGGAGGATCATCCGGACATATTTACGCATCTTCAACTGCCGCTGACGGATCGCCGCGTAGGCAAGTATTCCGGCATCCAGCTTTGCCGGTATCTCGCCGGAAAACATTTTGTTGATTCCAAGATTTTTTTTCATTTTATCAATCCTCCTCGGTCAAACTCCGATAAAAATTCTCTTAACGCTTTTATTGCATAATGCATCCGGCTCAAAGCCGTATTCAGCGAGCATTGCTGTATCTCCGCGATCTTCCGGAACGGCACATCCTGTTCCCGCAGTAAAAACACCTCTTTCTGCTCCTCCGGCAACCGGTCGACCGCCGCCATAATAGCTTTGCCGGTATCTGTTGCGTTCAACTCCCGATCCGGGGAAGCCGCGTTATCATCCGGCAGTTCCGGCATATTTTCATCATCCATCGCGGTGTAGCGCTCCGGGTGATAACGGCGTATCCGGTCGATAAAGATATTTTTTGCCAGCCGGAAGAGCCAGGCGCTGAATTTTCCTTCATCGCGATACGACGGCAGTTTATCGATGACCCGTTTCCATGTGTCGGAAAAAATCTCATCCGCATCCGCCTGATTACCGTGAAGCATGTTATTAAGATAACTGTAAAGTATCTGCCGGTAACGGAAATACAAGGTCTCAAAGGCACACTCATCCCCTTGCAGATATGCATCTATCAAATCCCGGTCACTTTTTTCAGCTTCACACATCATAACTTTTTTACATCTGTTTTCGTTCCATCAGTTTAACGCAGCGGAAGGCGGGAATATTGTATCATGAGGTGATAAATTTCCAGAATTCTCTGTCGTTCTCCAACATTCCCTGCGGAAATTCCGGAGAAAGTTCAACCCACTTTATCTGCTGATTTTCGCATGGCGAGGGAGCATCCGTTCCTGCGGGGATGACCCGGACGAAAAACAGAGTTATCTTTGGCGTTTTCACCTGAAAAATTATATCCAGCGGCAGCACCTCCCAATTCAGTTCCTCCGCCAGTTCCCGGCGCGCCGCCTGCTGTGGAGTTTCACCTGATTCCAGCTTTCCGCCGGGGAACTCCCATCCGGCGGGAGGTTTGTTTTCCGGCCGGGAGGCAAGCAGAACTTTGCCGTCTTGAAAGCAGACCGCAGCGGCAACTTTTATCATCTGAAGCCTCCGATAAACAAAATGACTTCGACCATAAATTCGACCGCGATCTTCGCTGCCAGATATATGTAGTTGAAGAACGCAAAGAGCAGCATCACCAGAACGATAAAAACCCCTTTGACAAACTCCGGTGTGGTACGCAAATCTTTTTTCCAATATGTACGCAAAATGTTCCAGCCGTCCAAGCCCGGTACCGGAAGCAAGTTGAATATCGCCAGCACCATGTTGATAACGGCACCATAGACAAACATCCTCCGGGCAAAAAGATTCAGATCGCACAGCGCACCGACGATTATCAGCACCGAAAATCCCAGCGACAGCACGACATTTGCCGCAGGTCCGGCAAGTGCGGTCAATGCCGGAGCGTGTTTGCCTTTCAGATTCTGCGTATTGACCGGTATCTGCCCCCAGGCTATCCCGATGAAAAACAGCATTATCAGCGACACGACCCCCATCTGCTTGAGCGGATTCAACGTAAGGTGTCCATATTCCGCCGGAGTCGGGTCCCCCAGTTTATACGCAACAAGTGCGTGAAAATATTCATGCACACAAATCGAAAAGACCACGACCAGCAGTTGGGAAAAAAAGAGCCGCGGATCGGCAAACAGCGTTTGAATAAACATTTTCTCTCCTCATTTCAACAGCATACAGTCACCGTAACTGTAAAAACGCATCTTCTCTTTCACCGCCATCCGGTATGCTTCCAACACCATTTCCCGCTCACAAAAGCAGCTGACCAGCATCAACAGCGTACTGCACGGCAGATGGAAGTTGGTCAACAGCATATCGGCAGATACAGCCTTATAGGGCGGATGCAGAAAGATATCCGTTCTGCCGCTGCGGGCGGTAAGCACACCGTTCCGGTCACAACAGCTCTCCAGCACCCGGACGGTAGTGGTTCCCACCGCCAGCACCTTATGTCCGGCACTCCGGGTGGCGTTGGCAAGAGCCGCCACCTCCGGAGGAAGAACAAATTCTTCAAAGTGCATCTTGTGTTCTTCGGCATAATCGGCACTTACCGGCTTGAACGTACCGGGGCCGACATGGAGGGTCAGCTCTCCGACGGAAACTCCTTTTTTCCGTGCCTGTTCAAAAATCTCCGGAGTGAAGTGAAGTCCGGCAGTCGGTGCCGCCACTGCGCCGGGAACGGCGGCATAGACGGTCTGATAACGTTCATCGTCCTCCGGTTCTGCCTCCCGGTTCAAGTAGGGCGGAAGCGGAATATGACCGAAACGCTGCTGAAGCGTATTGTCATCGTCCAAATCAAATTTGATATGGAACGTATCATCTCCATTGCGCTCGACAACGGTAAAACCGATACCGTCAGCGTTCAGCGAACCATCCTGCTCCAGAAGCACGGCATGAGTACCGTCTTTGGCGCGTTTTCCGGGTTTTATCATGCAGTTCCATTCACCGGGGATACCGTTGAACGGTTCGACCAGGAGGATTTCAAACTTTGCGCCATCGGCAAGACCGGCTTTCCGGGCGAACATACGTCCGCGGCAGACTTTGGTGTTGTTGCAGATGATGGCATCCCCGCTGGATAAATAATTGACGATATCGGTAAACGGATGAATTTCCGCGTGTCCGGTTTTACGGTCAAGCACCATCATCCGGGAACCGTCGCGGTGCGCTGCCGGATAACGGGCGATAAGCTCCGGCGGCAGCTCGTAGTCAAACAGTGATGTAGCAAGCATTTTTCCCCGTCCTCTTATTCTTCACCGCGCATCTGACGGCGCGCTTTTTTCAACCGTTCGAACTCGTGCGGAGAAAGGCTGTTTATTCCTTCCCGGGAAAGTTTATCCAGCAATGCATCCAATTCCCGCTGGGTCACCGGAGCATTGCTGTTTCCGAATGCGGTACTGCCGGAACCATTGAACATGCTGTCCGGCTGCGGACGGGCGGTTTTGGCACTTCCCGGCGATGGCATTGGCGGCAGTTTGATGAAATTCAACGGATCCCAGGCGAGCCTGGTCTTGTAAAAAAGTATCTTCATGACGATATAACCGCCGATAAAACCGCCGAGATGCGCAAGATGCGCCACGCCTTCATTGCGGTTCCCCATCAACATCAACACCTCCATCACCGTATAGCAGATCACCAGCGTGGTGGTCTTTATCGGCGAAAACGGCAGAAACAGCAGCGTGAAACGGCGGTTGGGTTCCAGCATGGCAGCGGCGACCATGATTGCACACACCGCACCGGAAGCGCCGAGGCATCCGCCGCCGGCATTGAAATGGGTGACGTAATAGAGCAAATTTCCGGACACCGCTCCTGCCAGATAGATAATGAAAAACTTCCACCGGGAAACGTATGGTGTCACCAGTTGTCCAAAAAGGTACAATCCCCACATATTGAAGAATAAGTGCCAGAATTCACCGTGCGCAAAACCGGCAGAGGCGAGTTGAAACAAATTGGATGCACTGAATTCACCTGCAGTAATATCCAGCGCCAGTTGAGACGAACCACCGGGGATTTTAAAGACGAAATAGTTAAAGATATTGATGATTATCAAAGTAATGAGCATCGGACGCCCATCCTGCGACGGATCAGGATTGGGAGAACGCATATATTCACGGTTGTGCAGACCCATAACGGAACCTCCTGAAATTTTCGTTGTAGTTAATCTATTTTTGTAAAAAACGACCTGCGGCGGCGCCTCGCGGGCAATCTTGGGCGCAAACAAGCTGTTTTATCAACTTTCGCATTTCACAAAATTCGAAATATTACCAAAATATTAATATACACTTTCTTTACACAATATACAACCTGTTCAATATATTTTTTCACAGCTATCCCATAAAATCAGCGAAATGCTTGTTTTTCATTTTTTTTTCAGCGGAAGAAAATTGGAGTTGGAAAAGTGATTTTGTCAGATTTTGTTTTGCGAAAAGCAAAACGCGCGTTAAAAAACACGGCACTTGACAATTCAGTTTAAAGTGCTATATTATACGTTTGGTATATTAAACATCAGAGGTGATAAAATCGAAACCGAACAGAACAACAAAGAGGTTTTCATAACCCAGCCCCGTGACTTCCGTATGGATTCACCGCTGCCGCTGGATTGCGGCCGTGAACTCAAGGAGGTCAATATCCGTTACGAAACCGCAGGAACATTGAACGCTGACCGCTCCAATGCGGTTCTGGTGACCCATGCTTTGTCCGGCGATGCCCATGTCTGCGGACGCCATACCCCCGAAGACAAGAAACCCGGCTGGTGGGATGAAATGATCGGTCCCGACCGTCCGGTTGATACCAACAAATATTTTGTCATTTGTTCCAACGTCATCGGCGGTTGTTCCGGCTCCACCGGACCGCAATCCATCGATCCGGACACCGGCAAACCTTATAACATGAGCTTTCCGGTCATCACGGTTGCCGACATGGTGCGCGCCCAGAAACGTCTGGTCGAGCATCTCGGAATAACCAAGCTGCTGGCAGTCCTCGGCGGCTCCATGGGCGGCATGCAGGTTCTGCAGTGGGCAGTCGATTATCCTGAAGCGATGGAGTGCTTCATCCCCATTGCCACTGCAAGCTGTTTTACTCCGCAGAACATCGCCTTTGACTGGGTCGCCCGGGAAGCGATAAAAGCTGACCCCAACTGGAACAACGGCAACTACACTCCGGACGCTTCGCCGGATCACGGTCTGGCGGCAGCCCGGATGCTGGCTCATATAACCTACTTGTCCGAAGAGTCCATGGGCAGAAAGTTCGGCCGCGCCCTCCAAAACAAGTCAGAACTGGATTTTGCTTTCAACTACGACTTTGCCGTGGAAAGTTATCTCCAGTATCAGGGACAGCGTTTTGTCGAGCGTTTTGATGCCAACAGTTACTTCTACATCACCCGTGCCACCGACTATTTTGACGTGACCGCCAAAACGGACGGCGATCTGGTGAAAGCATTTTCCCAAGTGAAAGCCGCCGCGCTGGTCGTTGCGTTTTCCAGCGACTGGCTCTTCCCCCCGGAACAGTCCCGGAAAATCGTTGATGCACTGCTCCAAAATGGCAGTGAAGTCTCTTTCTGCGAAATCAAATCCGGCTACGGACACGATGCATTTTTGCTTGAAGTCGATACTCTGGGACGGATGATAAAAGATTTTCTCCACTACCATCAGGAGGGATATTGCCATGAATAAACGTCAGTTTCTCGACCCGCAGCGGCGGCACGATCTTGATATTATCGCCGACGCGGTCAATCCCGGCGACCGGGTTCTTGACCTCGGTTGCGGTGACGGTATCTTTCTCCGTGAACTCAAAGAAAAACGTAAAGCACGCGTTCTCGGCGTGGAGATAGATCAGGACTCCATCGTCCGTTGTATCGGCAACGGCGTTCCGGTCATTCAGCGCGATTTGAACGGCGATCTGGGCTTTTTCCCGGATAAGTCGTTTGACCTTGCGGTACTCAGCCATACGCTTCAGGAAACCAGCCGTCCGGATCTGCTGCTGCGAAGCATCGTCCGCATCGGCAAACGCGCTGCAGTCAGTGTCATCAACTTCGGTCACTGGCGCTGCCGCACCCAGGTGATGTTCCGCGGCAGAATGCCCCGCAGTACCCAGATGCCGTTCCAATGGTACGATACGCCCAATATCCACTTCTGCACACTGCGCGATTTCCGTGAATTATGCGCCCGGTTGAATATCAAAATCGTGGAAGAACGCCCGATTCCCGGACGTTTCCCCCGGTTGACGAAGCTCTTCCCCAACGCCTTTGCCACGGTATGTGTTTTCATCCTTGAAGGCTGAATCTTGCGGAGATCTTGCTTGCTCCCGCGAGCCTTTCCGGCGGACACGGAAGCAGTCGAGGACAGTAGTCCACTCCTGCTCCCGCGCCTTGGAAAAACTCGCGGATAGCGGCGCGATATCTCCGCAAGATGAAATAAGAATTTTATATTTCCGGCGGACACGGAAGCAGTCGAGGACGGTAGTCCACTCCTGCTCCCGCGCCTTGGAAAAACTCGCGGATAGCGGCGCGATATCTCCGCAAGATGAAATAAGAATTTTATATTTCCGGCGGACACGGAAGCTGTCGGGGACAGTAGTCCACTCCTGCTCCCGCGCCTTGGAAAAACTCGCGGATAGCGGCGCGATATCTCCGCAAGATGAATAAGAATTTTATATTTCCGGAGGACACGGAAGCTGTCGGAGGACAGCATCCCGTGCCGCGGAAAACGGCAACACGGATTTTGGGTTTCAGGAGGTACTGTGAAAAAAACGGTTTTCATCGTTGCATTTTTGGCACTGGTCACGCTCTCCGGGAAAGAGGTTTTCTTCGTTCCCGGTTGGCGTACCGGCAGTTCTGCACGCGCCGGTTGCGTCCGCATTATGCGCGATATCTGGCCCGGAGTTCCGATAACGGTGAAATCATGGAACAGTCTCGTTTCCTACGAAGAAGCACGGAAAAACGCCGCAGAATTCAGCAAAGAGCTTCTCAACGAGCTCCGTTCCATGCCCGTTTCCCGCCGCAAAGAGCTGATTTTAGTCGGACACTCCATCGGCGCAAGCATCGCATTGGAAGTCATCTCCCAGCTGGCAAAGGAAAATATGCAAATATATGAAGCCGCCCTTCTCGGTGCCGCCGTTCCGGATGACGATCCGCGCATGTGGAGTGTATTCAAAGTTGTCCGCACCCGCTGTTACGGCGTGGTCTTTCCCGGCGATGCCGTACTGAAGCTGCTCTATCCCCTGTCAGAACCCGGTACGCCGCTGGGTCTATCCGGATGGAAATTCCACCACCCCAGATGGATTGAAGCAAAAGTTGAGCAGAAGTTGAGCTTTTTCAACCATTATGCCTACTTGTATTTAGAAGCTTTAGACCGTCTGGTCGACTCCATGCCCTCACCTCAGGAAATCAAAATCGCCAATGCGATCGTACCATACTATTTTGATGAAAACGGCTTATATTGGCAGCCGGTGGAGGAGTTTTCCTGCTGGGTGCTGCAAAAGCACCTCTTTTATCCGGAATTCCGCATCCTTGACCCGGAAAAACGGGTACGGGCAACCGGAAGCGAAGTTGACATGCGCCGGATATTCACCGACATCATCCGTCAGTTGTCTCCGGCAAAATAAAATCCGGTATCCGGATACAGTGCGCTCAACTTTTCCGCACACACTTTTCCTCCCAGATATGCACTGGTGGAAAATATATCCGCATCAAGCGCCGAAACTGTCGTCACGGTAATTGCCGGACGCGCCTCCGGTCTGCCGCTTTCCGGGTCGATAATGTGACCGCACTTCACCCCGTCCAGAATAACAAAGCGCTCATAATCGCCGGATGTTGCAACTGCCCGGTCGCCGGGGAGTTCCAAAATCTTTTTCAACAGCCTCCCCGGTTGCGCCGGGTCCTTCATTCCGATGCGGTAAAACTTCTTTCCCGGCGGCAACTGCGGCAGCAGCTTCAAATTGCCTCCAAGATCGATCACTCCACGGGTTATCCCGCTTTTCACAACGGCCTTTGCCGCCTGATCGGCGGCGTAACCTTTAGCGATGCCGCCCAAATCCAGCGCCATCCGGGGTACGGTAAACCGGACGGTTTTCCGGTTACGGTCAAATTTCAATTTTTCAAATCCGACTCTCTGCTTTGCCCGTGCGATTTCCTCCGGCGGCGGCAAATGTTTCTGCTTCCGGTAAAATCCCCAAACTTCCATCAGCGGCTTGACTGTAATATCAAATTTAGCGCACTCCCGGTGTGCTTTTTCCGCCCGCATCAATAACTGCCACATCTCTGCGGAACAACTGAAATCAGCTTCATACGCCGTTGCATTGAGCCGGGACAGCTCGCTCTCTTTATCATAAAGATTGGCAATTTTCATCACCGCCGTAAATTCACCTCTTCCGGCTTCGACCGCCCTCTGGAACTCAACTTCACTTGCGGCATATAAACTGAATGTCGCCACCGTACCCATTGTCAGCATACGGTATTGGTAAAGCTGAAGCTGTCCGACTTGCAGTTCTCCTTTTGCCAAATAAAAAACCGCACCTGCCGGGAACAATCCCAGCAGTGCGGCGATAATAATACCACTTACGGTACGCAAGCTCATGGTCAGTTTGCCGTTTTGCTCACGTTGACCGCAACAGTTTTACCATTGACATCCAGTTCAGTCTCACCTTCTCCGGCAGCAAACTTGACTGCAAGCACTTCACCGGTGATATAATCGTGGAACTGCTCCAGCATGGCAGCAGTTGCCTCATCTGTCTTGTAGACAACTTCGATGCGGTCAGTAACGTCAAACTTCAACTCTTTACGCAAATTCTGGATCTTGCTCACCAGTTCGCGCGCCATACCTTCAGCTTCAAGTTCCGGAGTAAGAGCGGTTTCCAACGCGATGGTAACACCGTTTTCGCTGGAAGCCACCAGTCCGGGACGCTCTTCACGGTTGATGACCAGATCGTCTGCGGTGATCTTTTCGACTCTGCCGTCAGCGAGCTGGAGTTCCAGCGCTTTGCCATTGAGAATATCACCGATTTCGGCACCGGTCAACTGAGCGATCCGGGCGGCGGCGACCTTCATCTCTTTGCCAAGTCTGGCTCCGAGCGCTTTGAAGTTGGCTTTGCAGCTGCGCTTGATGAGCTGCTCTTCATCGTCACAGAAGTCGACCTTCTTGACGTTGAGTTCGTCGGCGATGATCCACGCAGTCTTTTCCACCATCTCGCGGGCCGCGGCATCGGGCAGAGCGATGATGGCGCGGGCAAGCGGCTGACGCACTTTCAAGTTGTTGGCAGTACGGAGGAAACGTCCCTGCGTAACGGCGCACATGGTAAGTTCCATCTGCTTTTCCAGATACTCATCACGGCAATCATCCGGCGTGGGATAGTCGCACAAATGCACCGACTCCGGCATCTCTTCAGTGCGGAGTGCGCGGTAGATCGCTTCGGTGGTAAGCGGGATGAACGGCGCCGCAGTTTTCGCAAAGAGGATCAATACATAATGCAGTGTCGCATACGCTTCCTGCTTGTCGCTGTCGCTGGTACTCTTCCAGAAACGGCGGCGGCTGCGGCGGATGTACCAGTTGGTCAAGTCGTCGATGAAACGGGTGAAGCGGGTCGCCGCCTTCTGAAGATTGTATTCATCCATCTCATGACGGATCTCTTCAACCATCTGGCTGGCGGAGGAAAGTATCCAGCGGTCAAGCACGTTGGAAGGATTGACCGGCGGTTTGACTTCACCCTTGGCAGGAGTGTAACCGTCAACGTTGGCGTAGGTGGTAAAGAAGCTCAACGCGTTCCACATCGGGATCATGACTTCGCGCAGAACTTCACGGACACCGGCTTCGGAGAAACGCAAATCTTCAGCACGCACCACCTGACTGCCCAGCATAAAGAGACGCAGTGCATCGGCACCGCAGCGGTTGACGACTTCCAGCGGGTCGGGATAGTTTTTCAGACGTTTGGACATCTTCTTGCCGTCTTCAGCAAGGATAAGACCGTTCACCACCACGTTGCGGTAGGGAGACTGGTCAAAAAGGCAGGTTCCCAGCACCAGCAGAGTGTAGAACCAGCCGCGAGTCTGGTCGAGACCTTCAGCGATAAAGTCTGCGGGGAAGTTCTTTTCAAAACGTTCCTTGTTTTCAAAAGGATAGTGCTGCTGGGCGTAGGGCATGGCACCGGATTCAAACCAGCAGTCCAGCACTTCCGGGGTGCGGTGATAAGTCTTGCCGTCCTTGCGGATGACGATCTTGTCAACAAAATGCTTGTGCAAGTCGGTGACCTTTTCGCCGGAAAGCTCTTCCAGTTCCGCGACACTGCCGACGCAGATACGGTCTTCCGGATCTTCATCGTTGATCCAGACCGGGATACAGGAACCCCAGAAACGGTTGCGGCTGATGTTCCAGTCGCGGGCGTTGAGCAGCCAGTTGCCGAAACGTTTGGTTCCGACATAATCGGGCTGCCAGCGGACGATGGAGTTGTTTTTGGCAAGGCGCTCATGGAGATCCTCGACCTTGACATACCACGCTTCAATGGCGCGGTAAATAAGCGGAGTATCGGTACGGTCGCAGAAGGGATAACTGTGGGTGATCGTCGCCTGATGGACCAGTTTGCCCTCCTCTTTGAGCCGTTTGATGATATCTTTGTCGCAATCCTTGCAGAAACGTCCGGCATATTCCGGAATTTTGTCGGTAAAGTTACAGGATGCATCCAACGGGTCAACGATAACATTGATTCCGGCTTCTTTGCAAACCCGGAAGTCGTCTTCGCCGTATGCCGGAGCCTGATGGACCAGACCGACACCGTCACCGGTACTGACGTAATCGTCATTGAGAACGCGGAACGCGCCCTCTTTGCTGTATTCGGCAAAGTACGGGAAGAGCGGTTCGTAAGTCCAGTCTTTCAACGCTGAACCTTTCATTCTGGCGACGATCTCAAAATCCTCTTCTTTCTTGAAGAGAGCAGAAACCCGCGCTTCAGCCATGACGTAACAAGCTTTTTCACTGTCGCTGAGGTCGCGGACTACGACGTAGTCGATGTCAGCACCGGCGCAGATAGCGAGGTTTTCCGGCAAAGTCCACGGCGTAGTAGTCCAGATGAGCAAGTAGGTTTTGCCCCAGGCGGGGTCACTGCCGGTAAGGACGGGAGTACGGACGGTAACAGCAGGGTCCTGAACATCTTTGTAGTTGCTTCCGGCTTCAAAGTTGGAAAGCGGAGTGGAAAGTTTCCAGCTGTACGGCATGATGCGGTAGGATTTGTAAACCCGGTTCTGCTCCCAAAGTTTCTTGAAAATCCACCAGATAGTCTCCATGAAGCGCGGCTCCATGGTCTTGTAATCGTTGTCAAAATCCACCCAGCGCCCCATGCGGGTCACGGTACGACGCCAGTCATCGACATAACGGAGAACCATGGAACGGCACTGTTCATTGAACTTGTCGATACCGAACTTCTTGATTTCGTATGTTCCGGAAATGCCGAGGGCATCCTGCGCGAGAGCTTCGATGGGCAAACCGTGAGTATCCCAGCCGAAACGGCGCTCGACATACTTTCCGCGCATGGTCTGATAACGGGGGACGACGTCCTTGATGGTTCCGGCGAGCAGGTGTCCGTAGTGGGGCAGACCGGTAGCAAACGGAGGCCCGTCATAAAAGACGAACTCTTCGCCGTCTTTGCGCTGTTCCATAGATTTTTCGAAGGTGTTGTTCTCCTTCCAGAACTGCAAGACCTCTTCTTCCACTGCCGGGAAGTCGACCTGATTGGATATATTTTTGAATGCCATGGTTTTCACTCCAATGTTTTGTGTTCAATAAATGCATAATAATATAGCACTTGAAGAGCTTTTTTTCAAGTGCTTTACCCAAAGTGGACAGAATAAAATCTACCGCTGTTTGCGGCAGTCGCTTCCGGAAAATTTGCAATCGCATCCGGAGCATCCGGCACATCCGCCGTGCTTTCTCTGCCGGACGATTGCCACAACCGCCCCGGCAAGCATCAGCGCAACAACAGTTCCGGCGATAAGGTTTCCCCAGGTCACTTTAAGTTTTCTCCGTGAAGTTCCACCGCATTACGGTCTTTTTTCCGGGCAAACTTGTTCTTGCGGAACAGCAGATAGAGGACAAAAACCAGCAGTACGATCGCCGGAACCATCCCCTGCCACTCAAAAACACCGGAGATGAAGAACTTTCCGAACTGGTAAATCAACAGCGATGTGATAAAGGCAAATGCCGTCTGATAACCCAGCGCAAAGAGCGTCCAGCGGGCGGACATCATCTCCCGGCGCACGGCACCAACTGCAGCAAAACAGGGCGCGCAGAGCAGATTGAAAAGCAGAAAACTGTATGCCGCAAGCCGGGAATAATCTCTGCGCAGCAAATCCCAGTACTCACTGCCGTCTTCCGCCGCTTCTGCCACTCCGTACAACACCCCGAGAGTTCCGACAACGTTTTCTTTGGCAATCAAGCCGGTAAGAGTCGCCACCACCGCCCGCCAGTTGCCCCAGCCCAGCGGAACAAAGAGCGGAGAAAGTATGGAGCCGATGGAGGCAAGCATGGAGTCGTTGGCATCGACCATCTGGAAACGCCAGTTGAAGTTCTGCAATCCCCAGATGATAACGGTGGACAACAGAATGATGGTCGCCGCCTTCCGGACAAAGCTCCATCCCCGCTGCAATGTGGTGCGCAGCACGCTGCTCCACAGCGGCAGATGATAGGAGGGCAGCTCCATAATAAACGGCGAAGGATCACCGGCAAAGAGACGGGTTTTCTTCAAAATCACACCGGAAATGACGACTGCCGCGATACCGGCAAGATAACAGGATGTCGCCACCCATGCGGCATTGTCAAACAACGCTCCGGCAATCAGCGCGATTACGGGAAGTTTGGCTCCGCAGGGGATAAAACCGGTGGTAAGTACTGTCATCCGGCGGTCACTCTCATTCTCAATAGTGCGCGAAGCCATGATCCCGGGGACACTGCATCCGGTGGCAATCAGCATCGGAATAAACGATTTTCCCGAAAGTCCGAAACTCCGGAATATCCGGTCCATGATAAACGCAACTCTGGACATGTAACCGCAATCCTCCAGAAACGACAGACAGAGAAACAGTACCAGCATCTGCGGTAAAAATCCCAATACCGCACCGACACCGTGGATTATGCCGTCAACGATCAACCCTTGCAGCCAGAGGGCGGTTTGGGCTTTTTCCAGCAAGCCGGTCACAAAGTCGGGAATGATCTCTCCAAAAAGAACATCGTTCACCCAGTCCGTCCCCATAGAGCCGATAGTGGTGATGGAAACATAGTAAACCAGAAACATCACCGCCGCAAAAACAGGCAGCGCCAGAAAGCGGTTGGTCACAATAGAGTCAATACGGGCTGAAGGATCAAGCGACGCCGGAGCTTTGGTGACACTTGAGGAAACGACTTTGCTGATAAAATCGTAACGTTCACGGGCGATGATCTCCTCCGGAGAACAACCGTTTTTGACCGTGCGTTCGATGATCGCTTCAATTTTTGCCGAAACATCAGCCGGGAGGGTAAGCGTTTCTGCCGCTTTTGCATCACGTTCAAAAAGCTTCACCGCATACCAGCGGGAGGCGGGAATTTCCGGAAGCAGAGACTCGATTTCAATGAGCGCATTTTCGATTTCTTCATTGAAGCAGTGGATATGCGGGAACTCTTTACCGACCAGAGAGACCGCTTTTTCCACAGCGCCCTGACAACCGGTATTGCGGACTGCTGAGGTCGGGATCACGGTACAGCCGAGAAGTCCGCCCAATTTTTCAAGGTCGATCTTATCCCCGCGCTTTGCCAGATCGTCAAACATATTGAGAGCAATTACGACCGGAATACCAAGTTCAGTAAGCTGGGTGGTCAGATACAAATTGCGTTCGATATTGGTGGCATCGACGATGTTGACGATGACATCGGGTTGCTCAGAAATAAGATAGTTGCGGGAAACCACCTCCTCCAGAGTATATGGAGAAAGTGAGTATATTCCGGGCAAATCCTGAACGATGACGTCAGGGTTGCCTTTAAGTTTTCCCTCTTTGCGTTCAACGGTAACACCGGGCCAATTACCGACCCGCTGATCGCTTCCGGTGAGAGCATTGAACATAGTTGTCTTGCCGCTGTTGGGATTACCGGCAAGAGAAAGCTTTATCGGCATAAGGCAGTGATCCTTTTGAGAACGATTTTATTCGATGACGATAACGTCGGCTTCCGACTTACGCAGAGAAAGTTCGTAACCTCTTACATTTATCGCCATGGGGTCGCCGAGGGGGGCGACTTTGCGGACAAAAATCTCAGTACCATTCAGCAAACCGAGATCCATCATGCGGCGCTGCAAAGGACCTGTACCGTTGATACGGCAAACTCTGACCTTCTCGCCGACGGCGGCATTTTTGAGTGTTTTCATCGGTTCAAACCTCATATTTATATTTTTGCTCGTTTTATAAATTAGCACAGACTAACTAATTTTTCAAGTCATCTCCGATTAATTTTTGCACTTATTCCACGGTGTCCAATAAAAAATGTGATAAAACTTTGCGCAGACACTTGCAAAGTTGATAAACCGGCTGTATTTTACATGTAAAGACAACTTGATAACACAGGATTTCACCGCTTATGAAGAAAATATCCAAAGCTGATCCGCTGCGCAATACTCTCCTTATGAAAATACGCAACGGTCTGATTTCCCCCGGAGAAGCGATCCCTTCCGAAAATCAGCTGTGTATGATCTACAGCCTGACCCGCCCCACTGTCCGCAAAGTCCTTGCCGAACTGTGCGATATGGGACTTCTGGAAAAGAAGCCCGGGATCGGCGCGTTTGTCAAAACTCCCCGGGACAAAAGCTGCAACATGGAACGGGAGATCCATATCGGCAGCGATGTCATATTCCGCGGTTCGGAATACTATGCCCAACCTATTGCCGCCGGTATCCAAAACAGTGCTTACGGCAAACACTGTTTCTTTTCTCCTTTTACCTTGAACGGCTTCTCCGCAGCAGACTATCCGCATCTGGATGCTCTGCTGCTGAACAATCTGCCGTCAGATGCCAAAGTACAGGTAACTGCCTTCAAAAAGCCGGTCGTCTTTCTCAACCGGACCATCAATATCCCCAACGCCGGTACGATATACATCGACAACTACCGGGAAACCCGGCGGGCTGTGGAGTACCTTGTCAAATACGGTCACCGCAAAATCGCCGTCATTGGGGCCTCTGATCCTTCCGGATGCATCCGGCTCCAGGCATTCGAAGACACTCTCGCCGCCAACGGCATCACCCCGGATCCGGAACTGTATCTGATCGACCGGGATTATGACACCCCGGAGCGGATGAACAGCTTTCTGAAGAAAAGCAAATTCACCGCCATGTTTTTCACCAACGGTTCAGCCTTTTTGAAGACATTTCAGTTTTTCCGCGCCAAACTGGGAGATGACTTCAATCAGCTTCAAGTCCTGATTTTTGACGACATCAGCAAGATGAATGTATTTGATAAGATCCCTGCGGCTTTCGTCCGCATGCCCCTGCGTGAGATGGGAGAACTGGCGGTCGAATACCTGCGCCGGAAAGTATGCGATCCGGAATATCCGGTCATAGACAAGTGTTTAAGTTGCAGCCTTTTAATAAAGTAAATGGAGGGAAAAAAATGAAAAAATCACTCGCCGTCCTGTGCGTGACAGTATCAGCAGTGTTCACTCTCTTTGGAGCTGTACCGGCAAGGTTCGGTTCCGGTCCGTGGCGCTGCACGGTGAGCAATGGTAAAGTCAACGTTGCGCTCGCCGGTAAACCGTTGGCATCAGTTTCAATCGAAAATGCAGTTCTGACACTGAACGCCAAGCCCGGTGCGGAGTTCTGCCGCGATTTTTTCGCCGGTAAAGAATTCGCCGGTAAATATCAACTGCAGCGCATGAAACTCGCCGTCAATAAAAAAGATCTGCTGCTGCGGTTCGTCAGTACACTGCCGGGTGCCAACGGTACTCTGCCGCTGGAAAAATTCTACCACTTCACTCCTGACGGCAAAGAGGTGTATGTCTCCGTCCGGGTCCACAATCCGGGTAAACAAATCGAAAAACTCAACTATGGAGTACGCCACTCAACTGCGATAAATGCACCGGTTTTCCTGCAGGGCACCGGAAAAATCGAGCTGACAGAAGGCAAAGAGTATTCCATGTTCCCCTACGATTCCAACTATGCAAAAATCGGCGATCTCTATATCGGCTGGGCCCGTTCCATCCCCGATAAATTTTCCTTTGCCAATCGTGGCGGCATTGTCATGGATGCCGGTAATTCCAAGGCAACGATCCGCCCGGGACGGCGCTATCTCTTCCACACCGAGCATATCATCCGTTTTATCGGCAAAGATGAAATCCTGGATAAACCCTGGCAAACCCCTGCTGCGTTCACCGTTTCCAATCCTTACGCGGTCAAAAAGAAAAACGCATGGCGGGCCTCGCTCCATAATCACTCCAAATACTCCCCCAGCTACACACACAGCAAATGGGATTCCGTCCGCCGCCTGACCAGCTACCGGGATGCCAACGTCACGCCGCGCTACAAAATAGTGGTCATCACCGAACACGGCAGACTTACGCTCCCGGAAAACACCATCCCCGTCGGTAAAGCTCCGCAATGGGGAGTGGAAGGTATCCTCTTCGTCCCCGGCATGGAACGCAATACCGGCATCAAGGCGAATCTCGCCGGGTCATGGCTTTACGGCAGAAGCCGGGACTTCACCGGAGAGCTGAACTGTGTCGGCCTGTCCAGAGAGTATACCATGGTCAAAGGCAAAAAAGCATATAAACATGAATTATCCAGGCTTCAACCCGACATGGTCATCAAACGGTATATCGATGACGGTGTCTTTATTTCCGTCTGCCACCCCAATGCCAACCCGACACGGAACTGGGTTGCTTCCGGTTGGACTTACGATGAGCTGGATATGATCTTCGGCAACAGCGAAAAAGGATTTTCCGGCTTCCCGGTACTGCCGCATGCCGTGGAGATCGGCAATCAGAATTATGACTTGAATGCCCGCGGCAATGTCCCCGGACAACCGTTCCGCAATGCCGAAGCAAAATGGGATTATCTGCTCTCTCAAGGACACAAACTGCATGGAACAGCTTCCGATGATTCCCATAACGCTTCCGTCATGGGCGGATGGGTGGTGGTGTTTCTGGATGAACTTACCGAAAAAGAGTTCATCCACGCCATGAAAAGCGGCAACTTCTACTCTTCACAGGGCCCGGAGATCAAAGAGATCAAACTGGAAGGCAAAAAGTTGACTGTCCGTTCCGATCTGCCTGCTAAAATCGAATTCATCGGAAGATACGGCAAAGTGTTGAAAACTGAAAACGCTGTCACGGTCAGCAGTTATGAGATCAACGGCAGTGAAATGTATGTCCGCGCCAAAGTCACCCGGCTCTGTCCGGAAATGCGCAACATCGAAGGCGGCATCGGAAAAATGCGTTCCGCCTGGACCAATCCGTTCTATATCACACCTGAAAAATAAACTTCCAAACCATAAAAACAAGGAGGAGCGTTTATGTTCAAAAAACAAACTCACAAACACAGCAGCTTTACTTTGATCGAACTTCTGGTGGTTATAGCGATAATCGCAATATTGGCAGCAATGCTGCTGCCCGCTCTGCAGAGCGCACGGGAGCGGGGACGGCGCACCCATTGTCTGAATAACGAAAAACAGATCGGAACAGCGTTCCAGATATATATCGACTCTTACGGCGGCTATTTCCCCAATTACAACAGCGTTGCCTACTCTGACGATTCCGGAGCAATTGCCTCTGCGCACTGGCAAGTCGGCATGTTCAAAAACAAACTGCTGTCCATAAATTCTCTGGTGGATCTCAGTCTGCCCTCAGCAGAAACTATGAGAGCATCTGACGGCATCCCCACGGATTCTATCGGCTACGGTTACAACTCCAAAGGTGTCGGCAGCCGCAGTTTGGTCGATGATGGAGGAGGCACCCACATCAAACAGTCTGAATTGAGACGCCCCGGTGCAACTTATTTGATGATGGACAGTCTCAATGTCACGACCCCATCCCAGGGACGTTATATAGTCCGGGAGCAGAGTACGCAGAGCAGTAATCAAGGACAAGCCGATGCGTACCGCCACCAAAAATACATAAATATCCTCTACTGCGATCTTCACGCCTCGGCGATGAAGATACTCAATCCCGCCCTGCCCTATTCCACACTGACCAGATGGAACTATAAAAAAGCTGACGGCAGCGGTCAACGTCCCATCTGCTGGCAGCCGTTTTGACAAGGAGTTGAACCATGTTCCGTTTTATAATATCACTGTTACCGCTCCTCCTGCTGTCAACTCAACTTGCGGCAAAGAGCGTTTCCACTCTTGACTTCGGTTTTTCCCCGACCGATGCCACGGATTGTCTGCAAAAAGCCTTTGATTCCGGCGCCGCCAGAGTCATCATCAAAAACACCGGGAAACCATATTTTATCTCCCGGACGGTTCAATTACGCTCCAATCAGGAGATCATTCTTGAACCGGGAGTGATCATCTGCAATACCAGAGGCAGTTTCAAAACCCCTGCCCCCATGTTCATCTGCAAACTGGTGAAAAACATCACCATCTGCGGCGGTAAAGGCAGTACCATCAAAATGACCAAAGCTGATTTCCGCAATCAGAAAGTGTATTCACACAGTGAACACCGTCATATCCTGACCATGCTCGGCGCGGACAACATCACCATCAAAAATCTTATTCTCCGGGATTCCGGCGGCGATATGCTCTATCTGGGCGGTTATTCCAAAAAACGTAATTTCAACAGCAACATCCTTATCGAAAATGTCATTTTTGACAACGCCATGCGTCTGGGCATCGGCGCGATTTCGGTAAAAAATCTGACCGTCCGCAACTGCGTATTCAAAAATGCCATCGGCGCCCCGCCGCAGGGAGGAATCGATTTTGAACCCAATAAAGACGATGAGCAGCTGGTAAACTGTCTGGTGGAAAATTGCACCTTCCTCAATAACCGGGGAATGGGATGTTCCATCTACGCCGGCAATCTTTCCGACCGGTCCAAACCGGTTTCGGTAACGGTGAAAAACTGCCGTTTTTCCGGAAACGGCAACAGTTTCTACATCCACTCTTACACCCCGAGAAAAGCCAGACAGATCCCGGTCAAAGGCAAAATCCTGATCGAAAATTGCACCACCGACGATATCTGGCAGCTGCGGGACCCGGTTGCATCGATCGCAACGGTTATCCGCAACTGCACGCACACTGCAAAAAAGCAGCGCAACGACGGCGTTCTGCAGATCCACGGAACCCACGGCGGCCGCTTCCCGCTGGGCAACATCCGCATGGAGAACTTCCGCATCAACGACAATGCCGGATTGAAAAATTATATTACAACCAGCTATTTCGGCAATTCGATACTGGCAGAAGATTTTATCTCCGGAAATATCAGCATAAAACCGGCAAATGGAAAAATGTTTAAATTTGATTTGAAAGCATTCTGCAAAAAATGGCGGGACTTTTTCGCATTGTGCAACCGCTATCAGCTTGCGCCGAAAGCTCTGGAACAGACTCTGCTTCCGCCGCGTTCCGCCAAGCCGTTCACCGCAAAATCCTCTCTGCCGGTACGCCGGGGGGAATTTGTTCAGTTTGCCGAACGCAACAGCCGTATTTCCATTGATTTGACTGCCGTTGATAAAAGCTACGATGATGACATCGGTGTCACCGTCTACACGCCGAATGGCGCTGTCCTCAAAAAGGTTTCCTTCAACAAAGGAACCAAAACCAAACTGGAGTTCACCGCCCCGGAAAGCGGCATATACCGGATCGCCGTCCACTCCTTCAATGCCACGATTCTCCACTCCAACCACCCCGGAAACGGCTGGTCCATGGCATCTTCAGGCGGCTTGACCCTGCTCAATCCCAAAGGAGATTTTTACTTCAGGGTCCCGGAGGGTATCAAAAAGTTTGCCATCTCGGTGAATGCCGCGCCGTCAGCCGGAGTTGCACTCTTTTCTCCGGATGGCAAGCGGAAATTCAAAAAAACAGTTTCCGGATTGGAGATCATCGAGTGTGATGCACTTCCCGGAGTATGGAAATTGAATTTCAGCAAGGCAAAATGGTCGGTTATACTGAAACTGTTTGCACCGCTCAACGGTATCGTGTCCAGCAATCCGGAAACATTGTTTGAATACCCGAAAGTAAAAAATGACGGCAAAAAAAAGATATTCATCCCCAAAGCCATGACCGGCAAAGCCATTCAGGAGGCGATCGACCTTGCCAACCGTTCCGGCGGCGGCAAAGTGGTGCTGCAGCCGGGAGTTTATCTCTCCGGCACCATCCGGATGAAAAGCAATGTAGAGTTGAATATCCCCACCGGAAGTATCATCCGCGGATACAACACTCCGGATAAATACGATGACTTTTCCCATCCGGAATTCTGCAATATCCGCCCGGAAAAGTCGGACAAATGTTTTATCACCGCCTACAAAGTGGAAAACATCGCCATTACCGGCGGCGGCATTATCGACGGTTGCGGTCCGGATTTTTATAAAAAGGTCGTTCCGTTCGGAAAAAGATTTTACTCCAAACCGCCGATCGCCCGTCCCCGCATGCTTCAAATCTGCAACAGCAAAAATATCCGGCTGACCGGAGTCACTTATCACAACGCCCCCGGCTGGACCATGTGGATACGCGAATGCAAAAATGTCGAAGTCGAAAATGTTTTTGTCCGGGGCGATCAGAAAATGATAAACAACGATGGCGTGGACTTCGACGGCTGCCAGAATGTAACGTTGAAAAACAGTGTCTTCATCACCGGAGACGACTGCGTGGTACTGCGTGCCATGCGCAATGATGATACAACCAAAGTGATCTGCCGCGACGTGCTGGTGGAAAACTGTTATCTCGACAGTGCCTGTCAGGGTATCCGGGTCGGCTGTCCCAGCGATGACATCGTCGAAAATTGCGTGGTGCGCAATGTAAAAATCAACGGCTACGGCAATGGTATTTATTTCAACAATCCGACGCATTATCTTGCGCCGGGAGACAATGGATTTCTGAAAATGAACAATTTGAGCTTCAGTGATATTTCCATCAGCAGCAACCTGTGGCCGATAAAAATCGATGTCTGGGCAAAAATCAAATTGCGCCAACTCAACAACGTAACCTTCCGCAATATAAAAGTTAATGCCCGCATGCCGATCTCTCTCAAAGGCAACAGCGAAACGCAGATCACCAATATTGTAATGGAGAATATTTCCGGCAAAGTTCAATCGAAACAGCCTCTGGAACAGGAGTTTATTGACTTGAAGCTCAAAAACTTCAGCGTGACCGGCGGAAATCCTCCGGAGATCACGTTGACCTCTGATCCGGCTGTAAATACGCTGCTGTTGCAAAATGTACTCGATGCAGGCGGCACCATCCGGCTGACCACGCCCGGCACTTATGATGTAAATGGACCGTTATTTATCGGAAGCGACACCACACTTGAGTTTGCCCCCGGAGTCTTCATCCGCCGCGCAGCAGGCGGCAGAAATCAACCGTTCCTGGTCAACAAGGGTATCCTCAAAGGGGAGTGGAATGAAAATATCAAGATCATCGGACTGCATCTGCTGGTCAATGGAGTGGATGTGTCGCACACCGCCTTTTATCCCGGATTGCGCGGGCATCTCTCTTTTTTGAAAGTACGGAATCTTACCGTCCGGGATTATGAATGCAGTGAACTCGTCCGGCTGGGATATGGAATACATATCTGTACTTTCCGGAACATCACACTTGAGAAGCTCCGGATAGAAGGGAACAAAGATGGCGTACATTTGAGTGACGGCAGATATTTCACCATTCGGGACAGCGTATTTTGCACCTATGATGATGCGATCGCTCTCAATGCTTATGACTTTTGTCTTTCTACTGCGGTCTACGGAGACCTGGAAGACGGACTTATTGAAAATTGCACCGATCTCAACTCGGAAAAGCACAAAGTTGCCGGATATTTCTGCCGTATGCTCGGAGGAGCATGGAAAAATTGGCACAAAGGCATGACCGTTCAGAACAGCACCCTTGCCGTATACAACGGTCACTTGTACAGTGCCTGCTTCCCCGTCCCGTCAGCTAAAGCACCGGCGGTTTCCCAAATCCCGCCGACCCATCGCTCCGGCATTGCCGATCACGGTGGTATCTCCTGGCGCTATGTCCGGGAACACCGGGGCGATTACGAAGCGACCTGCCGCCGGATCATCTGCCGGAACATCACATTGCAAAAACCCAGAATCGGATTCGGATTCACTTTCAGCTGGGGCAAATGGGCAGAGAGCGTACCGGGAAAATTGAAGATGCCGGTACTGGAAGAGCTGACCTTTGAAAAAATCAACTGTCAATGTGACATGAGAGCAGTCTTCGGAGGAGCCGCTCCCGCCCGGAATGTCCGGTTTGCCGATTCGGTTTTACGCGGAAAAATACTTTTTGCCGAAGCATACCCCGGACGGAAGGATGAAGAATATCCGGTCATGGATGTCACCTTTTCCAAAGTTGACATTCCCCAGAGCAGCGCACAGTTCTTTTTCAGACCGACCACGCGCAAACTGGCGATCACCCGCTCCGGATGCAGCGGCGATGGATTTGCCAACGCAGAATAACGGCGGCAAATTTTGAATACCGGCATTATCTGCCGGTATTCAAAGCAGCTTTCACCACCGGCAGAAGACGGCGGAACATCAAATAGAAGCCCAGATCGTTGGGGTGACAGCGGTCAACGGTACAATAATTCGGCCCCGCTTCTCCGAAAAGTTCACTGCCGTCAACGAACCACACCTTCTTATCTCCGGCTTTGACGGCGTTATCGTAGGTTCGCTTGACCGCATCCCGCCGGGCATCCTGCATCAAAGAGCATCGGGAAAGAATGATGATGGGAAGTTCCGGTTGGGCTTTGCGGATGATTTGAAAAAACTTTTCGTGCGTTTTGAGCAGATGTGCCGCATTGGGCGCGTTGTAGTCATAATCCATGACAAAAAGACTCAAGTCGAGCTTGCTGATGGCTTCTGCCATAGCAGTTTCGCCTTTGGCGCTGCCGGAAAAACCGAGGTTGATTTGAGGCGCATCCACGGCACGGCAGAGCATGGTGGTGTAGTTGTTCGCCGGACGGGAGGCGCATCCGCCTTGAGTGATGGAAGAGCCGTAAAAGAGGATCGGCTTACTGATTTTCTGCGGCGGCGGCGGCAGCATCTTTGCATCGGGCGCAATGCCGATCTCCAACTCTTTCACACCGCTGTACAGCGGCAGGTAAATGGTGTAGAGCCGGGGAGCTTTCTGTTTCGGCATCCGGTACTTGAAAAGTTGTACCAGCGGTTTCTTATCGTTGCCCCGGTCGGGATTTATGGTACTGACATAAATTTCATTGCCTTTTTCATCCACCGAATAGAGGTCAAAACCGCCGCTGCCGCTGCGGGGCATGTGATTCATATCCCGGAAACTTTTGTACACTGCCCGCAGTGCGATAAATGGGGAATCGGTGACAAAACGCACCGCTCCGCCGCTGGAGTGATGTGCCAGAGTAAGGACGCCGCGATTGACCTCTTTGAGCGTAAACCCCGCCGGGATACGGTAAGGGCCGTTTTTGCCGTCCCACCAGGGGAAACCGGTGACTTCACAGGGTTTGGCGAAGGCGTTGAAAAAGTTGACCTTCTGCTTCTTGCCGATGGTGACTGCCCGGAAATTTTTGTCGATCTTTTCGATACTGTCACTTCCGCAAAGCGATGAAACTGCCGCCAACATGGCGGCAACTGCCAGAAAAATACCTTTTTTCATATCTATTCTCCCAAGCTGGTTGATAGTTACACAAAATTCTGGACGATGACCATGTAAAGCACGGTTCCGGCAATGATGGAGAGCAACGGGTTGCGTTTCCATATCTGAAGCGCCACCACCAGTACCGAGGCGGCAAGCTCCGGAACACCGAAGCCTCCGGAAGCAAAACTCTTACCCTGATATGCCGAACAGTAACAATACACAATAAGCATCGCTATCGCCGCCGGCGGCAAAACTCTTCCGATATACCGTATCACCGTCGGCACCGGACGGTTGCCGCTGAACATCAGAAACGGAAATGCCCGGAGTGCGATCGTCACCACCCCGGCAACCAGAGTCATGCACAAAAAATAAACTTCTCTGCTCATTGGCACTCCTCCTTCTGCGGCAAACGCCTTTCAAACTTCCCCCGGAAGATGACAAACACCGCGCCCATCATCACCATCGCCGGAATCAGCATATTGGAGGTGGAAAAGAAGACTCTGCCGCAAATGGCAGAAATTATTCCGACTGCGGCACTGAGCCGGTTGACTTTGCTCTGGCACTGGTCAGTCAACACCACCAGAAAAAGTGCGGTCATGGCAAAATCTATCCCCCGGCTGTCAAATGGCAGCGCAGTTCCGATCACCGCTCCGGCAGTCACTCCGAATATCCAATAAAGATGATCGAGAAACGCCACCCCGAAACAGAAATCCAACTGATTCTCCCCCGCCGGAGTACGGGCGGCGGAATCGACTTCCAGCGCGTAAGTTTCATCGGTCAGACTCCAGATGAGATAACAGCGCTTGAGCCAGGGCAGCGGGCGGAATTTTTCAATCAGAGAAAAACCGTACATCGCGTAACGGACATTGAGACAAAAAGTGAGCAATGCCACCTGAGCCAACGGCAGCAGAGCTTCCGTCCAGTTCACCATGATGAACTGCAAGGCGCCGGAGATATTTATTCCGCTGCTCAAAAACGCCCAGAACGGCAGAAATTTCAGCTTAACCGTTCCGGCGAGCAGTATTCCTGCCGCCATTCCCATGGCAGAATACCCCATCAGCACCGGAAGCGAACTGATAAATGCTGCTTTTAACACCCGTTTGGTCATAATAACAAAAAATCCGGAATTCAGAGCGAAGTAAGACGGCGGAAATTGCCGGAGAAGATCAATTCCAAATCAGCGTCGGTCAGGTTTTCCGCCAGCACCGCCGCGCGGTTCATCGCCGCGTTGCACACCGGAAAGTCGGAACCGAAAAGGAAACGTTCAGCGCCGAGCTGCTGTACTCCGTATTTGAGCATCCCCCAGCGGAACATGCCGGTTCCACTCAAATCAAGGTGCAAATTGGGAAGCTTCTTCATCAAGTCGATCTTTTCCTGATAGGGCTCTTTTTCTCCGGGATGGGCCATTACCACGTTGAGTTTGGGAAAGTTTTCCGCAACCTTTGCCACATCTGAAGCGTTGACGGGATGGATATTTATGGGCAAATTCAATGATGCGGCAAGTTCGTAGACAGGAAAGAGTTCTTCGATGGAATAGTTGAATGTTCCGGTGGTATAAGGAACGATCTCACCGATCCAGTGAAGTTTTCCCGTGGCATGGTATTTTTCGATCTCGGCGCAGGATTCCTCCGGGAACGCGGCGTGGATGAGCAGCCCCGGGATGAGAAAATCCGGGTACTCCTCTGCCAACTGGAAACACTCCCGGTTGCACAACTGTATCCAGCGCGGAGAAGCGAACCAGTTGGAGCGCAAGACCGAACCGCAGCAAAGAGTTATTCCCGCCTTTTTGAGCAGACGCACCATATCAGCCATATCAGTGGGAGTGCCGTATCTTCCGATATTGCTTTCCGGCTGGACAAAAGGGTGGACATGAGCATCAACGCATGTAAAATCGTACATAAAAACCTCCGGGAATATCAGTCTGTTCACAGCGGCACACCGTGCCATTCTGAATAATATAATGTTCAAACGGAAATTTTTCAAGCAGTTTGAATCTCTCAAAGGTTGATTTTAAACAGTTGAGAGGTTATATTTTCTCAAAGACATTTTATCTTGTAATATTATAAAGAAAGGTACTGTTATGAGTATCGAAAAAAATCTTGTTACTCCTATCGACTGGAAACGGGCGGATCTGCTGATCGATTTGGCACTGGAAGAGGATCTTGACGCTGCCGGAGATACGACCACTTTGTCGGTCGTACCGGAGAATGCAATCAGCCGTGCGGTTCTGTTGTGCAAAGAGGACACAATGGTGCTTGCCGGTCTGGAAGTTGCCAAACGCGTGTTTGAAAAAGTCGAACCTTCACTCAAATTCACCGCATTCAAAAAGGACGGAGACACCTGTGTCCGCGGCGAATTTCTGGCAGAAATCAGCGGCCCGGCGCGCGGGATCATCACCGCAGAGCGGACTGCGCTCAACTTTTTGCAGCGCATGTGCGGAGTTGCCACCATGTCGTGCCGTTACGCCGAAGCGCTCAAAGATACTGACTGCGTGGTGCTGGACACCCGCAAAACCACTCCGGGATACCGCAATTTGGAAAAATATGCCGTTGCTGTCGGCGGAGCAACCAATCACCGCATCGGTCTTTTTGACCGCATCATGATAAAAGACAACCACCGGGAACTTGCCGCTTTGGAAGGTGACGGCGCCATCATGCGCGCTGTGGCACGGGCGCGTCAGGCTTATCCGGATTTGGAAATCGAAGTCGAGACCGACACTTTGGAAGAAGTGCGCGAAGCCGCCGAAAGCGGAGCAGAGTACATCATGCTCGACAATATGTCCGATGAGATGATGGCAGAAGCGGTAAAAATCGTCAACGGCCGCGCCAAACTGGAAGCTTCCGGCGGGATCACCATCGAACGCCTGCCCCGTATCGGCAAACTGGGCGTGGATTTCGTCTCCTCCGGAGCATTGACCCACTCCGTGAAATCCATGGATATCTCCCTTGATATCGAGGTGATCAAATGATAGGTTACCTGTCCGGAACACTTCTGGAGAGGGATTTTTCCTCCTGTCTGGTGGATGTCAATGGTGTCGGCTATGAGTTGTCCATTGCGCTGTCCACTTTTGACAAACTTCCGCTGGAAGGCGGGAAAGTGAAACTTTTCGTCCACACTCAGGTGCGGGAGGATGCCATAACGTTGTTCGGATTTGCCGACAAAGCAGAGCGGGCGCTGTTCCGCAAACTTATCGACGTTTCCGGAGTCGGCGGCAAGCTGGCGCTCAATGTCTTGAGTTCGATGCCGGTGGCGAACTTCTGTTCTGCCGTCGATGCCGGAGATGTCAAAGCGTTGAGCCGGATCAACGGTGTCGGGAAACGCACCGCAGAACGGCTGGTCGTGGAACTCAAAGGACGGTTGGAAAACAGCGATCCCGCTGCGGCACCGGTCGATCCGGGCAACAGTGCCGCTTCCGATGCGTGCGCCGCGCTGGAACAGCTGGGCTTCAAGCGCGATACTGTAAACAAGTGCATCAACGCGCTGCTGGCTGAACTTCCGGAAAATGAACAGAATACGGAAAATTTGCTGCGAAAGGCACTGGTACGCCTCAACAGCGGAAAATAAAACAATATAAAACGAAAGAATACTTTTATGAGAGAACATTGGGGAAGCCGCTGGGGCTTCATTCTGGCGGTAGCAGGTTCAGCCATCGGACTTGGCAATATCTGGAAATTTCCGTTTATCTGCGGCATGAACGGTGGTGGGGCATTTGTCATACTTTACATTTTGTGCGTACTGTTCGTCGGCTTTCCGCTGCTGCTGGCAGAGTTGACTCTGGGCAGAGCGGCACAGCGCAGTGCAGTCGGAGCATTTGCCAAAATGACCAAAGCCAAAACCATCTTTGCCGATGGCTTGGGCGTACTGCTGGTGGCGCTCGGCGTGATATTGCTGGTTTTCAAATACTGGGGTCACGGTACATTCTGCCTTACTGCGGGAATTTCTTTACTGCTGTTCGGTTGGAAAACAGTCGGTTTCATCAGCGGTATGGTCATTCCGGTCATCATCACCGGATATTATGCGGTGATCGGTGGCTGGACCTTGATCTATATGTGCAAATCCTTCCTCGGACAGCTCAATTTCAATGACCAAACGGGCGCAGAAGCGGTAATGGGACCGATCGCATCCGCTTCCAACGGTATGATGGGATGGGTTATCGCCAGTTCGATTTTGTTTTTGCTGCTGTGCGGCGGTGTGGTTTTCAGCGGCGTGCAGAAAGGTATTGAACGCTGGAGCAAAGTTTTGATGCCGATGCTCTTCGTACTGTTGATCGTCCTCATCTGCCGGGGCTTGTCACTGCCGGGAGCGATGAAAGGGGTCAAATGGTTTTTGTCACCGGATTTCTCCAAACTCAACGCCGACAGCGTTATTGCGGCAATGGGGCACTCCTTTTTCTCACTCAGCCTTGCCATGGGTATCGTGCTGACCTACGGCAGTTATCTCTCCAAAAAAGAGAACATCGTTCAATCCGCAGTAAGTATTCTGGTGCTGGATACGACGGCGGCGCTGATGGCGGGATTGGCAATTTTCCCGGCAGTCTTCGCCATGGGCTTCAAAGAGACCAGCGGCCCGGTACTGATTTATGAAATTCTTCCGGCGGCGTTCAATCAGCTTCCCGCCGGATGGTTGTGGAACGGACTTTTCTTTATGATGATCTCGGTCGCAGCGCTGACCAGCGGAATGAGTTTGCTGGAACCGCCGGTGCGAATATTTACCGATGAATTCAAAATGAAACGCTCTCCGGCAATATGCCTGACGTTGTTTATGATTCTGGTCATCACGGTGGCGTGTTCAATATCCATGGCAAACTGGAACAACTTCCCCCGTTTGCATGCGTTTTTGCTTAAAGTGTGGAATAACGACCTCTCCGGCTCCATGTTCGGGATGCTGGACAGCTTCGCCTGCAACTGGCTGCTGCCGCTGTGCGGTTTCATGCTGGCAATCTACGTCGGCTGGACCTGGGGTGCGCGCAAGGCACTCAAAGAACTGCGGGAAGGAACCTCCCCTGCCATCGACGGCAATTTGTGGCTGCGCCTTGCCGGGATCAAGGACGAAGGCGGTTCCGGCGGACGCAAAGTCAGCTTGTTCTCCTTCTCCGTGATCTGGGGATTTTTCATCCGTCTGGTAACTCCGATCCTGGTTTTCATCGCGTTTCTGGATGTGATCGGCGTGATCAAATTCACTGCATAAGGACAAATTGAAATGAAGTACATCGGCGCTCATGTATCTATTTCCGGCGGCGTGGAAAACGCGCCGCTCAACGCCGCCGCGCTGGGAGCGACCGCGTTTGCGCTGTTCACCAAAAACCAGCGCCAGTGGAGCGCGCCGCCGTTCCGGGAGGAACAAATCGCCGCGTTCAAAGAGAACTGCCGGAAATTCAACTACACTCCGGAACAGATACTGCCGCATGACAGTTACCTTATAAATCTGGGACAGCCTGATCCGGAGAAGCGGGAACGGGCGCTGAAAGCCTTTGTGGAAGAGCTGGAACGCTGCCGCCAGCTCGGACTTGACCGCTTGAATTTCCATCCCGGCAGTACTTTGAAACTGGTCAGCGAAAGTGAAGGTTGCCGCATCATCGGAGAAACCGTGCGGCAGGCTCTTGATGAGGTTCCCGGCGTGACGGCAGTCTTTGAAAATACTGCCGGACAGGGAAGCAATCTCGGGTATACATTTGAACAGCTCGCCATGATGCTGGAATGTGTTGACCGCCCCGGCAGAGTGGGAGTGTGCATAGACACCTGTCATGCGTTTGCCGCCGGATATGATCTGTCGTCGGCAGAGGGGTTTGAACAGTGCTTTTCCGCCTTTGATTCCATCATCGGTTTCGATTTACTGCGCGGAATGCATCTCAACGATGCCAAAGGTGTCCTCGGTCAGCGCCTCGACCGGCATGAGTCGCTGGGTAAAGGCAATCTGGGATTTGATTTATTCAAGCGTATCGTTACCGACAGCCGCTTTGACCGAATCCCGTTGATTCTGGAAACCCCGGACGAAACGATATGGAAAGATGAGATTGCCGCATTGCAGCACTCTGCGGTATAAAAATCTGGTAATGTCAAAAATGACAGAGTTTGCAGCAATAAATACAATAAAACGGCTTGTTCGCGACCGGCGGATGGATCATGGAGCAAGGTTGGGGGTAAATCAAGGCGAAGCCGAGGGAGTGTACGACTGTACTCGACCGAGGATGAGTCCGCAGATTTGCCCGCAAGATTGCCCGCGAGGCGCCGCGAAGGTTCTGAAAAAGACTGTACTCGACCGGCGGATGCATCGTGGTGCAAGGTTGGGGGTAAATCAAGGCGAAGCCGAGGGAGTGTACGACTGTACTCGACCGAGGATAAGTCCGCAGATTTGCCCGCAAGATTGCCCGCGAGGCGCCGCCGCAGGTTGTATTTTTCACGAAACGTAAAAGAATATGTCCTCCATCGAACAGCATCTGCAAACAGGATTGACCCAACAGCAAACCACTGCGCTATCCATGCAGCAGCGGTTAGGGTTGGAATTGCTCCATTTGCCGTTGCAGGAGCTGGAAAACCGTCTGGCGCAAGAACTTATTTCCAATCCGGTACTGGAGGAACTTCCACCGGAACCGGCAGAAGCCACGCCGCAGGAGCATGAGAAAGAATCTCAAAACGACGACGATTATGAATCAGCTTTTGAAGTGACTCTCGCTGAAAACGACCGCTGGACGGATGAATTGCCGCTCCCGGCAAACGCAGAAGCTGACGACGATGACCGCAAGCTGGATTTTTTATCCAACTCCCCGGCATCAGCACCCGCGCTGACGGAACTGCTGCTGATCGAATTGGAAACGAACGACCTTCCGGACAACATCCGGAAGGCGGCAATTGAGATCATCTTCTCCATTGATCCGGACGGTTTTCTCCGGGTCAACCTCGCCGATCTGGCAATGAGCTGTGATTGTGAAATGGATGAAATGCAGACTGCATTAGCTCTGGTGCAGGAGCTTGCCCCGCCCGGTGTCGGAGCGCGTGATCTGCCGGAGTGTCTGGAACTGCAGTTGAAACGGCGCGGCAAACTGGATGAAAAAATGCATACCCTCATCCACAACCACTTGGATGATGTGGCGCAGGGAAATCTGTCTGCATTGCAAAAAAAACTTGCAATCAGCGCGGAGGAGTTGGACAAAATGCTGGCATTACTGCGGCAGTTGGCCCCGGTTCCCGGGACATCGTTCAATTCCGCGCACGCGCCGGTGGTAATGCCGGAACTGGAAATAGAACAGCTTCCGGATGGAACATTTATCATCCGGCAGCTGCGGGAAAATTTCCGGAAAATCACCATCTCCAACTATTATGAAAAACTTCTGGAAGATGCGTCTCTAAGTTCCGATGACCGCAAATATCTGAATGAAAAACTTCTGCGCGCCCGGGAGCTGATAAAATCTCTGACGATGCGGGATTCGACCCTGACTCTTCTGGGCAAACTTATCATCGAACAGCAGGAGGAATTCCTCCATCGCGGTATTGCCGGATTGAAAACTTTCACCATGCGGGAAGCCGGAGCGCTTCTCGGTTATGACGAAAGTACCATCAGCCGCGCCGTTGCCGACAAATTCATCCGGACTCCGCACGGTGTATTTCCGTTGCGTTTTTTCTTCTCCAGCGGCGGCGGAAGCAGCGGCGACGGAGAGAAAATCGCCGCTGCCGCAATCATGGAGCAGATCAGGCAAATCATCGCACAAGAAGAGCCGGCAAAACCGGTTTCAGACGAAAATATCGCCCGCACTTTGTCTGAACAAGGCATAAATGTGGCGCGCCGTACCGTGGCAAAATACCGCGATGCACTGAAAATACCTCCGGCATCGGCACGCAAACGGCGTTAAATCAAAGAAAATTATAAGATACAAAATTCAGTTGAACGTGAAAAATAAAACAGCTTGTTTGCAACCGCCGGATGGATCGTGGAGCATCCTCCTTCGCCTCGATGGCTACGGAGGACAGGAGCAAGATTGCCCGCTCTTCTCCGCCGCGAAGGTTCAGAAAAAGAATGAACTCGACCGGCGGATGGATCGTGGAGCAAGGTTGGGGGTAAATCAAGGCGAAGCCGAGGGAGTGTACGACTGTACTCGACCGAGGATAAGTCCGCAGATTTGCCCGCAAGATTGCCCGCGAGGCGCCGCCGCAGGTCGTTTTTCACAAAAAACTCGTGGAGTTAAAAATGAACAGAACATTTATCGGTCTTGACTTCGGTTCGGACAGTGTACGCGCGGTACTGGTGAGCGAAAAAGGTGAACAGCTGGGCAGTTGTGTACACAATTACGCCCGCTGGGCGGAAAAACGCTACTGCGATGCCGCCCGGAACATCTTCCGTCAGCACCCGCTGGATTATCTTGAAGGAATGGAAGCTGTCATTTGCGGCGTGCTTGCCGGTCAGGACAAATCCGCTGTAACCGGTATCGCCATCGACACCACTGGCGCCACACCGTGCGCAGTTGACAGCAATGGTGTGCCGCTGGCGCTGCTGCCGGAATTTGCCGATGATCCGGATGCGATGTTTCTGCTGTGGAAAGATCACTCGGCACAGTTGGAAGCTGACCGGATAAACGCTGTTGCCGCCGCATGGGACGGTGTGGATTACCGGAAATATGAGGGCGGAACGTACTCATCTGAATGGTTTTTCAGCAAACTGCTTTATGTACTGAAACACAACCCGCGAGTGCGCGATGCTGCGGCAAGTTTTGTCGAACACTGCGACTGGATAAGCGCAGAACTTACCGGCGACACCCGTCCGGACAAAATCGTCCGCAGCCGCTGTGCCGCCGGTCACAAAGCGATGTGGCACACCGACTGGGGCGGTCTGCCTCCGGAAGAATTTCTAACCGCGATCGACCCGCTGCTTTCCGGCTGGCGCGCCCGCTTATACACCGAAACGCAAACAGCGGACAAACCGATAGGTACGCTTTCTCCCCGGTGGGCGGGAAAATTCGGTTTATCCACCAGTGTCGTTATCGGCGGCAGCGGTTTTGATTGTCACTTCGGCGCAGTCGGAGCGCAGATCGATGCCGATACTCTGGTCAAAGTCGTGGGAACTTCCACTTGTGATATATTGGTCGCACCGGAAATGCCGCGCTGCATCCGGGGGATTTGCGGTCAGGTCGATGGTTCTGTCGTTCCCGGCATGATCGGTCTGGAAGCCGGTCAATCCGCCTTCGGTGACGTCTACGCCTGGTTCAAACGGGTGCTGGAATATGCAGGCAAGGTTTCCATCGCCGACCTGGAAAAAGATGCCGCCGCTGTCGCTCCGGGTGCCGGTGGTGTTTGCGCTGTCGACTGGTTCAACGGCAGACGTTCTCCCGATGCCGACACCACGCTGACGGGCGCTCTTTTGGGATTGAACCTCGGTTCCACGACTCCAATGCTCTTCCGCGCTCTGTTGGAAAGTACCGTCTTCGGTGCGCGCGCCATAATCGAGCGCTTCCGGGAAGAGGGGGTTGCTGTTAAAAACGTTGCCGCCATCGGCGGTATCAGCCGCAAATCACCGTTGGTAATGCAAATGTGCGCGGATATCTTCAACATGCCGGTGAAAGTCGCCAAAAGCGATCAAACCTGCGCTTTGGGCGGCGCGATGTTTGCCGCAACAGCAGCCGGTGTCTTCCCCGATGTCACTGCCGCAATGAATGCAATGGGTGCCGGTTTTGATTTGACCTACATCCCCAACGCCGCCAACGTTCCCGTCTACGAAGCGTTGTATCAACGTTATCTCAAAAATGGAAAAATGCTGGAAAATTCCGCCATGCGGTAAATTGTACACGATGTTCACGATAAGGGGAAATTGCTCAGGAGAAGGGAAAAACTTCTTTTCACGAGAAAAGAAGTTTTTCCCTTCTCCCGAACCCTCATCCCTTTTCAAGAAAAGCGAAGTATTTTATTTTCTCCGTTGTCGCGGCATAACGTGTTTCAATGACAGCAAAATTATTAAAAAAACATTATCTCCCCTGAATGGGAATAGAACTAAACAGTAATATAAGGAAATATTGTATCATGTTCACAAAATTACAGGAAGAGTGCTGTAAAGCCAATTTGCTGTTGCCGGAACTCGGTCTGGTGCTGTACACCTTCGGCAACGTCAGCTGCGTTGACCGGGAAAAAAATGTTTTTGCCATCAAACCCTCCGGAGTGGATTACGCAAATTTGAAACCGCAGGATATCGTCGTCGTCGATATCGCCACCGGAAACAAAGTTGCCGGAACCATGCGTCCGTCCAGCGATACCAACACCCATCTCGAACTTTACCGCGCCTGGAAAAATATCGGCGGTATCGTACACACTCATTCAACCTGTGCCACCGCCTGGGCGCAGGCGGCAAAAGATGTTCCCGTTTTCGGAACCACCCACGCCGACCATCTTGCCAACCCCATCCCCTGCACCGATTTCATGCCGGATGAACGGATAAAAAATGATTACGAAACCGAAACCGGATTTCAGATAATCGACTGCTTCAACAACAAACACCTTTCCCCGGATGAAAATCAAATGGTTCTCGTCGCCGGACACGGCCCATTCACCTGGGGCAAAAACGGCGAACAAGCGGTCTACAACGCCCGCGTTCTGGAAGAGTTGTGCAAAATGGCTCTGTTCACCTGCCAGATAAATCCCGATGCCGCCCCCCTGAAAGCCTCGCTCATCGCCAAACACTATGAACGTAAACACGGCAAAAACGCCTACTACGGTCAAAAGTAAAGGCTTATCGTATCGGGGGTGCCGCAAGGCGTTTTTACGATACCGCGGTTTTCAAAGCTCCACGGTGCGGAAAGAAAATGTCCGGGAACTTACGTCACACTCGATTTCCATCATCGTCCCATTGCGGGTCACAGAACCGGAGATGCACTCTCCCCTGCCCTGTTCATCCACTTTCAACGACGGTTTGTGCACATGTCCGCACAAAACCAGATCAAGTTTTTTCTCTGCCATCAGTTCCAGAACTTTTTTCTGCCCGAACAACCGGTGACGGACCCGGAACACCGGATGCTCTTCTATCATGGGATAATGAGTCACCATCACTTTGGGAACATTATTCGTCTCTTCACACTTTTCAATGATGAATTTTTCCGCTTCCTTCTTCAGAAATCCCCACGAACAAAGCAAATTGGACGGAGCACTGGTGTTCACGATGATAAATTCCACCCCTCCGATCTCCCGCGACAACGGCATATCATCAAAGGTGTACGCTCCGCAGGAAAGGTATTCCACCGCCTCTTTCACCGCCCGGACACACTGCGGACGGGCAACGTAACAATCGTGATTCCCCGGCGTATAAAGAAGCGGTATCCCCGAATTGCGCAGCGGCTTGAGTATCTCGATCACCCTCTTGAACTCCCCGGGCTGTCCGGCGCTGGTCAAATCTCCGGTACAAACTGCCGCATCCGGTTTCACATCAAGGATATACTCCACCGCCGTCTGCAACTTGGAAAGATCGTGCCGGAACCTCCGCCGGAACCGGTAATTGAACACCCCGACCCAGCGTTTGTCAAAATATGCCATCCAATCCTCGGCAGGCCCTCCGCCGTGCGGATCAGAAAAGTGAATTATCTTCATAAATCGTCCATGAATATGTTGTTTTCCTCTAAATATAGTTGATAAAGCTGTTGTTGTCAAGTATTTCCGCTTGCATTTTTCAATTATGAGTGTATATTAATCATTTCTTGATCGTGGAGCCGGTACAGTTCCGGTTCCGGTAAAAAATATTTGATGGAGAATATTGGAAAAATGGGTAAACTTTTTAACGAGACCAACGAAAAATTCGCAAAGTATTGTGTCCCGACCTATGCCCCGGCAAAGATGTTTGTCCGCGGCGAGGGCGCCAGACTTTGGGATGATGAAGGAGTGGAGTATCTCGACTTCGCTGCCGGTATCTCGGTCTGCAACCTCGGTCACTGTAACGAGCGCGTCTCCCGCGCCATTGAGACCCAGTGCCGACGATTGGTCCATATTTCCAATTTGTATATGAACGACCTCATGCCGGTTCTGGCGGAAAAACTTGCCGTCTCCTCCGGAATGCCCGATGCTCAGGTCTTTTTCGCCAACTCCGGCGCTGAAGCCAACGAAGGCATGATCAAACTCGCCCGTAAATACGGCAACCAGACCGGACGCAATACCATTATCAGCATGGATAACAGCTTCCACGGCAGAACCCTTGCCACTCTTGCCGCCACCGGCAGAGCCAAGTACCGCAAAGGTTTTGAACCGGATATGCCCGGTTTCAAACAGGTTCCGTTCAACGACTTTGAAGCGCTGGAAAAAGCAGTCACTCCCGATGTCTGCGCCATCATGCTGGAGATGGTTCAGGGCGAAGGCGGTATTTACCCCGCCGACGTTGAATACTTGAAAAAAGTCCGCGCCCTCTGCGATGAAAAAGATATACTTATGCTCTGCGATGAGGTCCAGTGCGGAATGGGTCGTCTCGGAACCCGTTTTGCCTTCCAGAGCTTCGGTGTTATCCCCGATGCCATCAGCATGGCAAAAGCGATCGCCAACGGTCTCCCCATGGGCGGCTTCATGGCACGGAAAAAATTCGCTTCGTTGATGGTTGTCGGCACTCACGCCAGCACCTTCGGCGGAACTCCTCTTGCCTGTGCCGCAGCTCTCGCGGTTCAGGAAGCTTTCGACAAAGACGGTGTTTTGGAAAATACCATCGAAGTCGGCAGCTACATCATGGACAAACTTTCCGCTTTCGTGGACAAATATGACTTCGTTCAGACCGTCCGGGGCAAAGGACTGATGATCGGACTCGTCCTCAACTGCAATGCCGCTCCGCTTTCCGGAATCCTGATGAAGAAAAATCTGATAACCCTTACCGCAGGTGAAACGGTTCTCCGTCTCCTGCCGCCGTTGACTATAACCAAAGCCGATGCCGATATTGCCGTTGCCAAAATCGGCGAAGCACTTGAAGAATTTGCAAAGGAACAAAAATGAAAAAAGATCTGCTTACACTTCAGGACATCACCAGAGACGATCTGGAAAAAATCTTTGAACTTTCCGCCAAGCTCAAAGCTGAGCGCGGTAAAGTCGATTTCAAACCGCTCGCCGGAAAAAGCGTCGGTCTGATCTTCGCTAAATCCTCAACCCGTACCCGTGTTTCATTTGAAGTCGGTGTCAGCGAGCTGGGCGGCACTCCGCTTTATCTCGATCAGGGCAAAATGCAGGTCGGTCGCGGCGAAACCGTCGCCGATACCGCCAATGTTCTGAGCCGTTATCTGCACGGTATCGTTATCCGCACCTTTGAACACAGCGAAGTCGAAGAACTCGCCCGTGTTGCCAAGTGTCCGGTCATCAACGCTCTGACCAACGATTTCCACCCCTGTCAGCTGCTCGCCGATCTGCTCACCATCAAAGAGTATTCCGGCAAAGTCGATAAATCCATCCGTATGGCTTTCTACGGTGACGGACGCAGCAATATGGCGAACTCCTGCATCATGGCGGCAAAACTTACCGGCATGGAACTGGTCATCGCCGCGCCCGAACAGGAAGCTCCCCGCGCCGACCTTATCGGTGATTCCAAGAACATCATCTGGGAAAGCGATCCCGTGAAAGCCGCCGAAGGCGTGGATTACTTCTACACCGATGTCTGGGTCAGCATGGGTTTTGAGGAAGAACGCGCCCGGAGAATGGAAATTTTCCGTCCCTATCAGGTCACTTCCGCTCTCTTTGACAAAGCCAAAAAGGATGCCAAATTCCTCCACTGTCTCCCCGCTCACCGCGGCGAAGAGGTCGCCGCCGATGTAATGGATGATCCTAAACGTTCCATCGTCTTCGATGAAGCCGAAAACCGTCTCCATGCCCAGAAAGCGGTCATGACCATGCTGATGGGGGAGTAAAAATCCCCCATGTATGTAATTGAAGTTCTGCTGATTTCGCTGGGAGTAGCCATTGATGCCTTTGCGGTATCGACCAGCGGAAGTTTATGCAAACCGTTTCTTCCGCGCCGTATTCGTGCATTGAATGCGGCGCTGTTTTTTGGCATATTCCAATTCATCATGCCGGTTGCCGGATTTTTCATCGCCAATCTGGCGATGGATCTGGTGCGGTGCATCGACCACTACGTCGCCTTTGCGCTGCTCGCTTTCGTCGGCGGAAAAATGGTCTGGGAAGCATTCAAAGGCGATGATGCCCCCGATATCTGCGACCCAAATGCAAAAAGTGACTTTTTTGCCGTAAAGAATCTCTTTCTTCCCGCCATTGCCACCAGTATGGATGCGATGGCAGTCGGAGCAGGTTTTGCCTTTTCCGGCAGACCGTTGTGGATACCGGCGGCAAGCATGGGTATCATCACCGGAATAATATCTGCTTTCGGCGTAATGCTGGGCAGCCGTCTGCGCGACATCATCCCCCAGAAATATCTCACCTTCGCCGGGGGATGTGCCATAATACTTATCGGCGTAAAAATACTTATCACCGATCTCTTTTTTGGATGAGGCGGTGTTTTTTTGGGGAGGGGGGAAACCTCTTTTCACGTGAAAAGAGGTTTCCCCCCTCCCCAAACCCCTCCCCTCTTCGAGAAAAGCGGCGTAGCGTTTGCTCCAGTTTGTCGCAAACGGCATTGTATTTTTTCTTTTAAGTGGTATATTATGTCAGAATCTGTTTCAACTGCTGAGAAAGTTTTTTACTATGGTAAATCTTGATACTCTTGTACCGCGATTTCAATGCCCTGACCCGCAAATAGAAGAGATATTCCGCTATCGCTGGTATGCCTACTCCACTCATATTGAGAAACGCCAGAACGGCAAGTTCGTTATCACCGAGTTTTCCACTCCGGTTCGCCATTCCGGTGTCGATGGAACCATCAGTTGTCCGGCGCAGCACCATATTTACGAGGGACGCTGGATACAGGATCACACATTCATCCGTGACTATATCACCTTCTGGTGCAGCAGCGAAGCCGCGCCGCGCCTTTACAGTTTCCCCCTTGCCGACAGCTGTTTCAAATACTGCCTCGTCAGCGGCGAAGATGATCTCGCCGCAGATCTTTTTGACGCGATGAAAGAAAACTATTTCCAATGGGAAAAAGACCGCTTAGATGAAAATACCGGTCTCTTCTGGCAGATCCCTGACCGCGATGGTATGGAATTCGCCCTGCTGGCACTGGATTACGGCAAAAGTCATGGAGGCGAAGGTTATCGCAGTACGTTGAACTCCTATATGTACAGCGACGCGATCGCCCTCGCACACATCGCCCAAAGAGCCGGACGCTCCGCCGATGCAGAACTTTTCCGCGAAAAAGCAGAAAAACTCAAACAGCAGTTTCTTCTGCTCATGTGGAACAAAAAGCGTTCATTTTTCGTTGACCGCCGCCGGGACAACCGCTTTTTCATCAACGGCGCAGAACTGCACGGCTATCTTCCGTGGAGCTGCAACCTCCCCGATGAACGCTTCAACGCGGCGTGGAAATATATCATGGACAGTGAATATTTCAACGCCCCCTGCGGCTTGCGTACTGTTGAAAAAAATCACGAAGATTATCTGGTCGAACACGGACGTCCCGGCGGCTGTATGTGGAACGGCTGGTGTTGGCCCTTTGCTTTCTCTCAGGCTCTGACCTCAATGGCAAACTTTATCAATGACTATCAGCAAAATGAAGTCTCTGCCGCTGATTACTTCCAGCTTTTCAAAAAATATACCGCCATCCACTACAAAGACGGCAAACCCCACTTGGCAGAAAGCTGCGATCCTGAAACCGGCGAATGGTACGCCGACTTCGGTCCCCGCAGTCTTAATTACAATCACTCATCTTACTGCGATCAGCTCATTACCGGAGTTGCCGGACTGCGCATTGCGCCGGACGGTTCTCTGAAAGTCAATCCGCTCATTCCGGATGATTGGGACTACTTTGCACTTACCGGAGTGCCATTCCGGGGCGCGTTGCTTGATATTATTTTTGACCGGAGCGGCAAAAAATTCTCTCTTGGGAAAGGCGTGTCTCTGCTTTCAAACGGCAACGTGATCAACCATTATCCCATGGAGAAATAATCAATGAACCGACGTAAATTCCTGAAAAATGCACTGACGCTTGCCGCACTGACACCTGTTGCCAAAGTTTCTACGGCGTTAGCCGCGTCCGAAAACAGCACTCAGGCAAGTTCTGCATCCGTTACGCAAAAGAAACCCCGGCCAACTGCATTTATTTATGGAGCAACAATGATGCATCTTTCTGATCTGGAAGTACAAGACAAGGTTATGCGTTGTTTGAAAACGGTTGAAAATAATCTTTTTCATCCCGGAACTAACCTGATCTATGATTACCTGACCTCCTGGGATTCTGCGCGGAAATTCGATCACCTGCCAACTCCGGTTGAAATCTCCCGATGCCTGCCCAACCCCTGCAGCTGGCGTTCCGGACAGGAGGATTCCGTCATCAACGGCGGAGTGGCTCTGGATATGTACATCCATTCCGGCAACGGAGATATGGCACGGAAAATATACCAGGGCCTCATGGCTTGCGGAACTGTTTCCGGTATTCCCGGCTTCGTTGCCCGCAGTATATCTCCCCGTGACGGAAAGAGTTTTTATCCGGAAAGTTCCCGCGATCAGTACACCCATTATGTCTATGCTTTGTGGCACTATTTTCACAGCGACCTCTCTTCCAAAGAAGAGAAAAGCGAGATCGTCAAACTCCTGACCGATGTGGCAGACTTCTGCGAAAAGCATGTCACCAAAGAGAACAACTGGACTCTCCCCCGCGCCGATGGCAACCCGCACCGCTCATCGGTCTGCCGTATGTGGGAATCTCAGGCGCATGAAATCGCACGGCTGCCGATGTTTTACGCCGCCGCCTGGTCGGTTTCCGGAAATGACCGCTACCTTAAATGCTTCAACCGCTACGCTTATGAAGCTGCTGAACGGAGCATGAATCTTTACAGCAAAAGTTACCGCAGCTTTGCGCTGATGCAAATGACACTTTCCTGCCGTTTGATCCATGATCTTGCCCCGGACGCCGCGCTGAAGCAGAAATACGCCCAGGTGATGGATCTGATCGATGAATATTTGAACTTCAATCTGCTCCGCGCCGGAACGAACTGCAACACTGCGGATTTTTCGGCGATGATGCCTAACTGGCGCACGATCAAGCGGGCAGAAGTCATCACCGATTGCGGCTATACCTTGCCGGAACGCCCGGAAGCTCTGCAGCTGGCGTTCCAGACCATCCGGGATTGTACCGAAAGCATAATAGCGGCACTGTTAATGCCGACACCACGGGTCACTCTGTTGCGCCGGAGGATTTTCCGGGCGGTATTGAAAACTCTGACTCCGGAAAAACACTGTACCTTCGCGCCGCTCTTTTTCCCGGCGGCATGGTATCTTGCCAAGCACCGCAACGTAAAACTTTAAGAAACTATGCAATAACAATTCACCAAAGGACAAACTTATGGACAGACGTAATTTTTTGAAAAGCCTGCTTACTCTCGCCTCCCTCGCTCCCGTTTCCAAAGTTACCACCGCCATCGCCGCCCCTGCCGTTCCGGATGCCCCCGGCAAAGTTTCCCGCCGCCGTTACAAGAACACCGCTCTTACCGTTCCCATGCTGGGCTACGGCATGATGCGCCTCCCCAGGCTCAATGGTGAAATCGACATCGAAACGGTCAAAAAACAGGTCGCTATCGCCATGAAGCACGGAGTCAATTACTTTGATACGGCATACTTTTATCACGGCGGCGAAAGTGAAAACTGCGCTGGAAAAGTTCTCAGCCAATACCCCCGCAGCTCCTACATGCTTGCGGATAAAATGCCGGTCAGCAGGGCGCGTTCTGCCGCAGATGTGGAGCGTATCTTCAACGAGCAGCTCAAAAAGTGCAAGGTCGATTACTTTGACTTCTATCTTCTGCACGCACTCAACGCCGGCACCTGGAAGAAAGCCCAACGCTTAAAAGTTTACGAGTTTCTGAAAAAGAAAAAAGATGAAGGGAAAATCCGTCACTTGGGATTTTCTTTCCACGATACCCCCGATGTTCTGAAGAAAATTGCCGAAGCTTATCCCTGGGATTTTGCTCAAATCCAGCTCAATTATCTGGACTGGACCATCTACCGTTCCCGCGAACAGTATGAGATATTGACCAGACTCGGCATCCCCGTCATCGTGATGGAACCCCTGCGCGGCGGTGCGCTGGCGACCTTGAACCAGAGTGCCCGGGAAGTTTTCACCCGCAGCAATCCCGATGTCAGTGTTGCCTCCTGGGCGTTCCGTTATGTTGGTTCTCTGCCCAATGTGCTGTGCGTTCTCTCCGGCATGACCATGACCGAACACCTTATGGACAACATCAAAACGTTCACCAATTTCAAACCACTCTCTCCGGCTGAACAGAACGTCATCACATCCGCGTTGAACGCCTACCAGAAAACCGGCATCATCCTTTGTACCGCATGCCAATATTGCATGCCCTGCCCGGTCGGAGTAAACATCCCGGCAAACTTCAATATTTACAACACACTGAAAATCAATGGAAATCAACAGCGTTTCAACCGCAGTTATGCCAACCTCGGAAAAAAACAACAGGCGGCAAGCTGTGTTTCCTGCGGACTTTGCAAAAAGAAATGTCCTCAGCAGATCGACATCCCGGCGATGTTGAAAAAAGTTGCAGCTGCCAAAAACTGACACCTCCACGACGGAAGTTGAAAAAATACCATACAAGATTGATAAGATAACATACATTCAGGGGTTGCAAAACCCCTTTTTTCGTGCTATTTTACGTTGAAACCACAAAATTTGGAGGTGTTTTATGAAAAAGTTTACGTTATCGCTGTTGACATTGATGCTGACGTATACCCTATCCGCAGGCAATGTGTTCGTACTGAAATCAACCAAATTTCAGGCTCCCGGCGTTCCGGAACTGCTGAAAAAGGTTCTTGCTGAAGGCGAAGCGGCTCTTCCCGCCGATACAAAGCCGGTCGAAGTTTATGCCGGTTCCGTAAAAAACGAACCCTTTGCCTCCGTCTTCAAAAAACATCTCCCCGGAAAAAAACTGGAGTATGACGGTTATGCCGTCGTCGTCTCCGGCAGAAAGGTCTACCTTATCGGCAACGTTGAACGTGCCGTCATTTATGCCGCCAACGATTTTCTGGAAAAGCAAGCCGGATTTTACCGCCGTGTCCGCCCCGTGGACAACGGTACCCCCGGAAAAAAACTGGCACTGAAAAATGATGCCTGGTTCAGCAATCCGGCTTTTGAACTCCGCGGGCTTGCCGGTTTTGCCTACAAGCGCCTGCATCCGGATTTCCTCGATTGGGAGACCATCAACAACTATAACTTCCGTCCCTTCAACATGAAGGAAAATGCCTTCACCATGGATGAACTCGTCCGCCGCGGATATGCCATCAAACATTCCGGTCACGCCTTCTATTACTGGATCAACAATGATGACTACGCAAAACACCCCGAATATTTCCCGCTTATCAAAGGCAAACGTCAGAAATTTGAAAAGCGCAACTACTCCACCAAAGTCATGATCAACGTCGGCAACAAAGAGGTCCAGGATCTCGTCGTTCAGCGGATGTTTGATTACATGGAGAAATACCCCGAAACCACCATGATCTCCATGGGAATGAATGACGGTACCGGGTGGGGCGACTCTCCGGAAGAGCGTGCCATGGACGATCCCGAAGAGTACAAACGCGGCATCTACTCCACCCGTTACTTCCGCTTCTGCAACATCATCGCGGAAAAGTTCTGCAAACGTTACCCCAACGTCCAGATTTTTGTCTACGCTTACCTGACGGCAGTTCAGCCCCCCAATCTCAAAAAACTCCACCCCAATTTGTTCGTCTCCCTCTGCACCTACCGCCGCGACTACAAGCACCGTATCAACGATCCCACGTCCTCGGTCAACGCCTACTGGAACGACCTTATTCTGCGCTGGAAAAAGTTCGGCAATCCAGTCTATATCCGTGATTACATCCTCTTCGGCGGCAGTCCCGCATTCGATGTGCCGCTGCTGAAAATTCTGCAGCAGGATATGCAGTATTACCGTTCCATCGGCATCAATGCATATCATTCGGAATGTATCGTCGACATGCCCCGTCCTGATGCCTCTCAGGAAATCCTCAGCAACTACAAGGGCAAAGGAACCGCCAACGGCAGATGCCGTTACTACTGGCACGGCATGAAGATGGTATATCATCTGCTGGGCAAGCTCCTCTGGAACCCGTACGCCGATCTGGAACAGCTCAAAGCGGAATATTTCCAAAAATATTATGGTCCTGCGGCAAAATATGTTGCCAACATCCACAACCTCATCTCCAAACGCTGGGATGCTGACCCCGCACCTTATATCTGGAACAAATACGACACCAACTTCCCCCAGATGCTCTTTGCTCCCGAAGATATGGGATATATCGCCAAACAGTTGAAATCCGCTGAAGCTGCGGCAAAAAAGTCCGGCAACAAACTTTTCATCGAGCGCATCCGCCGGGAAAAAGAGCTTGTCAACAACGAGTACCGCAAACGTTATGCCGCCGCACAAAACATTCTCAATGTCGTTCCGATGAAGGGCAAAATCACCATTGATGCGGTCAAGAAACATGCCGTTGCCGCCAAGTCGGTCATCAACGGCTTCAAAACCTTTGAGCGCCAAAGCAAAACTGTCACCAACTCCAAATTCCCGGCAAAGATCTATTGCGCCGTGCAGGGAGACAACCTCATCATCGTCAGTGAATTCGATCAGAAAAAAATACCGGTCTCCTTTGAGAAACAGGAAAATGACAATCAGGTCTGGAAAGGCAACTCAACACTGGAACTCTTTATCAGCGCCGGTCCCGCTAAAGCCGGTGACGGTTACTATCAGCTTATCGTCACTCCGCTTGGCAACTATTGGGATGCCCAGCTGAGCCGCAACGCCTGGAACAGCAAAGCCGCCTTCTCTGCCCGTAAGAGCAAGTTCAAATGGGAGGCAATGGTGGTCATCCCGCTCTCCAATCTGGGTTATCCTGCCGATGTGAAAAACTTCAAGCTCCGCATGAACTTCGGCCGCAGTATCCCCGGCAAAGAGATCTCCAGCTGGACAAACGGCACCTTTGCCAATGAATCCGCCTTTGGCGTATTGAATATCAAACGGTGACTGCAATGAAACGTTTTTTCACCATACTGGCGGCGTTGACCATCGGCGCCGCCGGTGCCATTGAACTCAACGTCAACGGCAGTCATGAGCATATTGCGCTGAATTGGAAAAACACTATGGCTTACCCCGCGTTTACGGTGAGCTTCAAAGTGCGGATGAATAAAAAAGATATGGTGCTTCCTGCCAGCGTAAAAAATCGCGGCAGAATATTGTTCCAACTCAATTCCGGTACCCCCAAAGCTCCCGGACTGCAGAATATCAAGATATTCTTCAGTGTTCCCTCTCATCCGGCAGGCGGCTATGCCGGAATTCAATCCAGCAGCAAAAATCATTCCGGGAAAGAGGAAAGAATCCGCTACAACGTCTTCTGGCGCGCGGAAAACAGTCAGGTTCCGACCGATGAGTTTGTCACCGTCACCCTGGTTTATGCCGACGGCAGACTGGATGCCTATTTGAATCAGCAGAACCACGCCGCGCTGCATAAACTTATGACCCACACCATCATCCATGCCGCACCGGAATATCAGATGAGTTTCGGCGGAATGGGGAAACGCTACAGCGTCCCCTGCGCAATAAAGGATATCGCCATATTCGACCGGGCATTGACGGCACAGGATGCCAAACTTCTTGCAACAGGAACCAAACCGCAAAAAATCATCGGACTGCTGGCATATTACCCCTTGGAGAAAAACGGAAATCCTGCGGTCGCCTCATCGCAAATCAAGCTGAAAGTGATTAAATAATACCACCCATAAGAAACGGCCTGCGGCGGCGCCTCGCGGGCAATCTTGGGGGCAAATCTGCGGACTCAGCTTCAGTCGAGGACGGAAGTCCACTCCTTCAGTTTCGCCTTGATTTACCCACAACCTTGCTCCACGATCCATCCGCCGGTCGCGACAGACCATTTTGAACGCAGTTTACAGGGGATGCGTTCAAAGCGGTTATGAATGTGCGCGAAGGCTCCAACCGCCTCGCATCACTATTCCAAGACAGGCTTTTCTGCCGTCACTGTTCTCCGGCAGCGTTGACAAATGCCTGTATCACTGCGGCGCTGTCAGCGTTATCCTCGAAGTACCACTCCGGATGCCACTGCACCGCCCAAACAAACCGGCGGTCAGGCATATAAATCGCTTCGACGATACCATCTTCCGATACCGCCATCGGCTTCAGCTTCTCTCCAAGAACCTTCGCCCCCTGATGGTGAACACTGTTCACAGCAAAGGGCGCAGTTCCCAACAGTTCAGCAAGCGGAGTTCCGGGAACCGCAGTAACATTATGCACACTGCGGTTATAGGGTTCCGTCATCCGGTGCTGCAACTCGGTACCGTAATCGATTTTCAAATCCTGATAAAGCGTACCACCGCAAGCGACATTCAACATCTGAAATCCCCGGCAGATACCCAGCAACGCCTTGTCCAACTCCATCGCCCGTTCAAAAAGATACGTTTCGATACGGTCACGCGCAGGCTGGACTTCGCCGCAGTGCGGTTGGACTTCCTCACCATAAAGTTGAGGCTGGATGTCGTTTCCGCCGCTCAACAGCAGCGCGTCACAATTTTCGATATAAAAATCCAGTGTCCGGCGATTTTCCGTAAAGGGGATAATGACCGGAACCGCTCCGGCATGTTCCAATGCGGCAATATATGACGGCCGCATGGTACACAAGCCGAGTTCAGTGTTCCACTGAGAAGAAATACCGATTTTCGGAAATTTGTTTTTCATTTTCAAAGCAATGCTTTCATTCGTTTCATCTGTGCTTCCATGGACTCAACCAGTTTGAACTGGGTGCGGCACCGGTCAAGATTCTGCCGGGGACGGCGGGTCTTGAAGTAAACGTCTCCGGAGAGATAATCGGTCAAAAAGCGCATACCGATCTCCAAAGTTATCAGCTTGCCGGAGAAAGGCAGATACTCTTTTTCCGCCGGAGTCAAAACCTTTCCGGCAGCATCGACAAATCCCTCGTAAAAACCTTTATACATATCAAAGCGCATACCGACTTTGTCGAGGTTGATTTCATCCTCCTCGGCAGGGTTGGTTCCACTGCGGACCATGTCTCCGAAATCATACAGCGAAAGTCCGGGCATGACCGTGTCCAAATCGATAACACACACCGCCTCTCCGGAAAGATCGTCAATAAGGATATTGTTGGCTTTGGTGTCGTTGTGAGTAATGCGCTCAGGGATGTCGCCGGATGCATTGAGTTTAATCAATGTATCAGTTTCATCCTTGCGGGAAAGGACAAAATCAATCTCCCGCTCGACCTCTTTGGCACGGTTGCAAACATCAGCTTTCACTGCGGCTTCCAGTGCCGCCACCCGTTTCGGAGTGTTGTGGAAATCGGGGATAGTCTCATGAAGTCTGCCGTTGAAATCGACCAGCTGGCGCTGGAATTCTCCAAAGCCCTGAGCCACGCGGAACGCCTGTTCCGGACTTTCCAGAACCTCATAAGCCCGGGCATGCTCCACAAAAATATATGCCCGCCAGCAATTTCCGCAGTCATCGAAAGCAAAAGGTCTGCCATCGTGCGCGTTGAGCAGACGGATAGTCCGCTTTTTGGTCTCCTGATGACTTGCTCTGATTTTTTTGAGCAGATGATCGGTCACCCGGGCAACGTTTTCCATAACCTTGATCGGCTCTTTGAAGACGTGGGAGTTTATCCGCTGCAGGATATAGTGCAGACGGATACCGCCCTGATCGAAAGTTAATTGAAATGTATCGTTGACATTACCATTGCCGAATGGAGTTCCCACCAGAAAATCGCCGTAGACATCGAACATACCGATCAGACGGCGGATCTCACGCTGAGTGTAAGGAGTTGCCATTGTTGTCACCTGCCGGCATTAAAACAGTTTTTCCGGATAAGCTCCGGAGTCGACAAGTTTCCTCAACGCCGCCTGCACCAGCGGGCGGTCTTCTTTGTAGGTAACGCCGAACCAGCTGTCGCGGCTGTAACGCATGGCAATCTCAGCTTTTCCGGCACGGATGAGAGAATCGACCACGCCGGGCAGATAAAATTCGCTCTTCAACTCCGTACCGCGTGCGGAGAGGAAGTCGATGAACAATTTTTCGATTTCGCCAACCATCTCCGGCATAAAGCCCCAGGAGTTCATGGATGCCGGTTCTTCGCCAGTCAACTCGACTTCACTGCCGTCATCCATCAAGCTGACGACTTTTCCATCGGCGCGGCGGTAGATTTTGGTATTCTCCACAACTTTGACCAGATGACCGTCCGCATCGGAAGTACAAATTCCCCGGGAAACTGAACCATTTTCACTCAAAGTGTTGCTCAACACAAAACTGGCAATACAACCGCGCACCTTCCCCGGAGCCGGAGGATTTTTCAGATATTCAGCCAACTGTCCGTAGCTGTCACGACCATAAAAATCGTCGGCATTGATCACGGCAAAAGGCTCATTGAGCAAATGACGGGCGGCATAAACGGCGTGTCCGGTACCCCAGGGTTTCTCTCTGCCTTCCGGACGCTTGAAATTTCCCGGCAGATCGTCAAGATCCTGAAACGCATAATCAAGTTTGACTTTTCCGGCATAACGTTTGCCGATGACCTCTTTGAACTCTGCTTCAAAATCGCGGCGGATAACAAAAATCACCCGGTCAAATCCGGAACGCATGGCATCAAAGACCGAATAATCCATCACCGTTTCACCGGACGGTCCCATCTGGTCAAGCTGTTTCAAACTTCCATAACGGCTTCCCATTCCGGCGGCGAGAACTAAAAGTGACAAACCCATAATCATATTCCTTAAAGTTAGTATGTTTATTGTTGACTGTAATTTTATAAAATATAGTACACGTTACGGCGGAAATCAAATCAAGAGCGGAACTTCTGCACTTTTTTTCACGTTAATGTCACAGCTGTCTCATAAGAAACGCCGGTCGCGAACAAACCATTTTGAACGCAGCTCCACTGGTGGCGCGGCGCATAGCGCACGCGCGTTTTTGCTTGCGCAAAACAAAATCTGACAAAATCACTTTTTCCAACTCCAATTTTCTTCCGATGAAAAAAATTGAAAAACAAGCATTTTGCTGATTTTATGGGATATCTGTGTTATTATCCATAGATAATGTAAATTTATGCATTTGCAGTTTGACGTTTCTGTACTATATTAAACAGAAGACAATGCCACAATTTTTGCAAAGCAGGTGGATTTTGCAGCAGCGAACATTGTGATGCAGAAATATAGTCAAAAAAGAGGTGATTTGTTAAACAATAAGGACAATCCTGCTCCGCGAGGCGCCGCCGCGAAGGTTCAGAAAAAAGAATGAACTCGACCGGTGGATGCATCGTGGTGCAAGGTTGGGGGTAAATCAAGGCGAAGCAGAGGGAGTGTACGACTGTACTCGACCGAAGCTGAGTCCGCAGATTTGCGCCCAAGATTGCCCGCGAGGCGCCGCCGCAGGTTGTATTTTACAAACAAAGGAACTAACATGTACACAATTATAGAAAACGCTCATATCGTCTCCCCCGATCTTGACATTGCCAACGGTTCACTGCTTATCAAAGATGACCGCATCGTCAACGTTGCTTCCGGCAATATCAGCGCCCCGGCAGGAGCAAAAAAAATCGATGCTGCCGGAATGTTGACCGTCCCCGGCTTTATCGATGTCCACTGCCACGGCAGAAACAACTTCGATTTCTGTGACGGCGATGCCGCAGGAACCGCGCTTATCGCCGAAAATAAACTTGCCGAAGGTGTGACCACGCTTCTGCCGACCACACTGACCGTCTCCGAAGAACAACTTGCCTCCGCCCTCGCCGCCTGCGCCGCTTACGACCAGAAAAGCGGCTGCCGTATTCCCGGCGTGCATCTGGAAGGACCTTACATCAACCCCAAGTGCGCAGGCGCCCAGAATCCGGCATTCGTCCGGCTTCCTGATGCGGCGGAAGTCGACCGGCTCAACGCGGTGTTCCCGGTGAAAAAGATCACCTTTGCTGTGGAAATGGAAGGCGGAACCGCTTTCACCGCCGCCATGCTGGAACGCAACATCACCCCATCCTGCTCCCACAGCGGCGCAAAGTACGCTGATTTTGCCGCCGCACACCAGGCGGGATTGCGCAACTTGTCCCACTTTTGCAACCAGATGACTCCGCTGCATCACCGGGATATCGGTCTGGTCGGCGCCGGGCTGCTCCATTTGGATGTGTTTGCAGAACTCATTTGCGACAAACTTCATATCGACCCGGCGATGATAAAGCTGGTATTCCAGACCAAAGGCGCTGAACACGTCGTCCTCATCACCGATGCCATGCGCGCCGCCGGTATGCCCAACGGTGAATATGATTTGGGCGGACTTCCCGTGATCGTGGCAGACGGCGCGGCAAGATTGAAAGAGGGCGGCGCGCTCGCCGGAAGTACACTCCAGTTGGCGACTGCGTTTAAAAATGTGGTGGAAGTCACCGGATTGCCGCTGAAAGAGGCAGTGAAAGCCACTTCACTTTCGGCGGCGAACTCGCTGAAACTTACCGATCGCGGCAGACTGGAACCGGGTTATCTTGCCGACATCGTCATGCTGGATGAGAGCTACACCGTCCGCAAGACCATGGTCGGAAGCGAAGTGCGTTTTGAAAAATAATACACTCTCATCATGAAAATCGCCGGAATGCCAACTTCCCCGGTGCGGGATCTGTGCATGTACAATCTCTTTATCGGATGTGCACTGACCATTGCTGCCAATTTGACCTTTATGGATAAGTTGCTGCTGCGGATGGATATCGATCTCGGATTGTTCGGAACGATCAAGGGGGTAATGTTTCTCATTCCGGCAATAATTTACCAGTTTCTGGTAACGTTTCTGAAACGTGCGCGGCGCGATGTGCAAATTTGTGCAGTCAGTTACTTTCTGAGAGTGCTGCTGCCGGTTCTGCTGCCGTTCATGGCGATGCTGACCGACAACCGCAAACTGCTGACCCTCGGCAGCATCACACTGTTGCCCTTGGGAATGTTGTTTGCGGTCATTGCCAACAACACGCTGATGACGATTTACCGGAAGGTCATACCGCAGGAGAAGTTCAACTACTCCATCGGCATAATAAACATGTGTCTGGCAATGCCGACATATCTGATTGGACTGCCGTTCGCGTGGCTGCTGGATAAGCTGGAACATTTGAACAACTTTGATTACTTTCTGGTTTTCGGGATCGCCCAACTGGCGACATTGGCATTTGAGATCCCGGCAATATTGTTTATCCGCAAAGTAAAAGTTCCGTACAGCGCAACGGAGAGTATTGAAAAGCCCGATATGCTTTCCCCGTACCGTGACCCCAAACTCAAATTGGTATTGCTGATAAATGTTCTGCACCGGATAGTCAGCGGGCTTATGATCGCTTATATCACGGTTTATTTTCTGGAAGCGGTCAAATTCAGCATGACCACATTGCTGACCATCAGTATAACTCTCGGATTGCTGTCGACATTTTCAATGCCGCACGCCGGAAAAATCATGGACCGCTGGGGCTACGACAGATTTTTCATCATTATCACCGGGGTGATGCTGACCGGTTTCGTACTGTTCATAACTTTGGGCAAAAGTTGGTTTATTCTGCCGCTGTTTGCACTTTTCTGCTGGGATTGCAGTGCCAGCCCGGTCGGCTCCTGGTTGAATATGGGAACCTATTCCGCCTCGGCGAAGCTGGCAAATCAGAACGATTTGAACGCCGCCGTTGCCGCATACAGTATCTGTTTCAACGGCGGATTATCTGCGGGATTACTGCTGGCATCCGGACTTTTCGCCATATCCGGATGGCTCAGCGGCGGCACTCTTGAAGAAAGATTGCACACCTACTTTCTGCTGACATTGCCCTTTTTCATCCTCCTGCTCGGAACGACACTTTACTTCCGGAAAGTCAACGGTAAAGAGGCGTGACAGCAAACCTCACTTTCCCTTTGCCCAGCGGGCAAGTGAAGCCAGATGCAAGGGGATATCCAGATGCTGCGGGCAAACTTTACTGCAAGCGCCGCATTTGATACACTCATCGGGAGTGTGGACATTCATTTTGTAACCGTTTATAAGCTGCGGAGTATCGCCGAAGATCCGGGTGTTGTTGAGAAGCCGAATAAAGCCGGGAATCGGCAGCTTTACCGGACACTCCGGCTGACAATATCCGCAAGCAGTACACTCCACTTGCGGATTACGGTGCAAAAACTCCCGCAACCGCGCCAGTGTCCGGGATTCTTCATCGCTCAACGGCTGAAAATCTTTCATCAGCGCCACATTGTCCTGCATCTGCTCCATCGTGGAAATACCGCTCAAAACGGTGTCCACTCCCTCAAGTCCGGCGGCAAAGCGGATTGCCCAGGAGGCTATTGATGCTTCAGGAGAGACCGTTTTCAACATCGAAACGCCCTCCTCCGGCAAATTTGCCAGCAATCCGCCTTTGACCGGCTCCATTATCAAAATCTTTTTCCGGTGTTTCCGGGCGATTTCATAACACTCTCCGGCGCGGACTGCCGGATTGTCCCAGTCGATATAGTTGATCTGCAGCTGAACAAAATCAACTTCCGGATATTCGGTCAGGACTTTTTCCAGAAGTTCAGGTTTGCCGTGAAAAGAGAATCCCGCCTCCCGCACCAGTCCCTTTGCCTTCTTTTCAAAGATAAAGTCGAAGTAACGTTTTTCAACCGCCTCCGGGTAAAGCCGCTCTTCCATGGAGTGAAACAGATACCGGTCAAAATACCCGACTCCGGTAACTTCGAGCTGTTTCTGAAAAAACTGCTCAGCACTGCCGTCTGCGGCGATCCGCCACGAAGAAAGTTTATCCGCGATTTCAAAGCTGTCGCGTGCGTACCGTTTGACGATGCACTCCCGGATCGCATGTTCGGATTCCGTGTTATGATAAACTTCCGCCGTATCAAATTTACGGAATCCGTTTTCCAGAAAATAATCGACCAGAGTGTTCGTTGCGTTATAATCAATTTTTTTATCGGCACCGACCGGCAGCCGCATCATCCCCAAAGCAAGCTCTTTTCTCATAAGTAAAGCTCCTCAAACAGTACCCGTTGCAGATTTTCAGTTAATGTATCACACTTTTTTTAAAAGTCAAACTCCGGGAAGCACCGGGTTTTTTTGTGTTTTAGCACAGCTGTCACATAGGAAACGACCTGCGGCGGCGCCTCGTGGGCAATCTTGGGGGCAAATCAGCGGACTCAGCTTCGGTCGAGGACGGTAGTCCACTCCCTCAGCTTCGCCTTGATTTACCCCCAACCTTGCCCACGATCCATCCACCGGTCGCGACAGACCATTTTGAACGCAGTGTCACTGGTGGCGCGGCGCATGGCGCACGCGCGTTTTGCTTGCGCAAAACAAAATCTGACAAAATCACTTTTTCAAGATCCAATTTTCTTCCGCTGAAAAAAATTGAAAAAATAAACTTTTTTCTGATTTTATAAGATATCTGTGGTGTTTTTGTAAAAAAACTGTTTGTAAAAAGAGCAGAACCGGGGTATATTATAGAGATTGTATTGTAAATCATAGAACAAATTAATAAATATTTCAAGAAAGGTTTTACCAAAATGGCTAAAAATCTGAACGATTCCATCCGGATGGAAATCAAAGATGCCGGTGTCTGTACCCGCGAATTCACCTTCTCTGTCAGCGCTGATGATGCAAAAAGCGAAAGCGCCAAAGTCCTGAACAACATCGCCGGTATGGTTCAGCTCCCCGGTTTCCGCGCCGGCAAAGCTCCTCTCGGCATGGTCAGCAAAAAGTACGCTGCCGAAATCGTCGAAGAAGTCCGCAGCCGTTACCTCAGCGCCGCTGTCAACAAAATTGAAAGCGACGACTCCCTCGATCTGCTCTCTTTGCGCATCACCAAAATGGACGAAATCAAAGTCAACGAAGCTTGCGAATTTGTCTTTGAAGCCGTTGTCGCTCCGGAATTTGAACTGGGCGATTACAGCGCCATCAAACTCGACATCCCCGTTGATGCCGTCACTGAAGATGCCGTCAAAGAACGCCTCGACCTCTACCGCAACATGTACGGAACCTACGCTGATGCCGATTCCGCGGCTCAGAAAGAAGATATGCTCAAAGTCGATTACAAGGGCGACTTTGAAGTTGCCGAAGATGCTCCGGCTTCTCTGAAACGCCAGATCGAAGCCAAAGACAGCTTCATGTGGCTCAACGAACCTGAAAACATCCCCGGCGCCATCGAAGCTCTCACCGGTGCTGAAGTCGGCAAAGAGTACAGCTTCACTGCCAACTATCCCGCCGATTACCGCGAAGAAGCCCTCGCCGGCAAGAGCGTCAACTACACCGTCAAAGTCAACGCCATCCAGCGCCGCAAAGCTCTGACTGACGAAGAACTTATCGCCCGCACCAACTCCGAATCCATGGACAAGCTCACCGACAACATCCGCAAGAGCCTCGAAGGTGATGCCGAGCAAAAACGCCGTCAGGATGCGGTCGAAGCCTACTACAAGAAACTCGATGAAAGCGTTGCTCAGTTCGATCTGCCCGCTCTGCTCGTTGACAGCGAGATCCAGAAGGCTCTGGAACGTCTCGCCCGCGAAACCGTCAAAGACGAAGCCGATGCCGAAAAGTTCAAAGCTGAACTCGACAACCATCGCAAAGCCGTCGAAGCTGATGCCCGCGCCGCCGTCCGCCGCCAGCTCATCCTCCGCAAGGCTGCCATTGCTGAAAAGGTCGAAGTTTCCGACAACGAACTCGATTTCCAGCTCAACATGATGAGCCGTTACTACGGTTTCAACGCCAAAGAGATGCGCTCCACTCTGGAGAAGAATGGCGGCATCGATGAACTGCGTTCCGATCTTATCAACGGCAAAGTGCTGGAGAAACTCGCAACTGCTGCTCTCAACTGAGTGCAGCAGTAACCGTCAATTCCGGGGCTGAACAGGGGCATAACACCAATGGAGAAGAAAATGACTTCACTCAAATCTTATCTGGTCCCGACGGTCATTGAACAGACCAGTCAGGGAGAACGTGCATTTGACATTTACAGCCGCCTCCTCAAGGATCGTATCGTTTTGCTCGGTACCCCGATTGACGATGCTGTGGCTAATCTGGTCATCGCTCAGCTGCTCTTTCTGCAGGCAGAAGACCCCAAAAAAGATATTGAACTTTACATCAACAGCCCCGGCGGTTCTGTGACCGCCGGTCTGGCGATTTATGACACCATGCAGATTTTGTCCTGCGATGTCAAAACCTACTGTCTCGGACAGTGCGCCAGCATGGGCGCGGTTCTGCTTGCCGCCGGTGCCGCCGGAAAACGTTACGCCCTCCCCAACAGCCGGATCATGATCCATCAGCCCTGGGGCGGTGCGGAAGGCACTGCCGCCGACATCAGTATCCAGGCCAAAGAGATTCTCCGCCTGAAAGCGATGCTCAACAATATTCTGTCCAGTCATTCCGGACAGCCGCTCAAAAAAATCGAAAAAGATACTGAGCGTGACTTTTTCATGAGTGCAAAAGAGGCAGTGGAGTACCATCTGGTCGACAGTGTCATCTATCCGAAAAAGAACGACAAGTAAATCCAAGTGAGTTCAGGCAGATATGGCAAACAATAAAGAAAAAATCCAGTGCGCGTTTTGCGGTCAATCCCCCAGTTCCAAGAAGAAAGATCTCTTTTTCCTTCCCAGTATGTACGAGGGGTTGAGCATTTGTACAGAGTGTCTGGAGAAAGCAAACTCGTTTCTCAACGATGCTGCCGCCGCGAAAAACGCCCGCAAAGATGATGCCACTGCCGCATACATCCGCTCACTCAAAGTGCCGACCCCGGTCGAAATAAAAGCGGAACTTGACCGTTGCGTTATCGGTCAGGAGTCGGCAAAAAAAGTTTTATCGGTTGCAGTGCATAACCACTACCACCGGTTGAAAAGCCGTCTCTCCGGAGTGGCGGATGCCCTGCCGGAAGAATTGAAAGAGGTGAAGCTCGACAAAAGCAACGTGTTGCTCCTCGGTCCTACCGGAAGCGGTAAGACGCTGCTCGCGCAGACCCTTGCCAATATGCTGGATGTTCCCTTTGCCATCGCGGATGCCACCACGTTGACTGAAGCCGGGTATGTCGGCGAAGATGTGGAAAACATCCTGTTGCGGCTTTATCAGGCATCCGGCAACGATCTGGAACGTACCCAGATCGGTATTATTTACATTGACGAACTGGATAAAATTTCCCGCAAAGGCGAAAATGCTTCCATCACCCGCGACGTTTCCGGCGAAGGTGTCCAGCAGGCTCTGTTGAAGATTCTGGAAGGAACCGTTGCCAATGTTCCGCCGCAGGGAGGGCGCAAGCATCCCAATCAGGAGTTTATCCATATTGATACCACCAACATTCTCTTTATCTGTGCCGGAGCATTCGTCGGGCTGGATAAATTAGTCAAACGGCGCAAAGGCAACCGGGTTCTCGGTTTTGACGATGCCGGAAAAAGCGAGATGCCGGAAGAGGACGAAAGCCGCAATCCGCTCTTGGAGTGCGAGCCGGAAGATCTCGTTCACTTCGGTCTTATTCCGGAACTGGTGGGACGTCTGCCGGTGATCTCCGCCCTCGATGCATTGGATAAAGATGCTCTTGTCCGGGTGTTGAGCGAACCGCGCAATGCGCTGACCAAGCAGTACCGCAAACTTCTTGCGTTGGAAAATGTCGATCTCGAATTCACTCCGGCGGCACTCGAAGCGATTGCCGAAAAGGCCGTCAAGCGCGGCACCGGAGCGCGTGGTCTGCGCGCTCTGATGGAGGAATTGATGCTTGATGTCATGTTTGCCGCCCCCGCCGTGAAAGGCAAGGCGCGCTGTATCATCGGGGATGATGCTGTCCGTGGAGAAAATAAACCGCAACTTGTCGACCTCTGAGCAGGATTCGCTGGATCAGACGATCATTATTTCTGACACCGGTAACAAAAAAGAGTCTGCCGATGAAAGTTTTGATGCGGTTTCCAAACTTCCGGTGAAATCGCAGGAACGCTATAAATTCATCCGCAGCATCGGTTTCGGCGGCATGAAAGGCGTTCTGCTTGTCCACGACAAAGATACCGGACGGGATGTTGCCATGGCAATCATGCCGGATTTCCGCGACCGCCCCCGCCGGGATTTGAACCGGTTTGTCCGGGAGGCAAATATTACCGCGCAGTTGGAACACCCGAATATCGTCCCGGTGCATGATATCGGTATCGACGGTTCCGGTTCACCATATTTCACCATGAAATATCTGCGCGGTCAGACACTGGCGATGATTTTGCGCCAGAAGCACAGCGGCAAAGAAACAACATACGATCTTGACCGGCTGCTGCGGGTGTTGATCCGGGTCTGCAACGCGGTCGCATTCGCGCACAGCAAAGGCATCTGCCATCTGGATTTGAAACCCGCCAACATCCATTGCGGTGAATTCGGTGAAGTTCAAGTGCTGGACTGGGGTCTGGCAGCGGCGGAAGATGATGATTTTGACAGCGGTCTGCTTCAGGGTACACCGGGATATATGTCACCGGAATTCATCCGGTCGGCAGGTAAAGTCCGTCCGGGGCCGGGAGCGGATATTTACGCTATCGGCGCCATACTTTATGCAATTCTGACCAACGACACCCCCTTCGCCGGTTTGCCGCAGCAGGAGGTTTTGCGCCGTACCGTGGAAGGAAGAATAAAACCGCCATCCAGTCGCGGTCTCCACATAAACCCCGGATTGGAAGCAATATGTATGAAAGCACTTGCCACAACGCCGGAAGAACGTTACCACAGTGTCATGGAGTTACGTCAGGAGATACTCAACTGCATGAACGGATTCCCGACGCAGGCGGAAAATCCGTCAGAATGGCGGCGGGCATCACTCTATATCAAGCGCCACTGGGCTAATATGGTCATTGTTCTGCTGGTGATGGTAATAGCAATGTTGACCTTCATCCTGCTGGGACACAAATAAAGGATATCACGATGACGAAAAATAATGTTGCCCTGCTCGGCGCGACCGGTTCCATCGGTCGCAGTGCGACAGTTGTTTTATCCTGTTACAAAGAGCGTTTCAATGTGCCGCTGGTTGCCGCAAGAAGCAGTATCAAAGAGCTTGCCGCATGCGCAAAAGAGTTGAATTCGGCAATGGCGCTGACTACAGACAAAGCGTTTTACAGCGAATTATCTGCCGCACTGCCGCAGGGAACGGCGGCGTTGTCCGGGATGGAAAAGTTGATTGAAGTTGTCTCTTCAGATCAGGTTGATACCGTGTTGTGTGCCATCATCGGAACAGCGGGCATCCGTCCGGTGCTGGCGGCGATCGAAGCAGGAAAAACGATTGCACTTGCCAGCAAAGAGGTGATGGTCTCTGCCGGAGAATTGGTCAATGCGGCACTGAAAGCCAATCCTCAAGCCCGGCTGATTCCGGTGGACAGTGAACACTCCGGAGTTTTCCAGTCGCTTGCCGGAAGAGCAAAAAATGAGGTTGAAACGATTATCCTGACCGCAAGCGGCGGCCCTTTCCGCACCTGGAGCGCAGAGAGAATAGCCAGCGCCACACTCGCGGAAGCACTCAATCATCCGACCTGGAGCATGGGAAAAAAAATCACCATTGATTCCGCATCCATGATGAACAAAGCGTTGGAACTGGTGGAAGCGCGTTATCTCTTTGAAGAGTACAATGCCAAACTTGATGTACTTGTCCATCCGCAATCGGCGGTACATGCATTGATCGAACTTACCGACGGGTCACTCATCGCCCAGTGCGCGATCACCGATATGAAACTGCCGATCGCGTATGCGCTGACCTATCCGGAACGGGTGACGCTTCCGGCAGCAAAGTTATCTCTTGCCGAAATGGGAAAACTTGAGTTCTTCGCTCCTGACCGAAAACGGTTCCCGGCGTTTGATTTTGCGTATGCGGCAGTGGAAAGCGGCGGCACACTGCCGTGCGCGATGAATGCGGCAAATGAAGTTGCCGTAGAGCGCTTCTGCGCCGGAGAGATCACCTTCGGTTCAATTTACCGCATAATTGATAAAGTTATGTCCGATTGGCACAACGAGCCGCAAAAATCCCTGGAGCAGCTCGATGCCGCAGATGCCGAAGCCCGGAGCAAAGCCCGGGAGGTGAAGTTGTGAAAAAAACGGTCGCAGAACCGCCAATGACCGTTTCTCCGGCGATGGCAACGGTACTGCTGCTGTTATTTGCGGCAATACTGCGGACAGTGTGGCTTCAGGTCGAACTGCAGTACGATGAATTGTGGACGTTGATACATTTCACGCCGCTTGACACGTTTCAGATATTGACAGATTTGTCATTGCCCAACAACCATCCGGTAAATACGCTGGTACTGAAATTTTTATCACAATTCACTCTGACACCGGCGATTCTACGTCTGGGAGTGTTTTTATGCGGCATCGGAGTCGTCCATCTGACCGGAAAGTGTGCAGAAATGCTCTCTTGTGACCGGGGATATTCGCTTGCAGCGCGATTTCTGGCGGCGTTATCGATGCCGTTGATATACTTCAGTGTCTACGCAAGAGGGTATATGTTCCAGCTTGCAGGATTACAGTTGTGTATTCTGGGGATGTACAGAATTACCGGCAATGACAATGATAAATGGGCTCCATTCATGGTGATTGGAGGCGGGATATTGTGCTGTATCAGCGTATCAAGCGGCATCATGTTTCTGCTTTGTGCGGCAGCGGGGCACTTGCTGATTGCGCCCAAAGCATACCGGTTCAAATGCAAACTGGTGTTCAGCGGTGTCGCGCTCGGAGTTATATTGCTGATCTATTATACGGCGCTATACTCCCGGATCAAGGCCGGTCAGCAATGGGGGATCGAAATAAATTCAGTTACCGCATGGTTCAACTTTGCCGCAAGGACGGTTGCGGCGCTGCTGCCGTTGTTTCTGATTCCGTGGGTCATAGCAGGAGCAGTTTTCGACTGCCGCTGGCGCAAAGTGCTGTTGGCAGGGCTGGTGCCGCTGCTGTTGGCAATCATCACCAAAGGAGGCCCGGAGCGGGTGTATCTGCCCTTGGCATTGGTATTTATTCTTTGTGCGGCAAGCGGATTCAACGCATTGTGGAAAAAGTTTCCTCAGCATAAAAAAATATTGCTGACATTATTGGTGGCAAGCGGTATCGGTAACTGGCTGCTGCCCGAACCGGCATGGCAACTGCAGACACCGGCGGCGGATTTACGGCAGGTGTTGGCAGAGACGACGGAAAAAACGATGGTGATATTGCCCGGAACAGCGGGATTTCCGGTAACGCTCAACGCGCCGGAAGTTGCCGCCATCGCCGAACAACGGGCGTTGCTTCCGGCAGAAGAGATTATAATGCTTCACTGTGCCAACGGCGAATTCAACGGAAGCGATATGTCCCATGGCGAAGTTGCGATGAGTTTCCCGCTCCGGGGGAAAATGAACGCCGGTATTCCGGGATACCGTTACCCGTTGAGCAAATGTGAGACCGTGCCAGGTTCAGGAAGTACGGTGCTGGTACGTTTTTCCGGAACGCCGCCGGAAGAGTTTATAAAATATTCCGGAAGAAAAATACGTCTTAATCTCTGGTTGAACAAGAGTTGTCAACTTTATATTTGCGAAGTAGTGCAGGAAGAGTTTCCTGCCGGATATGATGCGTGTTACCAAATTGGAGAATGTGTAAATGAGTAAACGTCCGTCACCGCTGCTGCTGATTGCAGCAGTAATGTTTACCGCACTTGCGCCAATGGGGATACCGTCAGCGAAGGCGGTCGATCCGTCGACGTTGATAACCGCCGCGCCGCACGCCGCGCAGCTGGCGAAGCTGTGGAGCCCGCAGCTGTTCCGGGCGCTGGGCTCAACCGGGACAGGATTATACAAAATGGGTGCAGCGATGCTGAATATCTTCCGCTTGCCGCTGGGATTGCTCCAGTGTACACTGGGAGCGCCATTCGGATTTTTCGGAGACGGAACATCCAACGTGGCACAAGGATTGATCGCGCCATGCGAATTGCTGCTGCAAACCCTGCTCCTTCCAGTACGGATAATAAGCCTCGGCACAATATACTAAAGGGGAGATTGCTCAGGAGAAGGGAAAAACTTCTTTTCACGAGAAAAGAGCCGAACGTCGGCCTCGGAGTATCCCTTCTCCCGAACCCTCATCCCTTTTCAAGAAAAGCGAAGTATTAACACAAAAAAAAGCCGCCTTCAGGCGACATTCCTCAACAACTACCTTGGTCGCCGACAGGCGACACCAAGCCAGCCAACACGGCAGGCACCGAAAAAAACGCCGACAGGCGTTTCATAAGCCGCGCAAGCGGCGCCATCCACCACTACCTTGGTCGCCGACAGGCGACACCAAGCCAGCCAAGCTCATAGGCGGCGATATCGCGCCGCTATCCGGGAGTTTTTCCGAGGCGGCGGCGAGGGCGTGGGCTCACGCCCTCAACCGAGCCGACGCCCGACGGAAAGGCTCGCGGGAGCAAGCGAGATCGTCGCCCCTTATCACGCCCTCAACCGAGCCGACTTCCGACGGAAAGGCTCGCGGGAGCAAGCGAGATCGTCGCCCTTAATCAACAACGGCACGCAGGCCGATCCCTGCGGGCAAAACGCGGCCGGTGGATTCGGGAATGAACATCTCGCCGCCGTCGATGTCACATTTTTTGCCAAAGACATCAGTGACAAGACGGGACAACACCATCAGCGAAAAGCCGGGAGAGTGACAGCTCAATACCAGAGTGAAAGGTTTCTCCGGCTTACGGAGCTGGCGGCATAATTCAAGGAGTTTCGGCAAATCAGTTTCGATTTTCCACAACTGACCGGAAGGGCCGCGGCCGAAGGTCGGAGGGTCGAGAGCGATCAGATCATATTTGGAGTTGCGGCGGAGTTCGCGCTGACAGAAGCGGTTGACATCTTCGGCGATCCAGCGTACAGCGTTGGGGATATCCGGATTGAGAGCATGATTTTCCCTGCCCCATTCGATCATACCGCGAGCGGCATCGATATGGCAAACCTTAGCGCCGCCGGCAGCCATAGCCAGAGACCCCAGACCGGAGTAAGCAAAGAGGTTCAGAGTATCCATATTGCGGCAATTCCGGCGGAAATATTCCCAGTTGCGGAACTGTTCGGCAAAGAAGCCAAGATGCCCGAAGCTGGTGGGTTTGATTTTTATCGTCATCTTGCCCAGGATGCAATTCCAGGTTTCCGGCAAAGCTTCGCGGTTATGCCAGCGGCCGTTGCCGGAACTGTCACGAACAAATTCCGATACAGCAGATTTCCATTCGCGTTCCGGCAGAGCGGGTTTCCAGAATGCGTTCAAAGCCGGACGGATGATACGGTAAGGTCCGACCTGTTCAAGTTTTTTCAAATTTCCGCTGTCGAGCAGAATATATTCGTTTTTCATCAGCATTTCTCCGCGTGATAAATAATTTGTCCCCGCCGCACAGTCAACAGCGGACGGTTGCTGCCAAGTTCAAATACTGCCAAATCCGCCCGCCGTCCGGGGAGCAAAATGCCACGGTCATCAAAACCGAAGTGACGTGCGGGGTTGTAGGTCACAGCCCCGGCGGCACGGGTTTCAGAAAGATGCCCGCTGGACATCAAACTGTGCCATCCGGAATCCAGCATGGTGGTCGTACCGGCGAGTTTTCCTTCCGGATTCTGCGAAAAGCCGCCGATGACCCGGATTGCCGATGGCCCGATGCAATAGTCACCGTCCGGCATGCCGGATGCCATCGTACAATCGCTGATACCGATAAGCTGATGCTCCGGTTTGCAGCGGCACGCCAGATCGACCATACGCGGATGCACATGGCGTCCGTCGATAATCAATTCCACCGTTACGCGGTCATCGGTCAACGCCATTCCGGCAAGACCGATCTGCCGCTGATGCAGAGGCTCCATACCGTTGAACAAGTGAGTACAATGGGTGGAACCGGCTTCGATTGCCCGCAAAGTCTGCTTACCATCGGCAAGACTGTGTCCCATAGAGGCAACAACGCCGTTTTCTTTAAGCAGTGTAATCAATTTTTCCGCGCCGGAAAGCTCCGGAGCAAAGGTCATTATCTTTACCAAACCGTCTCCGGCAGCAATAAGTTCCCCGGCAAAACCGGTGTCGATCTCACTCAACACCTCACGGGGCTGGGAACCGGAACGTTTGGGATTGAGGAACGGACCTTCAATATTTATTGCAATAGCATCGGCACCAGGAAGCGGAGAACGCATCGCTTTAGCCAGAGCGGCAAGATTTTCCAGCATAACCTCTTTCCGGTCAGCTACTACCGTGGGAAAAAATCCGGTAACACCGCGCTCGCCCAGAATACGGCTCATCGCGGCAAGGTCGCGCGGAGAGGTTTCACAACGGGAACAATCGCAACCGCCGGCGCCGTGGATGTGGGTATCAAGAAAACCGGGAGCGATGTAGGCTTTTTCATAATTAAAAATTTCTATCTCCGGTTCGACTGAAAATCCGGAAAAACCTCCGACACCGATAATACGCTCATTTTCACACAGCACTGCGCCGTGCGGTATCACCCGATCCGGGGTTATAAGATAATCAGCAACATAAAGTCGACGTACCCGCTTTTTTTCCATCTTCAACACACTTTCCACATTCTGTTTTTACGGAGATAAAATATACCGCCATTATGACAGATTTTCAAGCGCCGCAAGGATCCGCAACGCATTATCCCGGGGAAAATCCCCTGCCCCCGGTACGATTTTTAATTTAGCATAATTTTGGAACACGTCCCGCCGTGCGGCATTACTGCGGATAAACTCAGCTTCCGGATCAGCTGCCGCCGCCAGAAACGGCGGTATTCCTCCGGCACGCACCCGCTCCCATGCCACGGCATCGTCAACGTCAATCCAAACGATTTCCCCCAGTTTTTCCAAGATATCCCGGGTAACATATTTGTTGGAGAGCGCACCGCCGCCCAGAGCAACAACCATCGCACCGGGGGAAGCGGCAAGCGAACTCAATACTTCACCTTCCAAACGGCGGAATCCATCTTCGCCCAGAGTACGGTATATTTCCCGGACAGAGGAAACGGTACTTTCCGGATTACGCTGCCGGTACAAGTCAAAAAGGGCATCATCGCTGTCGACAAACTTTGCCGGAAGCAGTTGGGCAAGCGCTTTTCCGGTAACACTTTTTCCGCAATGTTTGATTCCACACAACACCAGGCGCGCCGGACGCGGTTTCTTATATCCCAACCACGCGCCGCGCAACAGTTTTCCCCGGGAAAACAGAGCTTCAAAACGGTCAAAATCACCGTCTTCGATCGTCGCACGGAAGCGTTTGTACTGGACTTCAAAACGATCAAGCGCCGCAAGTACGGAAGCGGCATTGCTCTCCATGATGCCGCGCCACATGGCAGGGTTGCTTGAAGCAATGCGGGTCGTATCGCGGAAACCGGTGGCACACCCGGCAAAGTGACGGCGCTGGTTTTCCGGTGTTTCCGCTTCCAATATACTCAATGTCATCGCCGAAGCCAGCAAATGCAGCACATGACTGGTGTCGGCAACAAGTTCATCATGTTCGCAGGCGGTTATACGTTCCACCCGCGCCGCACCCGCCGCCAGCCACATATTGCGGCACAATTCGACATCATTTTCATCGGCATTTTCCGGCGGCACGATAAAAATATCCGCATTATTGTACAAACCGGCAAAGGCGGCTTCACAACCGCTCTTTTCCGTTCCTGCCATCGGATGACTTCCGATGAAGCGCATGGAAGGAAACTCTTCTGCCGCGCGGCAAATGTCCAGCTTCACACTGCCGATATCGGTGACAACCGCATGAGGCGGGAGCTTTGCCGCACATACCGGAAACATCTTTATTGCCGCATCGACCGGCATACACAACACGGCAATATCACAATTTTCCAACACGGCATCAAGTTCATCATACACGCAATGGGCAGCGCTGTTATCCCGCACCCACTGCCGTGTTTCCTCCCGCCGCGCCCATGCCAGCACCCGGTATCCGGCGTGCAGCATCAACGCTTTTGCCAACGATGTTCCCAGCAACCCCATACCGACAATGGCAACTTTCTTCTCTTCCATAACCTTTTCACTCCCAGGGAATATAGATGCGGTAATCATTTCCCATATATTGTGCGCTGAATATCTCACTGTACCGCTCAATATCCAGTTTGCGGCAGCTCAACACCACCGGACGGCGCTGCCGGATAAATTCCATTACCGCCGGATCGTAATCTTTGTACAAACCGTTCTTCATCACCAGAAACTGCTTGTGTTTGAATCCGGCATCCGGCAGCAATATGCTCCACATGGCATCTTCGGTATAATTCAACACGCCACGCGCTTTTATGCTGTCAGGCAAATTATCGACACAGTTGCGAAGCGCGCCAATTATCATCGTTTCCGCGCGCGAAAATTTTATTCCGCGCACGCCGGGGATATCGATCGCCCTGCGCTTATCAAATTCAGTCACCCGGATATAACCGGAACGCAGACGCGGCAGCGCACATCCCGCCCACCAGAGCAAAAGTATCACCGCACCTGCCCGGCACAAATATTTCCGTTTCTGCATCTGCCACAGCCGCGCGACCGTCAGCACGAAAAATCCGAAAAACGGCACGCCTCCCCAAAAAATATGCCGCACACATGGAACCGGATAATATTGATGCCACGCCCCGAGCGCAAATATTCCGCAACACAGCAGAATCAAATCTTTTTCCACATCACTGCCGTCTTTATGCATGGCACGGCGCGCGCACAAATACAACCACGGCAGAACCAGAAGCGGCATTATGGCAAATACGGAATCAAAAAAACCGTTGTCCGTGATAAACGGACACAGCGATGCGGCAAAATATCTCCACTGACCTTCGCTGCCGCCTTCGCCGCGCATACTGACAAAATCAAATACATACGTCACACACTGAAACACAAAATCATCCCACGCGCCGCATGCGGCAAGCAATATACCTATTCCGCCGGAGACGAGGAGAAATCCGCCGACAGTGACCGCACTGCCGATAAAAAACTTTTTTACTGCCGCCATGCGGGATGCTCTGATACCGCTTTCAACAAAGACCGTTCCCAAAATTGCAATCAGTGTCACCACCCCCACCGGATGCCGGGCCAAAAAAGTTATTCCGGCACCGATACCGGCGCAAAACAACCAATATAATTTGCCGCATTTCAAATATTTTATTTCACTCCACAACGCAAGCAGAGAAAAAAACAGCGCAAATATACTGCTCCACGGATGGAATATCACCACCAGATCCGGCATCAGCGTGAACATCATCAACAGCATGACATTCCGCCACCGGGGGGACAATATATCCTGCCAGATAATATCCAGCATCACCGCACTTCCGGCATAAAACAACACGGAAAAATATTTCATCACCAGCAATTCCCCTCCCCCAAAACGCAGAGCTATTCCCTGCAAAACGGGAGAAAGAAATCCATATTGGCAAAATACATCGCGGAATACCATCGCCCCATCAGCGACCCGCAACGCCGGTATCATCATCACACCGTCATGGTGGAGGTCGATCCCCAACGGGGCAAATGCGCCGAACCACACCAGCGCGCACAGAAAAATTATTCCGCGCCGGCACAAAAGGGATAAGATTCCGGGAACTTCTGCGGGTACATTTTCCGCAACTGCCGACTCCGCAACTGCATGTGATTTTTTCTTTGCGGCACTCACGGTCAAACTTTACGCCTGAGTTTTAGGTTGTTCCGGAGGGAATTTCTGAAGTTTGGCAACGTCACCGGCATTTTCGATTGCGGCGACAATACGCTGGTTCAATCCGAATTCAACACACTCAGCCGCCACGCGTATCGCATTGCGAACCGCAGTAGGATTTGAACCGCCGTGACCGATGATGCAAATGCCATTGATACCCAGCAACGGCGCACCGCCGATGACATCGGAGGCTCCAAACGCTTTGAGTTCAACAAATGCATTCTTTGCCAGCACCGCGCCCATCAGCCGCAATGCATTTTTGGTCAATACCTGCTTGAGCCAATAGACCGTGGCACGTGCCAATCCTTCGGCACTCTTGAGCATGACGTTACCGGCAAAACCGTCGGAAACAACCACATCAACTTCCCCCTCAAAGGCGGCATCGGCTTCCACATTGCCAACAAAGTTGATCGGCAATTGTTCCAGCCGTTTGAATGCTTCTTTGGTCAATTCGCAACCCTTGATATCTTCGCCGCCGACACTGAGCAACCCGACCCGGGGACGTTCTTTACGGTAAAGATACTGGGCATAAATATCGCCCATCAAGGCAAACTGGGTAAGATGCAATGGAGTACAATCGGGGTTCGCCCCGGCATCCATCAAAAGGAAACGGCCTTTTTTGCTGGGCATACTCGCAGCCAGCGCCGGACGGTCGATCCCCGGCAATGTGCGCACCAGAACTTTGGTGGCGGCGACTGTCGCTCCGGTGTGACCGGGGGTCGCCATGGCATCGATCTTTTTCTCTTTGAGCAGACGTGCCAGCGTGGTGATCGATGAATCACGCTTGGCACGCAGTGCCACCGCAGACGCTTCGGACATTTCACAAACCGTCGGCGCGTGAACCAGCTCAATACGTTTATGGCCGGTCAAACCATACTTCTCCAGGTAGAATTCCACCCGTGGCTGATGACCGGCCAAAACGACCTCAAGTGCAGGAAAATCGACGAGAGCCTGAGCCAATCCTTCTATGACGACCCCGGGGGCGAAATCGCCGCCCATTGCATCTACGCCGATCTTCATTGTCTCTGCGACCTTGCACTCACATTTTTTGCAAGTCGAAAACTTACGCTTCGACCGTCACGACCTGCTTGCCGTTGTACTGACCACAGCTGGCGCAGACACGATGCGGCATGACCGGAGCCTTACAGCTCGGGCAGAAAGTGGCGGCGACGCCTTCATAACGGTTGGCGGCCTTGCGCTGACGGCGCTGCATGCGGGAGGTTTTACGTTTCGGAACTGCCATTTTTAAACTCCTTCAAATATTTAATTGTAATTACTTCCAATAAAAATTCAAATCAAACTTTCAATCTCTATAATATAGCACAGAGATATGTTTTTACAAGTCTATTTACAAAAACTTTCAAACTTTTTTCACAGCTGTCCCATAAGAAACAACCTGCAACGGCATCAAAACGCCGCTTCCTTACAAAAATCACCAATTCTTCAGCAACGCCGCCCGGTTACTGGTTACAGCATCCACGCCCAGGGAGATCAAATGTGCCGCGTGCGCCGGATTATCCACCGTCCACACCGCGAAAATTTTCCCGGCTTTATGCACAGCATCAACCAACTCTTTGCTGATATCCGGATGACACCAACCGTCAATACCGTCAACCTTGAGAGAATCAAGTTTTTCAATCAGCGCCTCAGCACCAATGATTCCGTCCTCAGTGCGCAAACTGTTGAGCCACAAGGCGCAATACTCCGGCATCGCCTTTTTTATTCCGGCAATAAGCTCTTCAGAAAAACTGATAAAGACGATCTGTATGACCGGAATTCCGGATGCTTCGACCACCTTTTTCACCGCCGGGATCAGCGCCGGATCACTGCCCTTAAGCTCAATATAATACTCTCTGCCCTCTCCCAAATATTGAAAAGTTTCGGACAACAACGGGATCTTCTCGCCCGGATACACCTTTTCCAAACTTCCGGAGACGGTGATCTTCTGCAATTCTGCATAGGTGGAACTTTCAATATCCATGATTGCACTGCCCATACGCGCCGTGCTGTTGTCGTGTCCGACCACAACCTGACCATCGGTCGTCAGATGCACATCACACTCCATACCGTCAGTGCCGCGCTCCAACGAAAGCCGGAACGCCGCCAGCGTATTTTCCGGAGCATCATACGATTCTCCGCGATGAGATATCCACTTAGCCATTTTTCTTCAACTCCTCAAGATAAATTTTATACAGCTCCTCCCGCCGCGCAGAACTGCCGCCCCACGGCGAAAGAAAATAATCCAAATCTTTTTTCTGCAATTTCTCCCGCTTGAAAAACGGAACTTTTTTGCAAGTGGCAAGATCGATCCACACCACATTCAACCGCTGACCGTCGGTATCATCTCCGGTCAGCACATACAGTTCGTTGCGCGGCGTAAATCCGCCATGCACCGCTCCGGAACGATGAAGTTTTGCCAGAAGTTTCAAATTCTTTTCCGCAAACTCCCGCGCCAGCGCTTCATCGCTCTCCCGCGCTCCGCCGGGAAGAAAATCATCTCCATCGCCGCTGCCTTTGACCATTTCGGTCATAAAGTAGCTGGAAATCAGTTTTACACCTTGTCTTACCTCACCGGCGGCAAGCACTTTTGCCACCGGGATACCGCATTTCGCCGCAGTTTCAAAACCTTTCCACTCCCGCAACGCCTGCGACGGCCGGAACAGATAACGGAAAAAACGTTTTTCTCCGTAATATTTCCACACCACTTGAAATCCCTCCTGCCCACCGGGAGCACAGTCAGACGGGATCTCCATGCGTACAACTTTCTTATGCCGGGTCTGCCACAACAATTCAGCGGCGTCACGTTCAAAATCCTGCTCCTGTAAGAATTTGAACGCGCCTTCAAACCCCGGACTTATCCGGTCAACGCTACGGCAGTAAAGTTCCATTTTCAAAAACTCAACGCTTCCAGCGCCGCAAAACTGTTGACATTGACCGTTTTCACCTCCGGCAACGACCGGCTGCACAGCTTGGTCAACACATTGCCGGGACCGAATTCGATCATGGTATCACCACCGGCACTCACCATTGCCCGGACACAATCATCCCACTTGACGGAACCGGCGACCTGACTTGCCAGATTGGCGCGGAGCTCATCGGCATCCTTTGCCACACCGGCGGTAAAGTTGTGGTAAACCGGAACTTCCGGCATGACAAATGCAGTTTCAGCCAGAACCGGCTTCAAAGCGCAACCGGCTTCCCCCATCAGACGGGAGTGGAAGGCTCCGGCAACATTGAGTTCGATAACTTTGCGGATACCGCGCTCTTTCAATTTGACACACGCGGCGGAGACTTTTTCTTTCTCTCCGGAAATCACGATCTGACCGGGGCAGTTGTAGTTGGCAACATCAATTCCACACTCTTCGCAAACTTCCCGGATAACAGCGATATCGCCGTTAAGTACCGATGCCATACCGCCGCTTGCGGCACGGCAGGCATTATCCATCAACTCCGCCCGCTTGGCAAGCAATTTCAATCCGGTAACAAAGTCAAATGCACCCGCGGCATAGAGCGCACCGTACTCGCCCAAACTCAATCCGGCACAGCCGATGGCTTTGATTTCGGGGAATTTTGCCTTGAACGCTTCCAGCGCCGCACAGCTCATGGTGTAAATCGCCACCTGGCAATAGCGGGTCTGGGTCAACTCTTCATCGCTTCCGGAAAAGATGACTGACGTAAGTGAATATCCGAGCGCTTCGTCAGCCGCATCGAAGATCGCTCTGGCTGCAGGAGATGATTCATAGAGATCCTTGCCCATTCCAACGCTCTGGGCACCCTGTCCGGAAAAAACAAAAAACGGTTTCATAAGATATCCTTTTTTCTCAATTTAAACTGCCGTATACAAATGCTTTTGGCATTCTCTTAAAATACAGCAAAAACTTAAAAAAGTCAAGTTTTTTCACCGTTTTTGCGCTCTTGCGGCACGTTCCATTGCCAGCAATGCAGCTTTGGCATCAGCATTGCCTTTTTTCGCAGCGGCCTCAAAATATTTCCGAGCCTCTTTCTCCGAAGGCTTCACGCCTCTGCCGTCCCGGTAGCATTTTCCCAGTAAAAACATCGCCTGATGGCATCCGGCTCCGGCGGCGCTCCGGAGATATTTCACCGCTTCTGCGGCATCAACTTTGGTTCCGTCACCGTCCAGACAGCACTCAGCATAATAATATTGCGCGTACACGACTCCATCTTCCGCCGCCATACGCAGCCACTTAGCCGCTTCAGAATCTCCGTATCCTTCCGGATTCTTCCCGTTGGAACAGGAACAGCACACCGTCACAATAAAAAGAAATATTGCCAAATTTTTCATCATCAAACCTCTATCATTTTGGCACTTCAGAAAATATATCACCTCGGCACGATTATTTCAAGAAAAATTTTTCAATATTGTCAGTTCCGGGGTTTAAAAACGATCAAAGCAGTGTTATTTTATGTAACGTTTGCGACAATTATTTTCAGAAAGGCTGTAATTATGAAAAGTCTGCTTTTGCTCGGCGACTCCATCCGGATGGGATATGATTCCTTCGTTCAGGAAAAACTTGCCGGAAGAATGAATGTTTATTTTGACGATGACAATGCCCGCTTCGTTCAGTACACCTTGCGCGCACTTTCCATCTGGAAAGGCAAAAATTCCTGGCCGGATGATATTGATGTCGTACATTGGAACAACGGGTTATGGGATATTCTCCACCTGAACGCCAATTCCACCGGTCGTGACGGCGAGGACATCGGAGAAACCATGGTCCATGAAAAGGTGTCCGCCGACATCCGCTTCGACAAAGACCCGCTCACTCCGCCGGATATCTACCGTTACATGCTGGGACGGGTGTTGACCAGAATACATCAGCTCTTCCCCCGTGCCGAGGTGATTTTTGCCACGACCACGCCCGTTATCGAAGAATTGATCACCACCTCTTACCGCTCCAATGCGGAAGTTGAACTTTACAATCAAATCGCCCGGGAGGTGCTTATTCCCCGCGGTGTCCGCATCAACGAACTTGGAGATTTCTCCAAAAAATATTGCTCAGAACTTCACCGGGACTGGGTACACTACAACGATGAAGGCAGCGATAAGCTCGCCAGTGAGATCGTGGCATTTTTGGAACAGGAAAACCTGATATAAATTCAAGCTGTCCCGTTGCAAATGCATGAAAAAAAGGGGCTGTTGCAAAACATAAGATTCAGCGACAGCCTCGTTGTTATACCCAAAATACTTATTCAATCATGATTCTCTGCATTCCTCAATAAATATCTTTGAGGAGTGCGATACCTCGGGTATGAAGTGTGTCTATTGGCATGCAGAATCGCTGGTGTACCCGATAGG
>JAFTRX010000107.1 GCA_017462015.1 Lentisphaeria bacterium
ATCGGGTACACCAGCGATTCTGCATGCCAATAGACACACTTCATACCCGAGGTATCGCACTCCTCAAAGATATTTATTGAGGAATGCAGAGAATCATGATTGAATAAGTATTTTGGGTATAACAACGAGGCTGTTGCAAAAACTTTGTTTTTGCAACAGCCCCATTCCTTTCGCCGCCGCCGGTTTTATGGTATAACTGCTTTTCATTATCTCTCCTCAATAAAAATTGCGTATTTTTTAAAAAATCATTTGCAAATTTAAAAAATCATGATAAATTTTAACAGTGACAAAATTTTGGAACGTTCCAAAAAATGATTATGGGGTAACTTATGATTAAAAAGAATGTGACGATCAACGATGTGGCAAAGTATGCCGGAGTCTCCCGGTCAATGGTATCTTATGTGCTGTGCCACGGTGAACGCGGTTCTTCAACTCCGGAAACCAGAGAAAAAGTATACAATGCAGTAAAAGCTCTGGGATATCGGGTCAATCATACCGCCCGTTCACTGCGCTCCGGCAAGACCCGGAATATCGGCGTCGTGCTGCCTTCACTGCAAATGTACTTGTATGAATTGATCGTAGAACTGGAAAAGAGTTTCCGCAAATATGATTACACGCTGACCTATAACTTTTTTGAACGTTCCAGTAATCTTGACGGTTTTATCGCCGCCATGGAACGGCAGTTTCAAACCAATGTGGATGCCGTCATCACACCATCTTTTGAATATACCGCGCCCTCGCCGGTGCCGATCATCATCTGGGGCAATAAAGTTCCCGGTTTTGACTGTGTTTTTGTTGACAAAGAAACTTACGGGCACGATGTGATCCGCCGTCTGCTCTCTCTCGGTCACCGGAAAATTGCTGTCTGCGGCCGCTTGACTGAAGTCCGCTACAAAGGTATGCGCGATGAACTGGCAGCGCACGGATTGGATTTTTATGCCAGATTAAGTACGCAGAACGCTGATTTGCAGCAGAGGGGAATTGCTGCTATCCGGGAAATCGCCGCATTGAAAGAATTGCCGGATGTGATAATTTTTCACGATGATGAACTTGCATTGTCGGCGGTCGGTGCGGCGTTTGATTCCGGTTGGAAAATTCCGGATGATATCTCTGTTGTCAGTTACGGCAGAACTCCCTTGTCCGGAGCGGTACGTCCGACCCTTGCCACCTATGATATCGACTGGAAACGTACAGCGGATATGTTGGCTTCAGTCACCTTGAAACGGCTCGAAAATCCGGGAATGCCATTTCAACAGATGTCCGTCACGGCGGAATTTGTTCCCGGCAACTCTTTGAAAAACAAAACAGTATAAAAATTCAATACGATAAATAAAATAGGTGAAAAAATGAAATTTTTCAAAAACTTGTCCGTATGGCTGTTTTGTGCCGCCATTCTCGCACCGGTTCAGCTTCGTGGTGCTGAAGTGGAGATCGCCGATTTGACCGATGTCTACTATGCCGGCAGAGCATCCCTCCGCGATGCCAGAGAACTTGCCGCATATCTGGGCAAAATCTTCGGCAAACGTTTCAACGTGAAACGCGCCAAAGACAGCAGTAAAAAAGGTTTCTATGTAGGCAAAGCCTTTGCGCCCAAAGATATAAAAATCGAAAACCGCGAACAGATTTTCCGCAAAGTCGATGAAGATGGTAAAATTTTTCTCTGGAGTGCGGAAAACAGCAAAAAGATTCCCGGAGATTCCCGCGCCGTCACCACCTTTCTGGAAGATGTCTGCGGCGTTCGCTGGCTCTGGCCGACCGCTTCCGGTGAAGTTGTTCCCCGTCATAAATCCATCAAAGTGAAAACCGGATTTTCCACCGAAAAACCCGCCTTCGGTATCCGTATCCTCAAGTACGGCGCAGAAAAAGAGTGGGTGCGCCGGATGAAACTCGGTCAATCTATCGGTTATCAGACCGGTCACTCCTTCAAAAAATGGTTTCCCCCGGAACAGTATTTTGAAAAACATCCGGAATACTACAGTCTGGTTTCCGCTGCCAGCTGGGTCGGCTCCAACGACAAGCCTGCCGTTGCCGCCCGCACCCCCCGGCAACTCTGCACCAGCAATCCGGAAGTCCGCCGTCTCCTTGCCGAAAAAGTCGCCGCCAAAAATCTGGATGTAATGCAGTCCATTTCCCCCAATGACGGCTATGCTTTCTGCGAATGTGCCAACTGTCGTGCGCAGGACGCCGATCCCAACTGGAAAACCATTTACGATTCCCCCCATCTTTCCGACCGTATGTATGACTTCACCCGGGATGTGGCAATTCAGGCGAAAAAACTCAATCCGAAAAGTAAGGTTCTCTTTCTCGCCTATGCTTTCTATGAACAGCCGCCGAAAAAAGTTTTTAAAATGCCGGACAACGTCTATGTTCTGCGCTGTCTCTGGGGGCCCTCCATCAAGGATCGCAAAAAGGTCGAAGAGGAGTTCGAATACTATAAAAAATCCGGCATCAAACTCTGGCTCTATGAGTACTGGGGAACCTACAACCACGGTATGCCCTGGAACGTGACCGAACTTATCTCCTGGGAAACCAAACTGCTCCGAAGTGTCAACGGTTTCGGGTTCCGGGTGGAAAACAATGGTAACTTTGCCAATGGCGGTTTGACCAACTATGTCGGTGCCAAACTGATGTGGAACCCGGATGCCGATGTGAATGCCATAATCAACGACTACTGCCGTGCCGGTTTCGGCAATGCGGCGGAACCGATGCGGAAATACTTCGCCTTGACCGAAGAGTACACCAAAAAAGTACAGAAGATTTGGGGCGGATACCGGAAAGTTTTGTATAACGTCGGTGTCATTTACGATGATGAATTTTTCCGGAAAGGCGATGAATTTTTCAAGCAGGCGTTGAAATCCAAAATCACTCCGGAAGAACGCACCCGTGTTCTCTATGTCAAATCCGGTTTTGACTACGGTCGGATCAGTGCCAGTTGGAGCCGCCACCTGTCGCAGGTCAACACTCACGGCGGCAATCTGCCGCTGGTGTTGGCCGCAGGTAAAGAACCAGCGGAAATCAATGACAAAATGTTGCTTAAACTTTTCACCCAAGCAAGTAAAGTTTGTGAATCCCGCCTCAACCAGTCACTCGCCGGGACGGTCAGAAAGGATTTCTCCATCAACTATAACACCAGATTGGAATATACTTTGTGGCACATGCCCTATAAGTTTATGATCCAGCACCTGATGAAAGGTGTTCAGCTCGGATTTTTCAACTACTTTGTCAACAACGCTTTTGAATTGACCAATGCTCCGGAATTCAACCGTCCGGTCTTCGGCTGGAACATTGATGGCAAAAAATATGAAGTCACCTTGCAGGATTGTCACGATGACATTCATGACATTACCGCCATGTATCACGCCAGACAGGGCAAATCCCTCTGTATCACCCTTGCCCCGCAGGAGACGGCGACGGTGACTTCGACGGTGAAAGTGGTGCTGAATTCCGGAACCCGGATGCTTATTTCCGGATACTTCAAAAACGGCATCCCGGAAGTTGCGGTCAACTTCGATGTGGACGGCAAAGCGGTCGTGCAGAAACTTGCCGTCGCAGCCAAAGGGTTGAAAGAAAACTCGAATTGGCAGCAGATAACTTACACTCCGTTTGTCTTCCCGCAGGGCAAAAAGGTTGCCGCCACGGTCACTTTTACCGTTAAAAATGATACCAAAGCTGAACAGAAAGTTTTCCTTGATGATTTGAAATTCATCCGTGCCAAATAAGAGGAGGATCGCTCATGTATGTATTCGGCAAATCAAACCGCAGAAAAAATAATAAGATAATGTCCACTGCTTTTTCACCTGCCCCGGGGCAGGTGAAGCAGAAATGCTTCACCTTGATAGAGCTTCTCGTGGATACTTTCATCTCAACAATGCGTTTTTTCAAGCGCGGCGACAAACTGGAGGTGCAAAATACCCCGCTTTTTTTGAAAGAGAAAGGGGGCGCGGGGGAAAGGGAAAACTTTTTTTCTCGTGAAAAAAAGTTTTCCTTGTCCCCCGCACACTCCCATTTCACTTTGATCGAATTGCTGGTTGTTATTGCGATTATCGCAATTTTGGCAGCGATTCTTCTGCCTGCGCTGCAAAACGCCAGAGAGCGGGGAATGACGTCAAATTGTACTTCCCGCATCAAGCAGTTCGGAATGATAAATATGTCTTACTGCAATGACTTTGAGGGGTATACGCCAAAATATTGGGGCGGATCTTATCCGTGGATGGCATTAAAAAATTATCCCCCGGTAAATACTTACAAGTTGAAGGCAACTGTTCTCGGGAACGACGATCCGCAGAAAGTACCGGTATTCTGTTGTCCGAAATATTTCCGTCATCCCAAGACTGCCACCTCCAGGGGGACGGTATATTACGGATGGATCAATTTTGAATTCTGGAAACGCTCCCATACGAACATCAAGAGAGTTAAAAAACCCTCTAAAAAATTCATGCACACCGAGCTCGCACTTCTGACCCGGTATAATGAGTATAACGCAAACTATTACCGGACAACCTATAACTCTTTTCTCCATAATAAAATGATGAATGTATATCATTATGACGGACACGTTGAAATGTACCGGGAGATACGTCCCTGGTTCTCTGTGGAGAAAATAAATAAAAGTCCGGGCTTTGCTGATTACTGGGACTATGAATATTAAGGATAAATCAGTATGAGGAAATTTGTTTTTACAGCTTTTGTGTTCACCGCAGCGGTGATATTTGCCGGATGCTGCAGCACCTTTGATGCGGTCGAAGTTGCCGATCAGCCGGTTTCAGCAGAGCAACTCAAAAAGTCCGGCATCGTTGCCGCCTATCCCGGTTGGAAACTCAAAGCGTTGTCTTTCAGCTATGATGACGGACATTACGCCGACCGCCAACTGGTCAAGGTGTTCGATAAATATGGTGTGAAAGCAACTTTCAACATTCCTTCCGGCTTGTTCGGCAAACCCAAGCCGGGTAACATGGTCGATCCATCTGAAGTCAAAACGCTCTATGCCAATCACGAAGTTGCCGGACACGGTGCCCACCATATCAATCTTCCGCGGAAAAAACCGGAAATCGTTTCCAGCGAATTGGACGGCGACATTCAGAAACTTCCCGAACTTACCGGGAAAAAACTGCTCGGTTACGCCTATCCCTACGGCAGATTCAGCGATATGGTCGTGAATATCATGCGCCCCAAAGGTCTGCTTTACGCCCGTACCTGTAAAATGGCAGGAAATTTTGACTTGCCGCAGGATTTTCTGATGTGGCATCCCTACTGCCACCACAACCGGGTCAAAGGAGTTGCCAAAAAGTTCCTCGATTACAAGGCGGAAAAGATGTCCGTGCTGATCGTCTGGGGGCACAGCTATGAATTTATCGCCCGCCGCAACAGAAAAACCGGACAAATGTCCAAACCCAGTTGGCACGTTATTGAAAATTTCTGTAAAGAAATCTCCGGCAAACCGGAACTCTGGTACGCCACCATGGGCGAAATCGCCACCTATGTCAAAGCCACGGAAAAACTTACCGCAAGTAAATGTGGAAATTTCCTGAAAAATAATTCCGATCTTCCGGTCTATCTTCTGGTCAATGGCAAAAAATTACAGATCGAGCCGGGAAAAACTGTCCGCGTAAAATAATTATTCAGGTTTATAAAAATGAGAAAAATTTTTGCTGTTACAATTTTCAGTATGCTGCTGCCGGTGTTGAATGCCAAACCGGTGGGGATTTGGCAGAGTTATTCCGGCGCACGGGTTACGGATTTATTCAATACGACCGTGATGAATCCGCAGTGGAGCAAACTCAAGCCGGTATTCAAGGTGTTCAAAGGCGGTGATTTTGAAAAATATTCCGTCATCGTTTACTTAATGGGCAACGACCGTCCGGCAATATTCAAAGAGTGGACGAGATCCCATATCGAAAAAGCAGAAAAATTTGTCCGTAACGGCGGTACTCTGGTCATTATCGGTGACGGCGCTCCGCCCCGGAAAATTACCGCTCCCACCGGATTGTGGAAAAATCTGCTGGGCGCAGCGCGTTGGGGAACTCTTAAAGGCAAGGCGGATTTCCCCGCCCCGAAATGGCAGGAGTGCGGAAAAAATCCTGCGGTGCATAAATTCATGCTCCGGGACGGTTATGCGGTCTTGAAGGAGTTGACTACCGGAAAAATGCTGGTCGGCAACGATTCCGGTGCTGTCGTTGCTTCTAATGAGTTGGGCAAAGGTCGCGTATTGTTTTTCAATGTCAAACTTACACAGGCATTCACTCCTTACCGTCAACGCGGCGGGCAGGGGGCGCAGGCGGCATTGGATCAGCTTTTTCCATTTGCCAAAGCGATATATTCATTTATAATGGCAGCCAAACCGGATGCGGAGAATTCCCCCAAAGAGTTGTGGGATTATCAGCCGCTGGGCCCAAAAAAGGTATATGATGACGGCTCTTGGAAACCGGAGATCAGACCGGTTCGCTCCCGTCGCAAAATGGAAAAACTTTCCGGCAGGGAACTCTGTCTGATCTCTGACGGCAAGGCTCACGCGGTAATTGCGAACCGTCAAGCCGGTGACCGACCGGCAGGTGGGATGCTCAACCGGGTGTTGAAAAACATGTCCGGTGTCAGTTTGCCGGTAGTGCCGATGAAAGCTGTCAGAAGTGAAGGCGATATGTGGAAATGGCGCAAGGAGAAGTTTCACATCCGGATCGAATTTGTCCTTCAAAACGATATATCCATCCGCGCAGAAAACAATAAACTGATCATCGGTGCGCCGACACAACAGTTGGGCGTGGTTTGTTTCCTGCGTGAGATACTTGATTACCGGATGCTGTGGCCCGGAAAAAGCGGCGAAGTGTATAAAAAATCATCGAAAATCGCGTTTGCGCCGTTCCACTTGACCGATGCACCGTTTTTCCGCCGCCGCTATATCCGCAATTCGCTCAGCCAATCGAAAAAGGATTGGAAACGACCTGACGGCACGATCGTAAAATTGAATCTGTCGCAGGAGTTGCTGGATAGAGTGAAATTCACCGGATTGGACCCGGAAGAGATCGCCGCATTGTGGAAGAATCATGGTTCGTGGTTCGCCATTCAGCGGCTCGGCGGCAAGTTGCCCATTGCCGGAGGAAGTAATTTCAATAATTATTATTTCCGTTTCAGCAAAACTCATCCGGAATATATGGCATTGCAGTTCAATGGCACCCGGAAGATGATCCGGCCGAAAAACACCCGGCTCTGCAAGTCCAATGAAGCAATGATCCGTCAGGCCGCTGCCGATTGCCGGAATCTTCTCAATAAACGGCCCGAAGTGAAATATCTCAGCGTTTCTCCCAGTGACGGAAATTATGATATATTCTGCATGTGCGAAAACTGCCGCAAATGGGATCCGGCAGACGGAAAACTTACTACCAAAAGAGTTTTCCTGAACAGGAACCGTCCGACATTCCGCTATCCAAGTTTCAGCGACCGGGTGGTGCGATTCACTGCCGCCGTGGCGCGTGAATTGAAAAAAACTCATCCGCAACTGAAAATACTTTATCTGGCGTATGCGGGGTATCAGCGTCCGCCGGAATATTTCCGCGATTTCCCGGATAATATGGCAGTCACCTTTGTCGGATTCCAGTATCTCAACCGGAATGGACTGGAACAGGATCGCAAAAGTTGGGATTTCTGGGCTTCCCGGGTCAAAGAATTGATTCTGCGCCCGAATTATCTGCTCGGCGGACGAGGCTTCCCGGTAGTATATGTGCATGAAATGGCAAAAGATATCCGCCATTGTGCCGAAACCGGCATGATCGCTTCGGATTTTGACAGTTTGACCCATAATTGGGCGGTGAATGGTTTGAATTACTATGTCCTTGCCCAGATGCTGTGGGACCCGGCGCAGGATGTCGATGATATAATAGATGATTATTGCCAAAAAGGCTTCGGCAAGGCAGCGGAGGCTATGAAGAAATATTTCCTGCATTGCGAAAAGTTGACCGCGAAACTTGCGGAATGCAGCGCGGAAAATATTCAGGAGGTGGAAGATTTGACGACCCGCCCGCAGGGATTCATCGACTTTTTTATGAAAAGTTTTACCGAAGCGGAATTTAATAAACTTCAGGCCATGTTGAATGAGGCGCGCCAAAGCGTGGCTGACGACAAAGAGTCTTTACAGCGGGTGGAATTTATTGCTGCCGGATTGGCGTTTTCCCGCAACCGGGTCGAATTTGTGCGCAAATTCCAGAAATTGCACGGAAAGAATAAAAAAGAGTTGAGTAAACTTGCCGCCGAACAGCAGGAATATTGGAAGGCGTTGTTTAAAAAATATCCCTTTGCCGTCAATATTCCGTCGCTGGCGATAAATCAATATTACTCTTATTGGCGGCGATGCCGCTGATACGGAGCACGGCGCGATAACGCCCCTGAAATATGCCCGCTGGCGTTTGCGCCTGTCGCCGGGCGGTCTCGCCCGGCAGGCGAGTGGTAGTTGGGAGGGAGCGTCGCTTGCGCGGCTTATGTAAATCGATCAAGCCCGACCATCGGGAGGGCGCGACACCTCGGAGCGGCACGTTGCCGCCGCCTGTCCGACTTGTCCGCACACCAGCTTGTCCTTCCCGGATTTTCCACGAAAAACGCTGATTTTACCCCAAAATCGTAAAATTTTATTTCTCCGCCTTGACAAATCTTTTGTGATGTGATATATTCAGTTTTAGAGTAGTTGAATCGATTCAACAGGTGATTGTAAATGAGTTGTAAAAGAGTAACAATAACCGATGTCGCCCGGATGGCAGGGATTTCCCGGGCAATGGTGTCCTATGTGTTGAGCAAAGGCGAGAATAGTCCGGCAGCTCCGGAAACCCGAGACAAAGTATTGGCGGCAGCCAAAGAGTTGGGTTATCGGTGCAATCAGGCAGCACGTTCGCTGCGCTGCGGAAACACCAGGAGGATCGGTATGATTTTTCCGGCTTTGAGGATGTACCTTTATGAACTGATCGTCGAAGCCGGCAAAAGTTTCAGTAAGCGCGGATACACCCTGAACTACAATTTTTTTGAACGCAAAAAAGGTTATGACGAAGAGTTTGCCGCCGCCTTTGAGCAGCAGCTGCAAATGAATGTGGATGCAATAATCACTCCCAGTTACCGGTGTGTCCCGGACAATTGCAATGTTCCGGTAATTATCTGGGACAACGATGTAGTGAATTATGACTGCGTATTTTTCGACAAGATCGGGTTCGGGCACGATGTTATTCGGCGTATTTTAGCGCTGGGCCATGAAAAAGTTGCCGTTTGCGGACGCCTGAGTGACCGGCGTTACCACGCCATGCGGGAGGAATTGCTGGCGCATGGCAAAGATTTTTTTGCGGAATTTCATATCGATCCGACTGAAAATTTACCGTTGAGCGGTATTCTTGCTGTAAATGAAATCATTAAAATGAAAGAGCGCCCGGATGTATTGATCTGTCACGAAGATGAAATGGCACTTCCGGCAATGCGGGCGGCTCTTGATGCCGGAATAAAAATTCCGGATGAACTGGCCGTGGTCAGTATCGGCAACAATCCAATGAAAAATATCATTTCTCCATCGCTGGCTACCTATTCGATAGATTCATATAAAATTGCTGAGAATTTGGCAGAGGTGACGTTGAATCGGCTGATGTATCCGGATTCACCGCTTCAGAAACGTTCCACCCAAGCACTGTTTGTGCCCGGTGATTCTCTGAAATAATTTCATCAAAGGAAGGGGTATGATATGAGAGCAGGCAATTTATTTGACCGTAGAAAAGCGATTTTCACCAACCTTCATTTCACGTTAGTGGAGCTTTTGATAGTTATTGCCATTATCGCCATTCTGGCGGCATTGCTGCTTCCGGCATTGCAAAGCGCCCGGGAACGCGGAGTCGGAACCAATTGCGCCGGCAGAATAAAGCAGTTTTCGCAAATAAACCTTTTATACACAGATGACAACAACGGTTTCATGCCCTATTCTATTTACGGCAGAACATATCCATGGCCGGCGCTGAAAAAATATTTCCCGGCGACCTACTCCATAACCAAGAACTCCGGCGGCACCAACTATCCGGAAACATGTCCGCTGATGTATTGTCCGGCATTCCGTCCGCATCCTGGAATGGCAAAAACTTTAGGTTGGACATACTATGCTTGGCTGGAGTATGACTTTTTCAATAGTAAAAATCCATTCCCCAATGTAAAGAAAGTGCGCAATCCCAGCCGCAAATTTATGAATGTGGAAATCGCCAAGCGAAGTGGTGCCAATTGTACCGAATCACGTTATTACTGGAGTGAATATAACGCATTCCACCATAATAAACGCATGAGTGTCGGTTTTTATGATGGTCATGTCGAACAGTTGAAAGAGGTCGATCCGGATTTTTCCAGAGAAATTGTTTCCAAGTGCAAGCATGGAAGATTCCGTCTGCGCTGGGACTATTTGTATTAATTTGCGGGGTGTTCTCGCTTTACACGGGGCGTTCTCGCTTGCTCTCGCGAGCCTTGCGGTCGTCGCCGCTCCAGTTGCGTACGTGAGTACGCGCCTGTCGCGGACTCCTCGGCAAAACTCGCGAATAGCGGCGCGATAACGCCCCTGAACGAAGCCCGCTGGCTTTTGCGCCTGTCGCCGGGCTGAAGCCCGGCAGGCGAGTGGTAGGGTGTGAGTAGCGCCGCTTGCGCGGCTTATGGTGATACGGCTTATCGCAGCGCTCCAGCAGGTTTATCGTCCGTACTTGTCCGTTGCTGTCCGTATCCGTCCGTACCCCGTTTCGCTCCACTTGGCATTCTGCATAGCGCCAGCCGCCCACCGGTCTTATCCCCGCTATTCTCCGCTATTTTTCCCCCGATCCCCCCGAATTTCTCCAGAAAAACCCGAAAAAATCGAAAAAAATTCAAAATCACGCTTGCAAAGTTAAAAAACGATGATATATTATGTTTCTGTTGCGCGTCAAAAGCGACGATGCAGCGAGGCTGATATAACACTGAAAATTTTGCGGATCGTGAAATTTTGAAAAACTTCCGGTTTTGAAAAAATCGGAAAAATTTCAAAAAACGATTTGCAAAAACAAAAATCCGTGATATATTAAGTCGATGTCACTCGCCGCTGGTGAGTGAGCTGATTGAAAATTGAATAGTGCGATGTAAACCTTGAAAATTCACAAGAGACGAAAACAAAGTCTTAAATTTAATGCTTTGAATCGGATTTTCCGATAAAATAAAGATTTATTTTACGGAGAGTTTGATCCTGGCTCAGAACGTACGCTGGCGGCATGGATTAGGCATGCAAGTCGA
>JAFTRX010000108.1 GCA_017462015.1 Lentisphaeria bacterium
GCATTGGTCGCCGCAAGGCGACACATACGCCAGACAACTCCGCTCCACCGGGCGGCGGCAATATCGCGCCGTTAATGTGAGTTTTTTCAAGGCGAAGCTGAGGGAGTGTACGACTGTACTCGACCCGAGCGGCGAACGCCGCAAGGCGACACAGCATACTCCGAACCAACGCCGCAAGGCGTTTCATAAGCCACCGTCAGGTGCGCTCATAACCAACTACCTTGGTCGCCGCAAGGCGACACATACGCCAGACAACTCCGCTCCACCGGGCGGCGGCAATATCGCGCCGTTAATGTGAGTTTTTTCAAGGCGAAGCTGAGGGAGTGTACGACTGTACTCGACCGAAGCTGAGTCCGCAGAAAAGGCTCGCAGGAACAAGCGAGATTGCCGCCGTTACATGATGCCGGCTTTTTCGGCGGCCACCCTGACAGACCAGAAGTCGTTGGTCAAAATGGTGTCGATACCGGCATTGAAGCGGTCAGCCACCAGCGCCGGATCATCGCAATAATAGAGGTTGCAGATGATGCCGTTGGCACGAGCTTTGTCAATCATCTCCTGGGTGTAGTGAGGTGTGAAGAATTGCACTTTTTTGCAATTATATTTGATTGCCCGGTCGACGATTTCAAAAGGATCGGGGAACGCCCCCATACAGCGCGGAATATGCGGGGCATATTTGATGGCGCTCTCCATCACGGTGTAGTCGCCCATGAAGTAAACATGATCCTGTTGGTCATACTTTTCCAACAGCGCAACGATCAGCTCCATCTTATCTTTCGGGAACTCGGCACATCCGGCTTTTTCTTCCGTTTTAAGGTGCAGATTTATCACCGCATGACGGGCGAACTTTGCCAAAACCTCTTCAAAAGTGGCGATCTTCACTCCGGCATAACGCTCCCCGAAGCGGGAACCGAAGTCCAGCGCCTGCAGTTCAGCAAAAGTTTTTTCTTCGATGAAACCTTCGCCGTTGGAAACCCGCTCCAGCGCGCTGTCATGGGCAACGACCGGAACACCGTCTTTGGTAAAGCGGATATCCATTTCGATCTCATTGGCGCCCATCGCAATGGCGGCACCGAAGGCGGCAAGAGTATTTTCCGGAGCAACCGTCTTGAATCCACGGTGCGCACAAATGCGGGGATAGGGCATTTTTGCATCACTTTCGACGGTCATACTGCCGCAGGGACGGTAAGCCCAGGTGGCGCGTGCCTGTTCGATGAACTGATCGTTCGGAATGAGTTTTCCTCCGAAACTGTTGGAACGCATGAATTTCCATTTGATGTCGTCGATGTCGCAAGTGAAAGTTCCGCACCGGTTGCCAAACTCTCCGAGGATCGTGCCGTCCGGAGAGACTGCCATGGAGTTGCCGCCCAGAGCTGAATTTTCCCCCATGGATACCGATGCCCGCAGGACATAGGCATTGCAGTTGAATGCCAGATGCTGATTCTGCATACGCAAAATCTCCTTGCGTTCCGCGCGCTGGAAACTCGATACCAGAACCACGTCCGGATGGCGGTGGGCGATGTGGGAAACGTATTCGCTGAAGTAGGTGTCGTAACAAATCAGAAACGCAAAACGGATTCCATCAACTTCCACGATATCAGGAGTTCGGAAACTGCGGGTATACTCCTCATCGAGCATGTTGATATTTTTTTCCGCACGGGGCAGGTGCTGTTTGAAAAAACGTCCGGCACTGACACCGTTGCGGTCAAATATTTCGGTGGTGTTGCGAAAGAGTCCGGCTTCGGCTTCACAGACATAATTCACGGCAACGATCGCATTACAGCGTTTGGCGGCATTGCGCGCAGCGGTAATAAGTTCTGCCGTGTGCGCCTGGGCAAAGGGGATACATTCTCCGGCAGGGAACGCCGCCGGAGCATTGGAATATTCCGGGGTCAGAATTATATCGCAGGAATTATCGCATTTATTCAGTTCATCAACTGCCATGGTGACAGATTTTTCTGCATCCTCCACCGAGTATGCAAACGGAATTTGAATTGCACAAAGTTTCATAAAAAAAGACCTTTCATTATTTTCAAGACCGAATCAACGACCATAAATATATTATACTTGCAACCGTAAGCGTCTCTTTCACTGCCTCCGGCATACTGCTTCCCAGAAAAACGCCGCCCGCCAACGCCAATGCGGTCAAAATTGTTTGCCAGTCAAGTTTTCGTCCGGGATGTTCCCGCAGCCAGTGGCGCTGCCGGAACGCAAGCACCATGCCGGAACTCAGCAATGCCGCAATCGCCCAGGCGGTTCCGGGGAAAAAGTACCACGACCACGAAACTGCCACTGCCAGAATCAACATGCCGCGCAAAGCCCGGGGTCGCGCAGAAAACTGAACAAACATCACAGCTCCGCTTAAAAGCGCCAGAAGCCAGCCGTATTCAACGGAAGCTGAAACACTGTTTTCACTGAGCAAAATACCGGCAACAAGCGCAAATGCAAACGAACTCTGGGCAGTTGAGATGTATTCCCTCAAGGCTGATTTGTGACACAATATCTCCGCCAGAATCAATATCAATGCCGCTCCATAAAGAATATAGCACAACTCCTCATGCGGCAGCATTGCAGATACTGCCGGAATCTTCGGTTCAAAGCCGACCAGAGCGCCGGATATGGCTCCGGGCAGCAGCTGTTCAGCAGGGATCTCCGTAAATATCCGTAAAATATTTTTTTCGATCAAGTCGCCGGAAAAATTCAATTTTCCGTGTTTTCTGGCGGCCGCGTAAACAGCTCCTGAGTCCAATGATGACGGGATAGTCTGCCATTGCAATTCCGGTATTTTACGGCACATCTCCACCGGCAGAACCAGTATGCCGCCATCGGCAAGCGAGGCAATATAACGCCGGGGGGAATTGAAGGCATCTGCCGGAATATCCTCCACCACGATGACATCATATTTTTTATCGACCCGCTTTACCGGAGATATCCGGTCACAGTGCAAACTGATAAGCTCTTTCCACGCCGACATCCTCATAACCGTTGACCGGGAGACGGTCAGCATCTCAGGTTTGGGGCGTTCCGATAATCCCAGAGCGCAGAGCAAAGTGATATCCGATGCCCCGGACGCGCTTTGCTTATCCCGGTAATCCCGGTCGAAGGACAGTACACAAACGCAGATGATCCCCAAAAAGGCGGCGGCATTGACAAACTTTGCCAGCAGTTTTTGCCACTTGTTTTCCGGCAGTTTCCGGTGAAAAACACCGGTATTGACCATGAATTGTGCGACGCTGAGCAGCAAAAGCATCAGCATCGGAAAGCCGAAACAACTGCCAAGAAGTCCGCCGGAGAGAAAACCGGAGGCAAAGAATATCCCGTACCGGTCACGCTTACGGTCGATTCCCGTCATGCCGAAGTAGAATGCCGCCGGGAAGAGCAGATTGAAGTTTACATAAAGATAAAACGCGACTCCCCAGAACGCAAGTTTTCCCACTCCGATCCCGCGCAGACGGTAAAACAACGTACCTGCGGCAAATGCCAGCGCCAGCAACGCAAAGCCGGAAGCAAAATGCTCCATCCCGGCAATCCCGTTGAGCCAGAAGCCGCCCCACAGCATCCCGGATACTATGGGGAACAGCCCCGCAAGAAAAAGCGGGATACGTTGTTTCGATCTGCGTTTATCCAACTTGCAACTCCAGAAACTTTATCAGAAATTCCGCAGCTGTCCGGCAATGACAGCTGCATCTTCGCCGCGCTTGAATGCCTTGAAGATCAACTGCATCCGGTAAACTCCCGGACGGATTTTGTCCCGTTCCAGAGGGCCGGGACCGCAACTGGCGGTTCCCAGTCCGCGCTGTTTAAGATCGCAGTTGAGATAGATGCAGTTATCCGCTTTCAAATCACAGGTGTGACGGGCGGCGGTCATAGCATCTATGCTGTATTCGAGCGCAGAGAAAATCATCTCGTTACCGGGAACGACCAGCAAGCCGTACTCCTGTTCCGGATTGGAAAAGGCCGCAAAACGCACTTCCGTTCTGGCTCCGTTTTCCTGCGGCATGATATAGGGAGTGTACATCTCTTGAACGGAGGTCTGATACCGTCCCGGAACCGCCGACGCTTTGCGGTCGGGATAGTTTTCATGGGGGCCGAGTCCCCAGTAATCGATTTTTTTGAGTGTTCCCGGCAGTTCCATGGTCACACCGATGCGGGGGATGTCGTCAAAATATGACGGAACCACAAATTCCATATCACAAACCAGTGCGCCATCTTCGCGCGGACGAATCTGCTGGGTAAATTCAAACTCATCGCTGTCACATCCGGAAGCGATACCCAATTCCCGGCAGAGAATGGCATCCGGCAGAGCCGAGTAGCGGTCGGGGATCATCTTCACTTTGTTGAATCCGAGCGAGCACCACTTCTTATAGACCCGGTTCCCGGCATCGCGGGGAGCGGTAAGCAGTTTCAATCCATCGTTGTCCGTAGGCGCGCGCCACACCGACAACCGGGGACCGCGAAGCATCAAAACTTCTCCGTTGCAAGTGAGTGATTTTATTCCAGCAGGACCGATACCGGCAGCAAGTTTTCCGGCGGAAACGATGCTTTCGACCGGATCAAAGCGCACTCCGGTAAAGACTTTTTCCGCCTCCGGAAGCGCAGTGTAAGCCGGTGGAGTCAACTTGAAATAATCGTGTCCGACACAGAATCCGGCATCGCCAAGCACCGACTCTTTGCGGGTGACCGCGCGGATCAACAGAACCGGAGTTGATCCAGCCGGAACCGGCGGAACGTCCAGCGCCAGAGTAAAGCATTTATCCTCCTGCGGCGGAATGTCTCCCGGCAGGAAAGAACCACTCTTCAACTCTTTGCCATCAACGTTCAAACTCCACTTCAACTCAATATCATCCAGCGTGGTGAAATAGCGGGCATTGAAAACATTGATACGGAGATTATCTTTATCCAGCATGGTGATCTTCACCGGGCGGGCAAGATATTTGAACTCATACAATCCGGGATGCGGCGTCCGGTCAGGCCAGACAATGCCGTCCGTACAGAAGTTGATATCGTTGGGCGTGTCGCCGAAGTCACCGCCGTAACACCAGTAACTCTTTCCATCCGGTGCCGTCCGTTTGATCCCGTGATCGACCCACTCCCAGATAAAACCGCCCTGCAGACCGTCGCATGTGTTGAACGCATCAAAATAATCGGCAAGACAACCGTTACTGTTGCCCATAGCATGACTGTATTCACACATGATCAGAGGACGGCGTTTTTCCACATGGCTCTTTGACCACTCGATGATCTGGGCGATCTGCGGATACATGGGACAAATGAAATCAGTCATCGTATCCGGCGGAACGTTGTATGTCCACCGGAATTTGCCTCTTTTGCGGTTCTCCTGCAGGGTTTCCCAGGTGCCGTCCTCTCTTACAGCGCCTTCATAATGCACCAGACGGGAGTTGTCCCGGCACCTGATCCAGCCTGCCATTGCCGCGTGATTGACACCGCAGCCGGACTCATTGCCCAAGCTCCAGCCGTAGATGCACGGATGGTTTTTATCCCGTTCCACCATGCGGCAGGCGCGGTCGATAAAAGCGCCCGCCCAGCGCGGGTTCTGACAGAAGTCACCGGTGAAAGCGTGGTGTTCCAGATTGGTTTCATCCAGTACATAAAAGCCCAATTCGTCACACAAATCGTAAAACTCCGGCGCCGCCGGATAGTGACTGCACCGGATGGCGTTGACGTTGAAACGCTTCATTGTGAGCAGATCAAGTTTCAGTGTTTCATACGGAACCGCACGGCCGAAAGTATCGTGGTGCTCGTGGCGGTTCATGCCGCAAATCAAAACTTTCTGACCGTTGACCAGAAATTTCCGGTCGCGTATCTCATAGCGCCGGAACCCGGTACGCACCGACACCGCATCAATGAAGTTTCCATTTTTATCCCGCAGCTCCACGGTACAAACACACAGCTGCGGCGTTTCCGCGTTCCATTGCGGGACATCGGCAAGTTTTATTTCAGAAGCGACCTGAAATCTGCGCAGATTTATTCTTGAGGCGGATTCCAGAAGTTCCAACGGGATACGCTTGTACTCCGGTTCACCGGAGTAAAGTTCTTTACCGGCGGGATCGTAGAGGCGAACTGTGATCACGGTATCGCGGGCAACGGAGTCGGAGGGCAGATCAATGATCGCTTCGTAATTCAGCGTACCATTTTTCAAATCGGCATCCAGCAAGCCTTTGACAAAGACATCCGCAACCGAAACGACCGGAATTTCACAAAGATAGACCGAACGGGAAAGCCCGGGCATATACCAGTAATCCTGATCTTCCAGATAAGTTCCGTCCGACCACTTGACCACCGTCACCGCGATGGTGTTGGTTCCAGCGTGGAGCAAGGCTGATATATCAAACTCCGTTGCGCCGCGGGAATCTTTGGAACATCCGGCAAACATACCGTTGATGTGGCAGAAAAAAACGCTTTCCGCACCGTCAAAATGCAGGATGTAACGCTTGTCGGGGGCAACTTTTTCAATGTCGAATTTGCGCAGATATATTCCGGTAGGGTTCTTTTCCGGAACTTCCGGAGGAGTGGCGCTGAAAGGCATGTTGACATTGGTGTAATGCGGATTATCCGGCACACTGTCGCGCATCACCCAACAATCGGGAACGTTGACAACTTCCCATGCGGCGGCATCAAAATTTTCCTGATAACAGCTTTCATCGATATTTTCCGGAGATTCAGTATAAGCAAAACTCCACTTTCCGTCCAGAGAAACAGTCGTTGCCGAATACTCCCGGAAGTAAAGACGGGCTTGCTCTTCAGAGGCAAAATGGAAAAACGTTGACCGGCAGCTTTCCCGGCGCAACCCCTGCATTTCCGGGCTGGTGATCATCTCTCTGGTAATTTTCATAAGACCTGACCTTTCATTGTATATCTGGTTTCCGATAAATATATCACCAAAAATAAATTTATTCAAGCAGAAAATCTCTTCAGCCGTTTGAGAAATCCCCGCACGCGTGCTATATTTATATGATTACAGCAAATTCAGGAAAAAAAGAGTGCAACCATGAGCGATACAGAACACAGGAGTTTTAAAATTTTAAAATTTGTTCTCCGGCTGCTTTGTGCCGTTGTCATTATCGGTGTCCTGATCTGGAAGAGCCGGGAGCAACTCAACAGCTGTCTTCATGCGTTTGATTACAAACTTGTACTTCCGGCAATACTGTTTTATGCTGCCCATCATGCGGTATGCGCCTGGAGATGGCAGCGTCTTGCGGCGTTGCAGAACTTTGAAATATCCTTTTATGAGGCGCTTTCTCTCACTTTGCAGGGAGCGTTTTTCTCCCTCATCCTTCCCGGCGGAGCTATCGGCGGCGATGTGGTGAAGATGGGGATTCTTGCCAAACGGCAGAAAAAAGGCAGCCGGGTGGAGGGGATGTTCACCATCTTCATGGACAGGGTGATCGGTATGGTATCGCTTTTTGGACTTTCCATTGTGCTTTTGCTGTTGTTCATGGACAAACTGCCGTCACTGCGCATTCCCGGGGTGAATATTTCGTTGTTTCAGCTGAAAATGATCGTCGGCATCATTCTTGCTTTGTGTGTTGCCGGTATTGCCGCCGGGGTTGGGATATTTTTCCACCGGAGCTTTGAAAAAGTTCCCTTCATCCGCGCGATGATGCAGTTTGCTGATCGCCGCTTCAACAATGCCGTTTCCCGGATGACCAGTGCTGCTAATCTCTATGCCAAATCCCCCTGGCAGTTGATTTTTCTTACCTTGATAAGTGTGTGTTTTGTTCATCTGATGATCGTTGTTCCGATGATATTTCTCCTTTCCGGAACCGATTTGCCTTTGAACGGAGCAAATTTACTGCTGATCGCGACCGCCGTTACGCTGGGGAATATTGCCGGGTTGATCCCGCTTGCTCCCGGCGGGATCGGATTGCGCGACTTGACCGTGATCGCCGTTTTCAGTTCAGGCGGTATCGCTGCCGGAAACGGAGAGACCGCCCAGTTATTGATGACCGGAGTCATGATCTTTGTCAGTCTGCTTGGAGGAATTTTTTTCATCCTTGACCCCGGAACCAAATCCATCTCAACCGACAGGAACGAACCATGAGTGAAGTACAGTTGAATATCGCATTGGAAAAAATTGAAAACCCTCTTCAGCAGGCACTGGCGGAGGGGCGCTTTGTTTACCTTGCCGAATGTCATGCTCCGGAAGATGAGCGTTCTTTGCCTCAAGCCGCAGAGCGGATCATGCCGCTGGCGGAAAAAATGTGGAGTTTTGACGATCTTTGCGGCGGTCTGGCGATATTGGATTTGCCGGAATCCCCGTTCAGTGCCATCGAACTGCTTTCCGCGCTCCCGGAAAACAACCGCAACCGCAACTGTGCGTTTCTTTCCGGTTCCGGCAGAAACGCCGATGATATTGCCAATGAACTCAAACACGCCGCCGGAGCCGGAATCGAAAACATCACCGCTGTTTCCGGTGATGCCTTCCCCCGCACTCTGAAGCAGTGCCGCTCCCGGCAATACACCGATTCCATAAAAAGTTTGCAAATGATGCACGATGCCGATTCATTTTTTACCGGCAGTACCATAAATCCGTTCCATTACCGCGCCGATACCCTCTGGGGAACTCTTGGCAACTTCAAACGGAAACTTGCTGCCGGAAGTGATTTTATCGTGGTGCAATCCGGATGGGACATGCTTCAAATCCAAACCCTTTCGTGGTACATGCTCCGCAATCGCTTTTACACGCCGTATCTGGTGCGGCTGACCTTGCTGACTCCGGATAAAGTTGAACGTATCGTCGCCGGTGAAGTTCCCGGTTTGCGTATCTCGCGCGATTTCCGGAAACTGCTGGAGCAGGAGCTTTGCGGCAACAGCGCCCAGTTTGAGGCCGCGCAGTACCGGAGATTGGAACTTCAGGCTGCCGGAGCCCGGCTTATGGGCGCAAGCGGTGTCATCGTCAGCGGAGCAAATTATCCGGGTAAAGCGGAGATCGTTGCCCGTAAACTGCGGTCAGCTCTGGCGGAGTTCAAAAGTTTCGATCACTGGCTTGATGAATACAATCAGCATCAGGCGGGCGTGGAGATGACCAATTCTCTGCACAATTATCGGCTTTACGACCGGATACTGCGCCGGAATTATCCTTTTGAAGAACCTCCTGCCGGGAATGATCCGGGCGAATTTCCCATCTCCCGCAAGGAGCGCATCGGTCAGAAACTGCGGAAAATGTTCTTTTCCAACGCCCATTGTTACCGTGCCTCCCGTGACCGGCTGATGAAAAAAATTCTGGCATCCTGCCGGGGATGTCAGCACTGCCGCTTGCCGGAACATGAGTTTGTCTGCGTGGAAAACTGTCCCAAAGGTCTGGAATACGGCCCCTGCGGCGGTGTGCGCGAAGATGGAAAATGCGAAATCGGCAACTTTGAATGTGTCCATGTCAAAATCGTCCGTTATTCATCCCACAGAAAACCGCATTTGGAATAATTGATGCAGCCGGTCGCGGTTTTACAGCTGTCCTATAAGAAACGACCTGCGGCGGCGCCTCGCGGGCAACCTTGGGGGCAAATCTTCGGACTCAGCTTCAGTCGAGGACGGAAGTCCACTCCTTCAGCTTCGCCTTGATTTACCCCCAACCTTGCGCCACGATCCATCCGCCGGTCGCGACAGACCATTTTGAACGCAGCTCCACTGGTGGCGCGGCGCATGGCGCACGCGCGTTTTGCTCGCGCAAAACAAAATCTGACAAAATCACTTTTTCCAACTCCAATTTTCTTCCGCTGAAAAAATTGAAAAACAAGCTTTTCGCTGATTTTATGGGATATCTGTGATTGTGTTCGAAATTGTTGGTTTTCAGTCGGCAGAAGTATTGAAAAACAGTGATTTTGGTGGTATATTATCCGGATAACAGTTTTTTAATCAGGATTTTTTATACTATGCAGGAAATCAGAAACATCGCCATTATCGCCCACGTTGACCACGGCAAAACCACACTGGTCGACCAAATCTCCCGTCAGGCAAAACTTTTCCGGGATAATGAAGTCGTCGAAGAGTGCTTCCTCGACAGCAATGATCTGGAACGTGAACGCGGTATCACTATTCTCGCCAAGAATATCAGCATCCAGTACAAAGGTATCAAAATCAACCTTCTGGACACTCCCGGACACAGCGACTTCGGCGGTCAGGTTGAGCGCGTGCTGAAACTTGCTGACGGCGTTCTGCTTCTGGTCGATGCCGCTGAAGGTCCCATGCCGCAGACCCGGTTCGTTTTGGAAAAGGCTCTGGAACTCAATTTGCGCCCGGTGGTCGTTATCAATAAACTTGATAAACCCGATGCCCGTCCGCTGGAAATTCAGAATAAAGTTTTTGACCTTTTCTGCGAACTTGATGCCAATGATGAACAGCTGGAGTTCCCCACTTTGTTCGCTTCCGGCAGAGACGGCTGGGCGATCAAGGAGTTGGACGATACTCCCGGAGACATCACGCCGCTTCTGGATGCTATGGTCGATTTTGTTCCGCCGCCGCCGCACCGCGAAGGTCCGGTTCAGCTGCAGGTGGCAACGCTGGATTATTCCACCTTTGTCGGCCGTATCGGCATCGGCCGCGTTTACCGGGGTACGCTTGATCTCAAGCGCCCGATGACCCTTATCAAACGTAACGGTTCCACCATGCCCGCTCAAATCAAACAGCTTTTCACCTTTGAAGGTCTGGGCAAAAAAGAGACCGATCAGGTGCAGTGCGGCGATTTGTGTGCCGTGGTCGGTATCACAGATATTGATATTTCCGACACCATCTGCGATGCGGAACATCCCGAAGCGATGCCGGAAATCGCCATCGACGAGCCGACTATCTCCATGACCTTCCGCATCAACGATTCACCGTTTTTCGGGAAAGAGGGTAAATATGTCAGCTCCCGGCAGTTGCGCGAGCGTCTGTTCAACGAAGTCGAGCGTGACGTTGCGCTCCGGGTCGAGGAAATAAGCGGAGACTCTTTCAAAGTTTCCGGACGCGGTGTGCTTCATCTTGCCATTCTCATTGAGACCATGCGGCGCGAAGGATATGAACTTGCCGTCGGCAAACCGCAGGTCATCATCAAAGAGATAGACGGCGTGGAATGTGAACCGGTTGAGCTGCTCACCGTTGATGTTCCCAACGATTTTGCCGGAAAAATCATTGAAATGGTCGGTCTCCGTCGCGGAGAAATGGTTAAAATGGAGAGCCGGGGCAACCGTCAGATGCTGGAGTTCCACATCCCGACCCGCGGACTTATCGGGTTCCGGAGCAAAGCGCTCACCGCCAGTCAGGGTGAAGCGGTGGTCAACCATCTCTTTGACCATTACGAACCGTACAAGGGGGTGATGCCGCGCCGGAGTTTCGGCGTTATGGTCAGTATGGCAGGCGGCAAAGCGCTGCCCTTTGCCATTGACGGACTTCAGCAGCGGGGAGAATTTTTTATCGAACCGGGAACCGATGCTTATGAGGGCATGATCGTCGGAGAACATTGCAAAGATAACGACCTTGTGGTCAACGTTCAGCGTGCCAAACAGCTCACCAATATGCGTGCCGCCGGAAGTGACCGCAACATGAAGATCGCTCCGGCGCGCAAGATGTCGCTGGAACAGGCGTTGGAATATATCGAAGACGATGAACTTGTAGAAGTCACTCCGCTCAATATCCGGTTGCGCAAAATTCTGCTCACGGAACTGGAACGCCGCCGTCAGCATGTAAAAAATATGGGACTTGAATGATTTTTACTTGCAATAGTGCAACTTTGATGCTATTTTATCGCAAAGAACTTTACTATCAATATTTATCAGGAGAAAAACATGGCTATCGAACATCTCAACATCCCGCCCGAAAACCACGTCAAAGTTCTCGGCGGTCAGGGGTGGATCGGACTTATTGACCACCTCGGTACTGAATCGACCATCGTCAACGCTGCCCGGGTTTCCTTCGGCAAGATCAAAACGGAGATGGATGATCGCGATGTCAAACTTCTGGAGTATCTGATCGCCAACAAGCACACCAGTCCGCTGGAACACATGGTGTTTACTTTCAGTATCCATTGTCCGCTCTTTGTGCGTGGTCAGTGGCACCGTCACCGTACCTGGAGTTACAATGAGATATCCCGGCGCTACACCGAGGTCGATATGGAGTTCTACACTCCGGAAACTTTGCGCCGTCAGGCGGAGAGTGACCGTCAGGCATCGGTAGCTGATCCGGAGTTTGACGGAACTGCGCTTCAGCAGATGATCGCCGGACACAATAAGGCTTCTTTTGAATTGTATGAAAAGCTGCTCGCCTCCGGAGTGTGCCGGGAACAGGCGCGCGGTGTGCTGCCGCAGAATATGATGGTGACCTTCTGGGGAACGGTCGATCTTTCCAATTTGATTCACTTCCTGGAGTTGCGCGACAGCGAACACGCTCAGTACGAGATCCGCGAGTATGCCGTTGCCATCAAGAAACTTATCAAGCCGATCGTTCCTCATGTCGCGGAATATTTCGCTTCAAAGGGGCAGGCGTGGTAAGATATGAGAATCATTTTTTTCTCTGACATCCACGGCGTGCCGTCCACGTTGGAACAGTTGTTGAAACGGGCGGATGATTTGCAGGCTGACCAGCTGGTGCTGCTGGGGGATATATTGTATCACGGTCCGCGCAATGGAGTGCCGGGATTCTATGATCCGCCGCAGGTGGCGAAGATGCTCAATGCGAGAAAGAATCAGATACTCGCCGTGCGGGGAAATTGTGATGCGGAAGTCGATCAGATGATGTTGGAGTTTCCCATCATGGCAGAATACGCGGAACTGGCGGCAGACAACCACCGTTTTTTCCTGACCCACGGTCACTTGTGGAACGAAAACAATCTGCCGCCGGTTCCGGATGGAACGGTGCTGGTCCACGGGCATACCCACATCCCGGAATACCGGCTGATCGGAGATACCGGGGTGGTGTTGTTCAATCCCGGTTCGATCTCGCTGCCCAAACAGCAAACTCCGCGTTCATTCGGATTCTTTGACGGAGAAGAATTGACCTTGCGCGCGCTGTAAGTTAACGGGGCTGTTGCAAAACTTCGTTGTGCAACAGCCCAATGCGGCGGATTTTTCAACAGAGCAGTTTATTTCACTTCGATTTTGTGAGCTTTGGCAAACTCTGCTTTCGGCAGGAACAGCATCAGCAAACCATCTGCTGCTTTTGCGGTGATTTTTTCGGTATCGACCGCATCGGAGAGATAAAAAGAGCGTTTGTAGATGACTGGCAGCCCCCGGCGGTGCAAAGTGCTGCACGCCTTGAGAGTCAGAAGTTTATCTTTGATTTCCAGCGTAACATCGTTGCTGCCGGCGCCGGGGATCTCAAAACAGATTTCCACGCCGTCTTTGATTTCAGTGACATCAGCGGCGGGGCGGATGGTGATGCATTCGCATTGACCGGAGTGCTTTTCTCCGGTTTTGACCATATCTTCACTCATAAATTCATATTCCTTTATCTTTGTCCTGCTTGTGAAATATAACCTGCGGCGGCGCCTCGCGGGCAATCTTGCGGGCAAATCTGCGGACTTCCGGCTTCGTTTTACTACGCCGCGACAAGCATCCTCGAAAACAAGTACACCTTGCCACGGCGGAGCTTCTGCGGAGACGGGTCCCTCGGCTTCGCCTTGATTTACCCCCAACCTTGCACCACGATCCATCCGCCGGTCGTGAACAAGCCGTTTTATTGTTTGACAAAACAGCTCTGTCATACGCGTTTCACAAAATTCGGAACATTACCATTTCTTTAAAACTTTTATTTACCGCAATCGACCTTGATGGTCCGTCCGGAAGGGGGCGTTTCCAGATTGCGCGGGATAACCACTTCGATGACGCCGTGTTTGTAATGCGCTTTGGCTTCGGCACCTTTGACCGGGACGGGCAGCTTGATAGATTCCGAATACTCGGCAAGAGAGCGTTCCCGGAAAATATAACGGCGGTCGCAATTTTTGTCATTGCACTCCTCTTTGCGGTGCATTTTAAAGTTGAGAATATCGCCGATGATCTCAAGTTCAAAATCGCACTGCTTGCAGCCCGGACAGGAAATTTTGACGATGACCTCTTTATCTTTCACTTCGCTTTCCCAGCGGGAATCGAAGACCGAACTGCGGAGCAGTCCGGAACCCGGTTCGATAAAGCGGCCGAAAAATGAACGCATAAGCTCATCGACCCCCGGAAAAACTTTTTCCAGTTCTGCCGGGACCTCATTTTCACGTTTGGCGAGTAAATTCATTTCAAATCCTCCTCAAATGTTGTTGTTTTTCCGGAACACGTTTTTCCGCCGCGGAACTTTCCGGAAATTTTCTCCTCTGATATAGACATAATAAGCGAATATCATCAATTTTCAAATTGCTTTTTTGCCGGATGTGCGTTATATTATGTACATTATTAACAGGTAATGTCCCGGATTTTGTGAAACGTGTCTGGCAGAACTTGCAGCCACCCAGCGAGGCGCCGCCGATTTGCCCGCAAGATTACCCGCGAGGCGCCGCCGAAGGTTGTGGTTTTCATAAAAGACAGGATAGACAGTGAGAGGAAGATGAAAGATTATATAACCGATACATTGGCACCCGGCAAGCGTAACGCCCAGTTGAATTTGCTTGATGATGCATTGCGGCGGGTTCTTTCCGGTATTTTCGGACGTCACCAGCACTCGGATAGGGTGCTGGCAGCATATTTCAAAGAGAACCGTCGTTGCGGCTCCCGGGATCGGGCGTTTATTTCCGATGCGGTATATGCGCTGCTCCGGTATTGGGGTTTTTTGCGTAAATACCTCCCGGAAGAGCGATTGGAAGAGCTGGAAAGCGGAAACGTGCGTTTTACTTCGCGTGAACTGGGTGCGTTGTTGATGGCGGGAGCGTTTATCAACGGTTCATTCGATAACGCGGAGATCATCCGGAGCGGACATAAATTGTCACCATCGCTGCCGCGTCCGGCAAATGCTCCGGAGCGGCGTGCCCGGCAGATGGCGGATTATTTCAATACGAGTGCGGCGTTGACGGTCGATGATCTGCTGCCGGAGTGGATATTGAATGAGCTTCCTGCCAATCTGGATAGAGGGGTGTTTATTTCCGCACTTGCCTTGCGGCCGCCGATCTATCTGCGCACCCAGTGTGTGTCCGGTGAGGCACATTCGGCAATGATGGAAGAGTTGAATGGTCTCGATGGGGAAATCGTTCCGCATCCGCAGGTTTCCAATGCGATCGCGGTGCGGGCAAAGACCAATTTGTATTCGCTGGAAAGTTACCGGAACGGATGTTTTGAGATTCAGGATCTTGCCAGCCAGTGTGTCGGACTTATTTGCGATGCCCGTCCGGGAAGCCGGTGGCTCGATGCCTGCGCCGGTGCCGGTGGAAAAACGCTGCAGCTGGCGCAGATGATGAAACGCAAGGGCAATGTTACTGCCAGTGATCTGCGGGCGTATAAATTGGAAGATCTCCGGCGGCGCGCCCGGAGAGCCGGTTTTCCCAACATCACCGTGAAAGAGAATATTGCCGCCTCCGGAAAGGTGAAGCATCCGTTTGACGGAGTATTGATTGATGCGCCGTGCAGTTGTTCCGGCGTGTGGCGGCGCAACCCCGGGGCGCAGTGGATATTGACGGCGGAAGAGGTGGCGGAGCTTGCCGCACAGCAGTTGGAAATTTTGAACAATTATGCCAATGCGGTACGCACCGGAGGGATTCTGGTGTATGCAACGTGTTCGATTTTTGATGCCGAAAACGGGGATGTGGTCCGGGCGTTTCTGGCGAAACATCCGGAGTTCAAACTTGACCCCTTTACCAACCCGTTGACCGGTGACATTGCACCGGGTATGCTTCGCATTGACGGCGGAAATTATGATTGCGACACGTTGTTTGCCGCCAGAATGATAAAAGTGGAGCAGGGCAGGGGATGAAAGCATTCAACATCGTTCTTTTCGCGCCGGAAATACCGCAGAATACCGGAACCATCGGAAGATTGGCGGTTTCAACATCAAGCAAACTGCATTTGATCGAACCGCTGGGCTTCTCGCTTGAAGATAAGTTTCTCAAGCGTGCCGGATTGGATTATTGGGAGTATCTGGCGCCGTCGATCCATCCGTCATGGGAAAGTTTTCTTGCCACAGAGAAGCCGGAACGGATGTTTTTTATTTCCACGCATGGAAAGAGAGATTTTTTTGATGCGGAATACTGTCCGGGGGATTATCTGGTTTTCGGGCGGGAGTCGTCCGGATTGCCGGAGGAGATGCATCAGCGTTATCCGGAGCAGTTTTATCGTATACCCATGCCGGGAGAATTCAACCGCAGCTTGAATCTTGCCAATGCCGCGAGCATTGTTTTGTACGAAGCGCTCCGTCAGAACCGGACAGTGTGGCAGGATAACGTTATTGAAAACTGACGTTTGCGACCAACGGGAGCAAAAATCCCGCTTTTCTCGAAAAGGAGAGGGGTTCGGGGAGGGGAAAAACCTCTTTTCTCGTGAAAAGAGGTTTTTCCCCTCCCCGAAATGCCATAAAAAAGAAGGCAGGCCGGACGGCTGAGGGCATACCGGAGCCGGACTCTGCCTTGAAATCAAGTTAATTATCAATCTTGAGCCGGAGCTTCAAGCCGGGGCTGACGGGGAGGCGCAAAGCGTTTACCTTTTCTGTCTTTGCGGGGGCCTTTGCCTTTGATGGGGCGGTCTTTGGGACCTTTATTTTTGAAGATGGAACGCAAATATTCGCGGCGTTCTTCTTTGGTTTTCAGGGTTTTCAAGTGATCACGCTGTTCGGGGGTGAGTTTGGAAAAGAAAGCTTTTCTGCGCTGTTTTCTGCCTTCCTCCTCCTCCGTGTCTTCGTCACTGTTGACTCTGTGACAATAGCAGGAGACGACCTTGTCTTCTTCATCGGTGCAGAATTCATTTACAGCCATGATGGTAAAATGGTAAATGATAACGATGATGATCGAGGTGAAGAAGGCGATTCCCAAAATGTGCCAATCACTCTTTGGCGAGATGCACTGAAAACTTTTGCTGTTGGGGGTGGCAGATGTTGCGGTTGCGGTGTTTTCTGCTGCGGTATCGACGGCAGAAGTGTTTTCAACTTGTTCGCTCATAAAAAAATCCTCCATTATCTTTGGTTAGGTTAAGCATCGGGTATTACCCTGCTGCCAACTTAACGCAAGATAATGGCAGATTATTTTGTTATAGTCGTGTTTTTTTGTTAAAAATCGTCTCGCCGGGGACATTACCACTATTTTGAAAAGACTATTGTCCGTGATCCGGAGATGATGACCCGGTGTTCGAGATGCGCACGCACCGCGCGGGAAAGCACTCGGCGCTCAATGTCGCGTCCGCGTTGTTTGAGATCCGCCGGGGTGCTTTCGTGGGTGATCGGTTCAACATCCTGTTCGATGATCGGACCTTCATCCAGATCGGCAGTGGCGTAATGTGCGGTAGCTCCGATCATCTTTACGCCGCGTTCCCAGGCTCGGCGGTAGGGATCACCGCCCATGAATGCCGGAAGGAATGCATGGTGAATGTTGATGATGCGCGACGGATAATGGGCGATGAAATCATCGGAGAGAATACGCATATAACGGGCAAGGACGACCAGATCGACATGATGTTTGGCAAGCAGATCAAGTACTTTTTCCTCCTGATCGCGCTCGTGTCCTTTTTCCACCGGAAGGCAGTAATAGGGAACGCGGAATTTGTTGGCGACCTCCTCCAGCTCCGGATGATTGCTTATGGCGAGGACGACTCTGCCGCCGCCGAGGGTATTCTCTTCGGAGTTGACCAGCATATCGTAGAAGCAGTGGCTGGTCTTCGATACCAGCACTGCCACGTTGCGGATGTCTCCGATATAATGAACGGAGTAGGTGAGCGCATACTCTTGGGCAAACGCGCTGAACTCAGCTTCGAGCGCGTTGCGGGTGATTTCCGGCGGAAGCTCCAGGAGAATACGGGTGAAGTATTCGTTGGCGATCACGTCGGTATATTGACGGCACTCAATGATATTGAGATCACGGGAGGTGAAAAATCCGGAGATCGCGGCGAGCAATCCCTTGCGATCTTCCGTCCGGATAAGAAAAACGACTTGGCGCATATTATTGGTAATCCTGTGTGTGATCTTATTCTTCATCGTCTTCGTTACCGGGCATCGACGGGATGGTGATGCCTGCTTCATCCATGAGCAGCTGTTTGAGCTTGGTCAAAGCCTGATTCTGGATTTGGCGGACACGTTCTCTGGTACGTCCGATCTGCTGACTGACCTCTTCCAGCGTGAGGGTGCGGCCGCCGCGGAGTCCGAAACGCATTTCCAGAATCTTCCGTTCCCGGTCATCGAGCTTATCGAGAAGATCCATCAAGCGGAAGACCGATTCAATGTCACCGATGATCTGATCGGGGGTCATGGCGTGACGGTCGGGGATGATGTCCTGAAATTCGCCCTCTTCACCCTGCTGGATCGGGTCGTGAAGTGATATTGTACGCAAATCCGCCAGACGCAAACCGGAGACGGTGCGCTCGCTGAAGTCGAGATGTTCGGCGATTTCGGCATCGGAGGGGTCGCGTCCCAGCTCTTCAGCCAGCTTCATCCGGACGGTTTTGATCTTGTTGATTTTTCCGGCGCTCTGCACGGGGATACGGATGGTACGGCTCTGGTTCGCCAGTGCGCGGCGCATGGACTGCTTGATCCACCAGGCGGCATAACTGGAAAATTTTGCACCCTTGGCAGGATCAAATTTTTCCACAGCGCGCATCAGTCCGATGTTGCCTTCACTGATGAGGTCGAGCAGCGGCAATCCCAAACCTTTGAAGTCGTGGGCGATTTTGACGACCAGACGGAGGTTGGCTTTGATAAGCGTGGTACGCGCGGCTTCGTAACGTGCCGGGTCGGTGCTGTGGATGGCTTCAGAAAGTTCAGCTTCCTCTTTTTTGTTGACCAGCGGGATCTGAGCGATTTCGCCCATGTACACCTTCATGGTATCGTTTTTGTTGCCAATGAGGACTTTGGATTCCAGAGCGGTCTTGCGGGCAATATCTTTTTCCTGTTTGGTGCGGAGCCGGGAGGAACCGGGGGAGGCGGATGCCCGGTCGGAAGCCGCTTTTTCAGCGGCGGCGCGTTCAGCATCACGCAGCTCTTTTTCAGCGGCGGCGGCGTAAGCGTATGCCGCCTCATCATCGTCGTCGGAGAAATCATCTTCAAACGGGATGAGCTGGGCAGGTTTAGCCGGAGCATCGCTGCCCGGATTGCGTTTGGGAGCAAATTTGGTCGGTGCGGCGGAAACTTTCCGGATCACCGGTTTGCGTTTGGGAGCGGCATCGGCTTCAGATGCGGTATTCTCCCCGGTTGCGTCGAGCTGATCTTTGATCTCGGCATCAAAATCTTTGTCACTGTTCATCAATAACCCCTGTTTTGTTTTATAAAAAACCGATAAATTTTTAAAAATAATCCGTTTTTCCGCTTCCAATGGAGGCGTTGAACGGTTATAGTATATAATTGACAACAGGCATGGAAATTTTCCACACCGACTCTATAGATACAATTATAAACGATTTTTAAGAAAACTCAAGAGCAGATGACAAAAAATTGGCAGAAAAACTTAAAAAAATATCTCGCCGCGGGAGAAAATTGCGGAAAATCGGTGATTTCTGTCGTCCCGGAGGCGATACCGCTGCTGTTGTTGCGCGAGTTGGAGCATTCCGATTCCACGCTGGCAGTAACGTTGCCTGATGCCAAAACGGTGGAAAAAGTTCATCTTGCCCTCGAAGAGTTGATGGTGCGGTGCGGGATAACCAAAAAAATATTGCTGATACCGGAGTGCGGCAGAGGCAAGCTGCTTTTTCCCGGCGGTGAAGCGCGCCGGGCGCGGGCGTTGAACCGGGTTTTGAACGAAAAATTTGATTTGGTCATGGGCAGTGTGCATGCGATGCTGGGGCCGGCTCCGCAGCCCGATGAGAGCAAAGAGGCACAAATGGAACTGCGTTGCGGTATGACGATACCGACAGCTCAGTTGCTGGAAACTCTGGTCAAACTGGACTACGATGATGAAATTACGGTGACGATACCCGGTGAGTTTTCCCGGCGCGGCGGTATTGTGGATATTTTCAGTCCGGCGCATGATGAACCGTGCCGGTTTGAATTTTTCGGCGATACCATTGAGTCGATGCGTTTCTTTTCACCGGAGACGCAGCGTTCCACCGGGAAAGCCGTATCGTACCGGATCATCAATCGCGCCGGTATAACCGCCGGAGGCAGTGCTGAATCAGATTTGTTTGAATATCTTGAACTTGCCGGAAACTTTACGATGCTGGATATTTATCCGGAGTCCGGGACGGAACTTCTGGAAAAGTACAGCGTAAAAGGTGCTGTTGAACGCTGGGAACAGTTGAAGTCAAGTCATGCTGATTCCGGATTTTATGAAGCCTTGCCGCCGGATGGAGATGTGGCATCATGCATCCAGGCGGATGTGACGGCGGTCGATCCGGTCAGAAGTGAACACCGGTTGTCCAGTGGAATCGTGGAAAAGGAACGGGCATTGAAACTTGCTTTGCTCAAGCAGAAATTGGACGATTTTCCGGGAAGTGTGGTTATGCTGGCATCCTCAGAAGAGGATATCCCGTTGTTGAAAAGCTGGTGCAGTGACAGCGGTTTGCCGCTTAAAAAAATTGAATTTGATGTGTTCCCGCTGGAATGCGGATTTATTATCAATGAACCATCCGTACTGATTTTAAGTTGTAATGAATTGACGGAGTGCGGTTTTGTCCGTTCCGCAACCGGCAATGACGATGCCGCTGTTGAGGAGGAAGATTCTTCAAGCGGCAGTGAAGCCGAAGGAACCGGCGGGGGAGAAATAGAGTTTTCCTTTGCTGAATTTGATGAAGGCGATTATGTGGTGCATATCGACTTTGGTATTGCCATTTGCCGTGGTATACGCAAGCAGGACAGTGAAGGCGAAGTGCGTGAAGTTATCACTCTGGAATTTCGCGGCGGACAGCTGTTGCATGTGCCGATTTATCAGGCGGGAAAAATCAGCCGTTACCTCGGTGCCGCCGGAAAAGTCAAACTTCATGCGCTCGGCGGTGCCAAGTGGGATGCTGAAAAACAAAGTGTCCGTGCCGGGGTGCGCAATTATGCGGCAGAGATGCTCCGGTTTCAGGCGGTCCGGCAGGCGCTGCCGGGAATTGAACTGAAAGCACCGCGCGGTGAAATGCGGGCATTTTTGCGGCAATTCCCGTTTCGTGATACTGCATGCCAGATCCGGGCAACGCGGGAAATCGTTGCCGATATGATTTCTCAGAAACCGATGGACCGGCTGTTGTGCGGCGATGTCGGGTACGGAAAAACCGAAATCGCCATGCGGGCGGCATTTCAGGCAGTCGCCGCCGGATATCAGGTGGCGCTTATAGCTCCGACGACGGTACTGGCTCAGCAGCATTACCGGACATTTATGGAACGGTTCAAAGAGTATCCGTTTGTCATTGATACGGTGAGCCGCTTCCGTACCGGCGCGGAACAACGCCGCATAATCGATGCATTGCACAGCGGCGGCATAGACATTATTATCGGAACGCACCGGTTGTGCGGAGATAATTTCAAGTTTAAAAATCTCGGACTGGTCATCATCGATGAAGAACAGCGTTTCGGAGTGGAACACAAGGAACGGTTGCGCCGCTTCCGGGTGGAAGCGGATGTATTAAGCATGTCAGCGACCCCTATTCCGCGCACACTTTATCTGGCGATGGCAGGCGCACGCGATTTAAGTACGCTGGTCACGCCGCCGAAGTTGCGCCTGCCGGTGAAAACAGTCATCGCGCCGCAGGAAGATGCTCTGGTTCTGGCGGCGATACGGGCGGAACTTGCCCGGGGCGGACAGGTGTATTATCTTCACAACCGGGTGATGACGATAGATCACTGTGCGGAAAAGTTCCGCGCTTTGCTGCCGGATACCCGCATTGCAGTCGCGCACGGTCAGATGGATGAAGATGAACTTTCGGTGGTGATGGAAGGTTTTCAAAATGGAACTGTAGATATGCTTATTTGCAGTACCATCGTCGAATCCGGACTTGATGTTCCCAACGCCAACACCATGATAATCGAGCGCGCTGACCGCTTCGGTTTAGCTGAACTTTATCAGCTCCGGGGCAGGGTGGGGCGCTGGAAACAGCAGGCATACGCGTACATGCTTCTGCCGGGAGATCAGATCATCGGTACGGCGGCGCGGAAACGTCTTGCCGCCATCCGGCGCTGTTCGGCGCTGGGAGCCGGATTTCAGCTGGCACTGCGGGATTTGGAAATACGCGGTGCCGGTAACTTGCTGGGGGCGGAACAATCCGGTCACTTGAATATGATCGGGTTTGACCTTTACTGCCGCCTGTTGAAACAGGAGATCGCCAAACTTCAGGGAAAAGAGGAGATCATTCTGCAAATGCCGGAAGTGTCGATAGATTTTATCCGTCCGGCGTTGAAGGTCCCCGCAGGGAAACTGGCGGCAGCGTTCCCGGAAACATATATTGAAAACGATCAGCTGCGCATTGCCGCCTACCGGCAGCTGGGGGAGATCCACACGCTTGCGCAGTTGACCGCGTTTGCCGGGCAGCTGGAAGATATCTATGGTAAAATGCCGGAAACGGTGAAAATTCTTCTGGAACTGGCAAAGTTGCGGGTGACGTTGTGCCGGACACAGTTTAAAAAATTGGTGGTTGCGGATAATGTGGTATCCATATCCAGTCCCGGTGGAGTGGTTTACCGCCGCCGGGGAACGATCCCGCGTCTGGATCATCGTGATCCGCCCCGGTTGCGCTTGCGCCATTTGCAGGCGATAGTGGAGGGGATAACCCCGGAAAAAGGAACCGGATGATTATGGAATTTATAGATTTACATACCCACAGCAACTGTTCGGATGGCACGCTTGCTCCGGCAGAGATATTTTCTCTGGCGCGGAGCATTGAGCTTGCGGCGGTGGCATTGACCGACCATGATACCGTTGCCGGAATACCGGAATTTATGGCGGCGGCGAAGGAGCATCCTGAGTGCGAAGCGATTCCCGGAGTGGAGCTTGCCTGTTCTTTTATGTCCAAAGAGATACATATTGTGGGGTTGTTCATCAATCCCGCCGGGGTAAAACTTCAGGAGTTTATAGAAGATGCCCGGTTGGAGCGTATGCGCCGCAACCGGGATCTGCTGGTAAAGCTCTCTTTGCTCGGATACGAACTGGATCTGTCGATGCCGCAGTTTGCCGGTTTGCCGCTGGAAGGCGTAGGACGTCCGCACTTTGCCGCGGCATTGATCGAACACTATAACTTCACCCATCCCCGGATGGTGTTTGAAAAGCTTCTCGGCCGCAATCGTCCGGCGTATATCCCGCGCCGTTTGCCGGAACCATCCCGGGCGATCGAAGCCATTCACGATGCCGGCGGCATCGCCGTCTGGGCGCATCCGGTGCGGCGGGAGGCCAATGAACGTGCCTTTTTGAAGCGCGCCGCCAGAAAACTTACCAATATGGGACTTGATGCTATTGAGGGATATTACAGCATGTTCAGCAGTGTGGAGACGGCAATGGTGACAGAAGTTGCCGGAAGTCTGGATCTGGCACTTTCCGGCGGCAGTGATTTTCACGGAGCCAACAGCCCGGATGTGATATTGGGGTTCGGTGCCGGCGGCTTGCGGGTTCCGGCAGCGTTGCTGGATGGACTCAAAGCAAAACGTTTTCCCGGATTGCCCGGGCAAGTGCGGCGGCCAGACGTTTACGATAACTGACATCGGCACAGCGCAACGCCTCTTCGCGGTTGCTGAGGAAGCCTGCTTCAATCAGAACCGCCGGACATTTTGCATCCCGTAAAACTTGGAAATTGGCAAACTTTACCCCCCGTCCCGGAGAATCGGAGACCTCCTTTTGTGCGCATTGCAGGGCGTAGGCAAGCTGCACGCCGGAACGGATTTGAGCAAAACGTTTCTCATTTTCAGGTGTCAGGCAGAATACTTCAAAACCGGCAGCATCCGGATTGGCTGCTGAGTTGTGATGTACGGAAATAAATATATCTGCGGCAACGGCGTTACCGCGCCGGTTCAGTTTTATCAGAGAATCATCACTCCGGGTATAATGTACCGTAAAGCCGTATTTCTGCAATTCTTCTCCCAGACGCAGTGCCAAATCCAGATTCAGGATTTTTTCTGACATCCCCTTGGAAAACGGAGTTGGTGCACCGTGGTCTTTGCCACCGTGACCGGGGTCGATCAATATGGTTTTCGCTTTCAGCTTTTGGGGCGGCGACATCAAGGTAAAAAGTACCGTTTGAACGGAACGCAGTGGCAAATCCCACTTGCCGCTGTTGGGGTCTTTGCTCAATTTATCCGGCATGACCACCGGTATGCCGTTGCATTTGATGATGGCGCTGTTGTTGGCAAGGATCAGCGTACAACGCTCATTGCGCAAGGTCAGTTGTGCCGGTTTAACGCCGGTGTTTTCCGTGAATGACGTGTACGGCAGATCGGTGATGCGCTCCGGAAGCCGTTGGCAGGAGCAGCACAGCACGGCTATCCAAAGCAGATGGGTGAGTGTGAAACAAAGTCTGTTCATTTGCAATCAGCCGAACTTAACAGCAGCGCAGTTTCATCGCAGCAGTCAAACTTCGGACACTTGGAACAGTCGCTCCAGATTTTTTCCGGAAAACTCTCTTTTTGCACCATCACAAAACCGAGAGATTGAAAGAATTTTACCTGCAATGTCAAGGTGAACAAGCGCCATTCTTTCCGTTCCTGCTGCAATTTTTCAATAATGTGCGTTACCAGTTTTTTCCCGATTCCCTGACCCTGACATGCCGGAGCTACGACGAGGGAGCGTACTTCGAGAAGATCGTGACCGAAATCCCGCGCCGCACAGCATCCGCAAACCGTGCCGTTTCTTTCTGCAACGATAAAGTTTGCCAGATAAAAGGCAATGTCATCTTTGTTGCGCTTGAGAACGACACCGTTTCCGGTATAGAGTTCAATCAGGGAAAATATGGAATCAACATCAGAGGTGCGTGCCGGACGGATAACAAGTTCCGCAGAGGATTGCGTACTCATTTTTCCTCCGGAACTTCTACAACACTGTCCTCTTCGGATAGTTCAATCTTTTCCGTTTCAAAGCAGCCGAATTTCCGGAATTTTTCGTAACGCTGGGCTTTGAGTTCTTCTCCGGAAAGTTTTTCCAGTTCAGCCAGGCTCTTTTCCAGTTCCGCTTTGAGCAGTTCAGCGGCTTTTTCGTGGTCGCGGTGGGCGCCGCCCAGCGGTTCCGGAACGATGGCATCGACAACGCCGAGTTCATAGAGTTTACCGGCGGTTATCTTCAATGCTTCCGCGGCCTGCGGGGCAAACTTCCGGTCTTTCCACAATATGGCGGCACAGCCTTCCGGGGTGATGACCGAGTAGTAGGCGTTTTCCATAATCAGTACTTTGTTGCCGACTCCGAGACCGATAGCGCCGCCGGAGCCGCCTTCTCCGATGATGGTGACGATGACCGGCACGGTAAGTTTGAACATTTCGCGCAAGTTGACGGCGATGGCTTCGGCGATGTGGCGCTCTTCACTGCCGACTCCGGGGTATGCTCCGGGAGTGTCGACGAAGGTGAGAAGCGGAATTTGAGCCTGTTCCGCCAAACGCATCAAACGCAGAGCTTTCCGGTAACCTTCAGGCTGGGGCCAGCCGAAGTTGCGGAAGAGATTGCTCTTCATGTCCCGACCCTTTTGCGTACCGAGTACGATTACCGGGCGGTCGTTGAAAAGCGCCGGACCTCCGATGATCGCTTTGTCGTCACTGTAACGGCGGTCGCCGGATAATTCCATAAAGTTGCGGCAAATCAGATTGATGTAATCCAGCGTATACGGGCGCCGGGGGTGACGGGACAGCTGAACCCGCTGCCACGGAGTGAGTTTGGCATAAATATCCAGCATCATCTCCTGCAAACGTTTGGTCAGAGCGCTGATCTCTTTGGATACGTCAATATTGTTGGAACTTGAGAGCGCTTCCAATTCGTCGATCTTTTTTTGCAGTTCCGCGATCGGAGCTTCAAAGTCGAGATAGATATCGTTCATGTAAAAAACCTTTCGTTAGATCAATCTGTTATCTCAACCGGAGTTGTGACCGGCACGAGGTAATAAAGCAGGAGAACATCCTGATTGTGCATTCTGATGCATCCGCGGCTGAGTGCTTTGCCGACCGAAGTGTCGTCCGGCGAACCGTGGATGCCGTAACCCTGACGTCCGGCACCGCGTCCGGTACGTCCGCTTAATTTCAAAAAACATTCGCCCAACGGATTTTCTTTGTCACCATAAGCGAATATTCTTCCGTCCGGACCATGCCATTTGGGATGATAAAGCCGGTGGGAGATGTTGAATTTTCCGGTGGGAGTGGAATTTTTCCTGCCGACACCAATGGGGAAGACGGCAAAAATCTGCCAGCCATTCTTCTCCTGTTTCCACAAGTTGAGGGTGTGGGAGTTTTTGGCTATGGTGATGCGCCATTTGCCGGGGATGACGGTCAAACGTTCTCCGATGCGGAGGAGGTTGTTTCTCTTTTTGTTGATCTTTTTTATTCCCTCGACAGTGGTGCTGTAACGGCGCGCGATGGTGGAGAGATTGTTTCCGGCAGAGACCTTGTGGATGATGGAGTTGTTTTTCCATTTGCCGCTGGAAAATTCAGTATGCACAGCAGCGGTGAGATAGGCGCCGATCTGGTTCCAGTTGGCAGAACAGCAGCCGCCGGAAGAGTATTCCTTCATCAAAAAAGCGGTGGCAACGCTGATTACTTCATCCGGAGAGGTGAGCGTTTTCAATTTGGCGATAACTTCGTCTGCGCCCGGAGCCTGATTGGGCTTATACACCGGGGAATCTCCGGCATCACCGCCGGGGACGGTGGAACCCTTTTGGTACCATGTCTCCAGAGAACCTCCGCCGTTATCAGTATCGGAAGTGCCGCCGGTATTGGAAGTGGAGCTTCCGCTATCGGTGCCGGAGTTTGAAGACGCGCCGCCATCTCCAACTTGAGAGGAGTTGTTGTTACTGTTCTGAGTCGATGTTGCAGAACTGTTTTGAGTGCTGTTTCCGGAGGTATTGTTGTTTTCTCCGGAAGAGCTGAGTTGTTCCGTTTTTTGTTCAGTGCCGGAGTTTTCGTTTTTTGAGGTATCAGATCCCGACTGAGGGGCGGTGTCGGGGACAATAATCATCACCACCGCCACTGTGATGGCGGCAACAATCAGCAGTACCCCAAAGAAACGCAGCCGTTTATAGCCGGCGTTGCGGCGGCGGGGCAGATTCCTTGAAGAATTTTTAAAATCGTAATGTACCGGCATTGAAGTCTCAAAATTTAGATTTTATCACGAATTAAACAAACGGCAAAACAACATTATATAATATAGTACCGGAATTCGCTTTTTTCAAGCTTTTAACATCGCAACAAATGCGGCTGTCCCATAAAAAGTTTATTGACAAACGTTGATTTTTTCACCATCCCAAAGCAGCTTTTCTCCCCACACCGGGGCGTAGGCATCCATGTTGTTTCCCTGAAAAACAGAGATTTCATCTCTGCCCACCTGGAACGGCCAGCGCCAGCGGTTGTATTCATGGCCCATTTCCAGGAGATGTACGATCAAGGTTTTTTTTGCGTAGAGTTTTTTCGCCGCCTCAATGGCTTTCAGGTTGCACCGGGGATGGACGGCGTAAAGGTCAACGTATTCAGACTTTTTCTGCAGATAGGAGTGATGGTAGGTGTCTCCGCTGGTGAAGAAAACAAACTTTTTATCTCCGGTAGTGCAGACAAATTCCATCGGCATGACGAAGTTGCGCAGAGTCGGATTGTGGTCAGATTCGCCGCAGTGAACGGTTACGGTGTTGATTTCGTGCGTATAAGCAGAAGCTTTGGTGTAGCCCTTTGCCGGGAAGAAGTTGCTTATGACAAGTTTTCCCTTGGCAGTCATCGCTCTGAGCAAAGGAAGATCGTAGTGGTCGTTGTGGTTGTGAGTTGTGGCGATGAAATCGAGCAGCGGCTCCAGTTTGACCGCGTGGCGGTGGTGGATGTCGATGCCGAAGCAGGTGTCCGGAGTTTTGATGACAAAGCCCATGTTGTAGAGATACCAGATCACGACGGTTCCCGGAGCGACGGTCGTTGCCGGAATGTCCTGGAGCAGACGGTCTATTGACTGGTCGTAGAACTTCAACGCCGGATTGGAGGTTGTTTTGTTGGTATCGTTGTCAAAGGCTTCAAACTCCGCTTTCAAAGTCTTGTTGATGATCTCTTGCAGACGATCCTGCAAATTTTCTCTTTTTTTTGTATCTTTCTCAGTGCGCATTGTGGAAAAATCGCTTCCGGAAGCGGAAATGCCGATGATGACGGACAGAAGCTGCAAAAAAATTTTTTTCATAAAAAGTTTTTCCTTGTGTTGGTGTTGCATATAATATAACGTTGGAATATTGGTTGTCAAGAGTTTTTTTTAAGAGAAAACGGGATATGGTTTTCCCTGTGTTTGACAAAACGGGATTTTGCGCTACATTATGCGGCATGCAAGTTTTATGTCCGGAAGAGAGGTTAGTATGGCAGGCAAGACCAATGCTTTGAGAATCGTTGAAAGTGCGGGAATCGGAATACAGGCGTTTGAGTATGATATTTCTGACGGTATGATCGATGCCGTTTCCATTGCCCGGAAAATCGGCAGAACTCCGGATGAGGTGTTCAAAACTCTGGTTACTGAAGACCCGAAGCACGAATACTTTGTCTTTGTTGTACCTGCCGCCGGGGAACTGGATTTGAAAAAAGCGGCAAAAGTTTCCGGAAAAAAGAGCATTGACCTCATCCCTTCCAAACAGCTTTTGAACCTTACCGGATATATTCACGGCGGCTGCTCTCCGGTCGGGATGAAGAAAAGTTTTCCCACCTTTATCGATGAAAGTGCCATTCTCTATGACACGATCTGCGTTTCCGGCGGCAGAGTCGGCTTGAATATCGCCATTGCTCCGGAAGCTCTTGCCGGTCTGGTTGGTGCTGAATTTGCCGACTTGTGCAAGGCTTGAAGCCCGAATTACTCTATTGTCAGGAAATCCGGGGCGCAGGTCAGGCAGTTCACACTTCCTTCCGGAGAAAGATAAATCAAATCTTCCAGCCGGATGCCGCCCCATTCCCGGTAGTAAAGTCCCGGTTCAACGGTAAAGACTTCGCCGCCATTGAGTTTGGCGTTGCTGCGCGGGGAGAGGCGCGGGGCTTCGTGGATCTCCAATCCGACACCGTGACCAAGACCATGGAAGAATCCGAAAGGTTCGCCGTCAGAGATTCCGGTGCGGAAGTTGTGTTTGGTAAGAATGTTTTCTGCCATTTGGTGCAATTTAGCGCAATCAGCTCCCAGGGTGATATTTTCTTTGACCGTATCCCGGGCATCTTTGACGGCTGCGTAAGCTTTGGAGACGATCTCCGGGGCTTTGCCTTTGACGACCGTCCGGGTGAGGTCGCCCCAGTATCCTGTTTCCGGATTCCGGGGGAAGATGTCCATGACGATCGGAGTTCCGGCGAAGAGGACTCCGCTTCCGGCATTGTGGGGTTGGGAAGATTGGATGCCGCCGGCGCAGATGGTTCCCGTGGGCAGTGAGCCGTGTTTCAATATGGCACAATCGATTTCGGCCCGCAGTATTTCGCTGGTGAGAACAGTACCGTTCCAGAGGATTTTTTTATCATTGGCAATGGACGATTCCTGAAGCACTTCCACGGCGCGGGCGAAACCGGCTTCTCCGGCGCGCTGACTGGAGGTGATGAACGCGGCTTCGCCGGGGGATTTATTCAATCGTCCGGGGCAGAAATCCTGCTCGGAAACTTTCAGCTTGATACCGGCACTGCGCAGTTTTTCGGCAAGACCGAGGGGGAAAGACGGAGGGACTTCAAAACAGTCCGTGTTCAGGACTTTGGCTGTTTTTTCAATTATTTCACTTCTGGACGTACCGTAGTCGCTTTCCGGAAGGACGGCAACTCCGGGCTTCGCCACCTGACGGGCGCGGGAAATCTCCAGTTTGGACATCAGTGCAGTGACGACACCGGCGTGTTCGATGCAGATAAAATCGTCCGGAGTGGAAATGCCGGTCAAATAACGAATTTCCGGAGAACTTTCACCGGAACCGATAAGTAATCTTGTAAAATTTTCGTTCATAGTATTGACATTTTACCATTTTAGAGGCATATTATACTTCAGTCCGGTGTTTTTTTTGCAAGCCGGAGCGGATAATGTTTAACATACTGCACAAAGTGCAGGTATTCAAGTGCTGACAGGAGAAAATTTATGAGTAGTGTCATTCAGGGCGTGTTTATGATCCTCGGAGCGTATATGCTCGGAAGTATTCCGTGGGGATTTATCATCGGCAAGATGTATGGTGTTGACGTGCGTACCGTGGGATCAAAGAATATCGGAGCAACCAATGTCACCCGTACTGTAGGCAAGATCCCCGGAAAGATTTGTTTCCTGCTGGATTTTCTTAAAGGCTGTCTGCCGGTGCTGGCGGTGCAGTTCGTCGCCAGGAGCGAGTCGTGGCAGTGCGGTGTCGAATGGGTGGTCATCGCGGTGATGCTGGCGACTATTCTGGGACACATTTTCCCTGTGTTTTTGCAGTTCAAAGGCGGTAAGGGAGTCAGTACTGCTGCCGGAGCGATCATGGCGCTGGCGCCGTTCCCGCTTCTGGTGGCGTTTGCGGTCTGGGTCGTGGTGTTTTTTGTTTCCCGTTATGTTTCTCTGGCAAGCATTACCGCTGCTGCGGTGCTTCCGGTGGTGGCGTGGGCATTCAAACTTGCCGGTATCGGTTCTCCGGTGGCGCGGGCAAACTGGACACTGGTGTTTTTGCTGGTGGTTGCGGTGCTGGCGATCATCCGGCATCATGCCAACATCCGGCGGCTGCTCAATGGTACTGAAAGCCGCTTCGGGAAGGATAAAAAAGCTGATAACGGCGCGAAAAAATAATTTTTTTTAAAAATAATGCATATTATTTTACCGGTGCTCTTGAAATTTCACAGTTGAAAGACTATATTCAATAACGAATGGTTCAGATTTTTAAACTTATACAATAACAAATAATGGAGTGAAGTGATGAAGTTTGGAAAATTTTTGATGATCGCTATGATCGCGGTGACTGCTGTGGTTTGTTCCAACAGTGTGTCTGCGGCAGAGAATGAACCGGCATGGTTCACCCGTCCGGTGGAGAAACTCGGTCGCGGTGTTGCCAACGTTGCGTTCGGTGTTCTGGAGCTTCCCATGCAGTGGACCATCGTTTCCCGTGAAGATGGCGGTATTGCCGGTTTGACTTACGGTACCCTCAAGGGTGTCGGTCATGTCATCGCCCGGGTTTGCGTCGGTGTTGTTGAGATCGTTACCTTCCCGTTCCCGTTGCCGGATTGCCCGGAATATCCGGATGATGCCGGTTGGGGTTACGGACCGATCATCCGTCCGGCATGGGTCGTGCCTGTCGGCAGCGATTGGAACAGTTTTGTTTACGATGATGAGTCGATCGTGAATCCCAATCTGTAACGGTCGTTTCCTCAATGACAATAATGCCGGAGCGCGGTTGATGCGGTTCCGGCATTGTCTTTATAAGGTTTAGTTAATTTTATTGATTTGATGGTGAGATTGTGAGTTTTTCGTGTGGTTTTGTCGGATTGCCCAACGTGGGTAAATCAACACTTTTCAATGCGCTCAGTCACGGCGGAGCCGAGGCGGCGAACTTTCCGTTTTGTACGATCGAACCCAACGCCGGGATCGCCAAGGTTCCGGATAAACGTCTGGCAGTATTGGCGGAACTGGAAAATTCCGGACGCATCGTTCCTTCCACGTTGAAGTTTATTGATATTGCCGGTCTGGTACGCGGTGCCAGTCAGGGGGAGGGGTTGGGTAACCAGTTCCTCGGTCATGTCCGTAACGTCGATGCAGTCGCGCATGTGGTGCGGTTGTTCGGAGATTCCAATGTGGTGCATGTTTCCGGTAAGGTCGACCCTGTGGATGACCTTGAAACCATCGGTACGGAATTGATGCTTTCCGACCTTGAGATGTTGGAAAAGCGCCGGGACAAAGCGCACAAAATGGCGCGTTCCAACGATGCCGATGCCAAATTGGAGTATGAATTGGTAAAATCCCTGATTGCCGATTTGGAGAATGGCAGCGCGCCGAAATATGACCGCGAAGATAAGAAAATCAAAAGTCTGGTGGAATCCTTTGGTTTGCTGACTGTGAAACCGGCGTTTATTTGTGCCAACGTTGGCGAAGAGCAGATCGCTGATTACACCAACTGCGATGCCGGAAAGCGGCTTCAGGAATATGCCATGGCGCATAATATGGAAGTCGTTCCGGTGTGCGCCAAGCTGGAAGATGAGTTCGGTTCACTTTCCGAAGAGGAAGCCGCTGTCTTTATGGAAGACCTCGGAATTACGGAGTCCGGTTTGGATAAAGTCATTCAGACCGGTTACCGGTTGCTCGATTATATCACCTTCTTTACCGCAGGTCCCATGGAGTCGCGGGCGTGGACTGTCACCCGGGGCGCGCTGGCGCCGGAAGCTGCCGGAAAGATCCACACTGATATGTGCCGGGGATTCATCCGGATGGAAACGGTTTCCTATGATGACCTGGTGGAATGTGGTTCCTGGGCGAAGGCTCAGCTTGCCGGAAAGCTGCGTATCGAAGGTAAAGATTATGTGGTTCAGGATGGTGACGTTATTCACGTCCGGTTCTCCGTGTAAACTGCTCTGGAGGAAATATGAAGTTTGAAGGAAAAGATTTGGAATATTACAACGCTCTTGTCGAAGCGCGCAGTATGGTCGCTGAACAAATGCGCCATTGTGCGGATTCGGCATTGAGTGCGGATAATATGGAAAAACGCGGTGTCACCACCCACATGGCGGACAGTTCGTGTGACAATGCCCGTCATGAGATGGCGTTGCGGATGCTCAGCGAAGATGGCGATATCATTGCTCTGATCGATGATGCTATTGAGCGTCTTGCCAATGGCGAGTATGGAAAATGTCTGGATTGCGGTGAAATGATCGCTGAAGCGCGGTTGAAAGTGCGTCCCTATGCACTTTTTTGCGTGAAGTGCAAAAGCCGCCACGAAGAGATGATGAAAAACCGCTGATGGCAGACAGAATAGAAAAAAATTCCCCGCAGGAAAAGCGGGTGTTTATCGGTGCCGGAGCGCTGGGGATCTTTTTCCTGGCGTTGGATTTGTGGACGAAGTGGTATATTGTTACCAGATTCAAACTTTATGAATCGATTCCGGTGCTGCCGCCGGTATTGAATTTTACCAGTGTACGCAACTATGGGGCGGCATGGAGCATTTTGAGTGGCAAAGGCTGGTTGCTTTTGTGCTTTGCGCTGGTGACGGCGGCGGGATTGATCTGGTTTTTCCGGAAGCTGTGTGAAGGATGCCGGGAAAGATACTTTGCCATGATGCTGCTGTTTTCCGGAATCATTGGCAACTCGCTTGATCGCTGTTTCCGGGGGGCGGTGGTGGATTTTATCCATGTGCATTGGAAAAATGTCTGGCATTATCCGGTTTTCAATATCGCGGATATAGCGATTTGCTGCGGGGTCGGGATCTTTGTCCTCTCTAATTTATTGCGCAAAAGTGACAAAGAAAAAGATTCCGGTCAGGATAAGTAGAGTTATGTTCGCTGTAAGTGTTGCTGAAATGCGGGAGATGGAACAGGCGGCGATGGCCGCCGGAGTCCCGGAATATGAGTTGATGTGCCGTGCAGGAAATGCGGCGGCAGATTTGATAGGGTTTCATTATCCCGGCCCGGGACGGTTCGTTGTATTGTGCGGCGGCGGCAACAATGGCGGAGATGCGCTGGTGTGCGCCCGGAGACTGCGGGAACGGTATCGCCGGGAGGTGGTGATTTTCAGTACCAGGGCAAGACAAGATTTTTCCGGGTGTGCCGGATTTGCCGCCGCTGATTTGCCGGATGATATTCCCTTTGAAGTGTGTGAAACGATAGACCATGTGCATTTTTATCCGGGGGATGTGATCGTTGACGGTCTGCTCGGAATCGGATATGCCGGAGGGCGGATACGGGAAAATGTTGCCGCATACATTAGAAAAGTGAATACGGTATCGCTTCCGGTTGTCGCATTGGATCTGCCCAGCGGATTGAGCGGCGATTCCGGAGAAATTTCCGATGCCGGAGCTGTGAATGCCGCGTTGACGATCACGTTTGGAGCGGCGAAGTCCGGCTTGTTCAGCAAAGAAGGAAGTTTATGCCGGGGAATGCTGCGCGTGGTCGATATCGGATTGGATGTGGAAAAATGTTCCGGAAAAGTAGAATATTTTACCAACATTGATGCGCAAAGAAGCGTTTTTTATCCGGCGTGTGATTGTCATAAAAACTCCCGGGGACGGATATTGGTCTGGGGCAGCAGTGAAAAATATCCCGGAGCTGCGGCGTTGACTGCTGAAGCCGCATTGCGGTGTGGAGGTGGTATCGTCCGGCTGGTGTCGTGCGGTAGATGTGATCGTAATTTGCCGAATGCGGTGATTTTTCACCATATTCCCAACGGCAGTGATCCGGGACGGGAAGCAGAACAGTTTTTTGGTTGCAGTGATGTGCTGATCGCCGGATGCGGCTGGGGGGATGAGACCCCGGCGGAAGCTTTGAATACTGTACAGCGTTTTCCCGGAGTGGTCGTGCTTGATGCCGATGCACTGAACATGATAAGCCGTTCACCTGAGATATGGCAGGCGCGAGACGACGTCATAATGACTCCGCATCCGGGGGAAGCTGTGCGTTTGGCGCGGGCAGTCGGAATCGCTGATGGCATGGAAAGAGAGAAATTGGCGGCGGCTCTTGCGGAAAAATATCATGCATGCATTGTATTGAAGGGCAGGGACACAATTATTGCTCTGCCGGATGGGCAGGTCGCAGTCAACACCAGCGGGAATTTCAAACTTGCCACTGCGGGCAGCGGAGATGTGCTTGCCGGATGTATCGGAGCGTTTGCCGGAAGCGGATTGCCGTTGAAAGAGTGTGCGGCGCTGGGAGCATATCTCCACGGAATCGCCGGAGAGAGTGCTGAAGGCGGACTTATCGCCGACGAATTACCGCTTCTGGCAGGAAAAGCGTTGACCGCCATCCGGGAAAAACGGATTTTTTAAAGAGCGACAAAAGTACCGCCGCAGATAGTTTCTTATGGGACAACTGTATGTTTTTTACACATTTTTGCAGAAAATTGCGATCCGGACTTTAAAATCCGCCTCGCAGGGGTTATATTAAGAGCAGATTGTGTAAACGCGTATATCTGTGCCGCAACAGGTGTTACGTTGCGGACGGACAGTAACAATATTCTCACAGAAAGGGATAAGTATGGAACAGTACAAGCAGGAATTTATCGAATTCATGATCGATTGTCAGGTCTTGAAGTTCGGCGATTTTGTCACCAAAAGCGGTCGCAAGACTCCGTTTTTTGTAAACACCGGATTTTACCGTACCGGCGCCCAGCTGCGCAAGCTCGGTGAATACTATGCCCAGGCGATCAAAAACACTTTCGGAACTGAGTTTGATGTTCTCTTCGGACCTGCGTACAAAGGTATTCCGCTTACCGTTGCTGCCACTATCGCTGTTTCCGAAAAGTACGGCGCCGATATCCGTTACTGCTCCAACCGCAAAGAGGTCAAAGATCACGGTGATAAAGGTATCCTGCTTGGCAGTCCGATCGCTGACGGCGATAAGGTCGTTATTATTGAAGACGTCACCACTGCCGGAACCAGTATTGAAGAGACCCTGCCCATTTTGAAAGCTCAGGGCAATGTTGATATTCTCGGTCTGGTCGTGAGTGTTGACCGGATGGAGCGCGGACAGGGCGAAAAGAGCGCGCTTTGCGAAATTTCGGAAAAATATGGTTTCAAAACTTGTGCCATCGTGACCATGAAAGAGGTCATCGAACACCTTTACAACCGTCCGTACAAGGGCAAAGTCATCATCGACGATACGCTGATGGCAGCGATCAACGCCTACTACGAACAGTACGGCGCAAAGTAAGACCGGATTCCCGTAACGCAAGGGCTGTTGCAAACATCGTTTTGCAACAGCCCTTTCTTAAAACTGCAGTTACAGCTGTTATTTGGCTGAAATAATTGCCTGAAGTTGCTGTTTGAGTTCAGGCAAATCATTTTTTATGGTTTGCCACATCAAATTATAATTGGTTTGTACATAATCATGAATCAGAATATTTCTCATTCCGATAATGACACGCCAAGGGATTTCCGGATGAGCCGAGCGCATTCCGCTTGAAATTTGCCCGGCGGCTTCCCCAATAATCAAAAAATTGTAAGAAACGGCATCCTGCTTCAACGGAGATGCAAGAAACTCATCTTTCGATAAGACAATATTATTGATTTTTTCAATCGAACTCAAAATATGTTCGATACGTTGATAATCGTTGATCACAGTACCACCATATCTTTTTTTACGCCCGGTCCGAAAATCGGGTCAGTCAAAGCTGACATTGGAATAACATCTACTTTGCTGTTCAGCATATCAGACAGAGCCAGCTGCAAGCCGATTTGGTCAAAAAGAGAAGCATTTTTATTGAAATCGGCGAGTAAATCGATATCGCTTTCCGGAGTCTCCTCTTTGCGGGCGCAGGAACCGAAGACATATACCTTTTCGGCATTATGTCTGCGGGCGATCTCATTGATTTGAGTGCGCAAACTCATGAGGCGGTCAAGCTGACACATTTTTTTACTCCCTGTTATTGCCTTCTCCTTTGACTTTCCAATATATAATTTAGCTTTATTGGATGAAAAGTCAAGCTTTTTGTGTTGATTTTTAAGTTACTTGGCAGCTTTTCTGGTAACGGAACGGAAAATCAGATATTTGCCATGCTCTTTTTTTATCAGGCAGATACGTTCCGTTTTTCCCGTGGAGGGGAGAGTCCAGCTGTCGATCAGCAGCGCGCAATCTTCAAAGAGGAAAATGTGTTTGATCGAGTGATCGTTGGGAGATTTTTTAACACTCTCTTTGTATTTGCTTATGATATTTTTGATTTGCGCAATAACCTTTTTGCCCTGACCGGATTTGTCCTGGTCGGCAAACTGTTTTTTCATCTCATCGGTAACGGGAATCCCCTGTCCCTCCATATAAAGCGGCCACGCTTGAGCCATGGTTGGATTACCGTTTTGCAGCATGTCGTAAAATTTCGCCATCTTTTCGGTTTGCTGATAACTGACCGACTTCCCGTTCCACAAAACCGCCATGCTGTCGGTGGAGTTCCACTTGAGAAGTTCGGTCCAGTTTTTGAAATTGCGCGATGCGGCAGTACAGTCTGCGGCAAATTTCCGGACTTCAGCTTCAATGGCAACAGAACTTTTTTCCGCGTTGTCATGCGTGACAAATTCCCGGAAAATTTTCCAGCTGCCGTTTTCTTTGCGCAAAATAATGACTCCTTTGGTTTTGACACCGTAATCCAGTTTGTAAAACCATGCCGCCAAATCATTTTGCAGATACATCGGACCATATTGCACCTTGTCCGCAACATCTTTGACAACAGCCCGGATATTATCCTGCGCGGCTTTGACTTGAGCTTGCGCCTGTTTGACCATGTTTTTGCCCCGGTCGGTGTTATCAAGTTTGCGGTAATTCGCCAGTTGGGCATCCGTTATATTCTGTCCTTTCATCAGAAAATTGAGTTTCACCAGCTCGGAAAAGGTGAGATCGGGAGCCTGCATCCGTTCAAAAAAGAGTGCGGTACGATCCAGCAGTTTGCGGTCAATGACTTTTCTGTTTTCCGGAATTTTTACATAATCAGAGGAACAATATTTTTTCAAACCGTTCCAATCCATGTTGAAACCGGCTTTCATGGCATTGTGGACACAATTCTTCAACGCGGCTTTTTCTCCGGCAAAAGCCGATACGCCGCACACCAGAATACCGGTTATGAGCAAATGTTTGAAAATATTCATTTTGTATGATCTCCACTGCTTTTGAGAAACCATTCGTGCTTGCAATCCCGGCACCGGTAATGTTCTGTTCCCAACAGCAGCAGCATTATCCAGTTGGCAGCACTGTGGGCAAAACCGCAATTCTTACTGCTGCACACCGGACATACCGGGCGGTATAAACGGAATGACTTCATGTTGTTTCAAACTCCTTGTGCATAATATACCGCAAAAAACGTAAAATGCAACAAAAAAGAACAGGCCGCCGCAAAACGTTTCTGTTTTTTGCAGCCGCGCCTGTTCTCCGGGAATTAACGTTCAAAGCATCTCTTTTATGAAATATTCAGCGACCCGGCAATCACTTCCCAATTCGGGATGAAATGTCATCGCCAGCTGATTTCCCTGCCGTACCGCCGTGATGCGTCCTTCGTGTTCCGCCAGAACCTCCACACCGGGCGCGCAGAATTCGATCTGCGGTGCCCGGATGAAGCTCATGGGTACATCATCGATCCCGGCAAATTTACCAACGGTGTGAAAACTGCTCAACTGTCTGCCGTAAGCGTTGCGCCGGATCGATATGCCCATCGTGCCCAGATGAACGGTCGTATCGTCCAGAAGCTGCTGAGCCAGCAGGATGGAACCGGCGCAGGTCGCCATGACCGGAAGACCGTTTTGTATCCGGGAACGGATTTCATCGAACATATCCAGCTCCCGGAGCAGTTTGCCCTGAACGGTGCTTTCTCCTCCCGGAAGAACGAGTGCGTCAAATGGTTGAGCAAGGTCACTTTTTTGCCGCAGCTGACAAGTTTGAACATTCAGACGGTGGAATATCGCTTCGTGTTCGGCAAAATCTCCCTGCAAAGCCAGAACTGCTATCCGCATCAGATACCCCGTTCTTCCATAATGATCTTGATTTCAGCCGGATTGATGCCGACCATCGCTTCGCCGAGTCCACAGGAAAGTTCAGCGATCATCTTGAAGTCCTGATAGTTGGTGACCGCTTTGACGATCGCCGCCGCCCGTTTTGCCGGGTCGCCGGACTTGAAGATACCGGAACCGACAAAAACACCTTCAGCTCCGAGCATCATCATCAACGCCGCATCAGCCGGAGTTGCCACGCCGCCGGCGGCGAAGTTCACCACCGGAAGTTTACCGTTTTTGTGTACGGAGAGCAGAAGGTCAAAAGGAACCTGCAGTTGTTTGGCAGCTTCATAAAGTTCGTCTTCCGACATGTTCGCCACCCGGCGGATCTCCTGCATCATCTTGCGCATGTGCCGCACCGCCTGAACCACATCACCGGTTCCGGGTTCGCCTTTGGTGCGGATCATTGCCGCGCCTTCATTGATACGGCGCAGAGCTTCGCCCAGATCGCGGGCTCCGCAGACGAAGGGGACTTTGAACGCGCGCTTGTCAACATGATAAATGTCATCGGCGGGGCTGAGAACTTCACTTTCGTCGATGTAGTCGATTTCAATGGCTTCCAGTATCCTTGCTTCAGCGATATGACCGATACGGCACTTCGCCATGACCGGGATGGAGACGGCTTCCTGTATGCCGCGGATCATTCCGGGGTCGCTCATGCGGGAAACTCCGCCTGCGGCACGGATGTCGGCAGGAATACGTTCCAGTGCCATGACTGCGCAGGCTCCGGCATCTTCGGCGATTTTCGCCTGTTCCGGGGTGGTGACATCCATAATCACGCCGCCTTTGAGCATCTGGGCAAGATTGCAATTAAGTTCGTATTGTTCGTTGTTCATGATTTTTTCTCCTGTTTTTTGTGGTTTGTGACTTGATTTTAATATAACATCATGGTATATTCAATACAAACTTTAAAATTGTATGGATTACAATATAATGCCGACAAATTCATTTGATGATTTTTATTTGAGCTGGACACCGGATAAGAGAAAAATCAAGCGTCCGTACTATCTTACTCTCGCCAATGCGCTGGAGGCGGACATCGTTTCCGGGAAATTGGTTTCCGGAACCAAACTGCCGCCGCAACGGGAGTTGGCAGATTATCTGGACTTGAATTTCACCACGGTCACGCAGGCGTACAATCTCTGCCGGGAACGGAAGTTGATATATGGAGTGACGGGGCGGGGGACATTTGTTTCGCCGCTTCCGGGAAAGAATGTGATTCAGCATACCGGAGATTTGCCGGATATCATCGAACTTGGATTGCTGAAAGGTTTTGATCAAGTTAAAGCGCCGATAATTGAAGCGAGCAAAAATGTTTTGCAAAAAGGCTATATTGAAGAGCTGTACTCTTACACCGATGCTGCCGGACACTTGCATCAGCGGGTGGCGGGGGCGCATTGGATGACGCAGATGGATGTCCACACCGACTGTGAACATATTGCCATCTTTTCCGGCGCGCAGAATATCATCAGCGCCACACTGCTCTCGCTGTTTAAAATCGGAGACAAAATCGCCGTAGATGAGTACACTTATTCCAACCTTATCGGAATGGCGCGATTGTCGCACATCCGCTTGATCCCGGTTCGGGGGGATGCTGAAGGCATGGATGCTTCTGAGCTGGAAGCGGTGTGCCGCAAAGAGGATGTCAGCGGAATATTTCTGATGCCGAACTGTGCCAATCCTACCACCTGTACCATTCCGGAACGGCGCAAGGATGAATTGGCAAAAGTCATTGCCCGTTATAAACTTATTCTCATCGAGGATGATAATACCGGTATCCCATTGCACTCCGGAAAGGAGTATCACTCCATGTTTTCCCGGCTGCCGGAACAAACCATTTATATCTGCAATTCAACCATGGCGCTCTGCAACGGTTTGCGGGTGGCGTTTGCCGCATTTCCGGAGGCGTTCCGGGTGCAGCTGTTGAATGCGTTGTTTCATTTGAGCATCAAGACCTCATCGCTGGATGCGGAAATCATGACGGAACTGATACTCAATGGGAAAGCGGCGAAGATATTGGAGTTGAAAAACGATTTGGCGCGTGAGCGGAATCAGACATTTGACCGCTTTTTCCCGGAAGCGGTGATTCCCGGTTCTCCTGCGGCATTTTTCCGCTGGCTGCCGATACCCAGGATGGAGATGGATGAGATGGATATTGAAAGAAGGCTGCAGCAAATGGGGGTCAATGTGTATTGTTCATACCGTTTTACAGTAAATCGCAATCCGCACAATTTTATGCGGATTGCGATTTCGTCTCCCCATACAACAGCGGAGTTGGAAAAGGGCTGTTCCATCATCCGCGACTTTTTCCGGGAGAATACGTCCCGGGGCAATTGAACCGGGACGCGGTAACGGTCACAAACTCTCTTTTTTCAATCTGGCACTGAGCCGCACGGAACAGAAATCCGGACCGCACATGGTGCAGTACTCTGAGCCGTGCTGATTGGGCGCGGAACTTTCCTGCAATGCCTGATTACGCAATTCTCTTGCCCACTCCGGATCGAGTGCCGAAGCGAACTGCTTTTCCCAGTCGAATTTTGCTCTGGCATCGGAAATGGCATCATCGCGGTCGCGGCATCCCGGTTTGTGCAAAGCCACATCGGCGGCATGGGCGGCGATTTTGAATGCGACCACGCCCCGGCGGACATCGTCGGCATTGGGGAGGCCAAGATGTTCTTTCGGGGTGACGTAACACAACATTGCCGCGCCGTAAAAGGCGCCCATCATGCCGCCCATTCCGGCGACAAAGTGGTCATATCCCGGAGCGCAGTCGATCACGACCGGACCGAGAATGTAAAACGGCGCATCACCGCAAATCTCGCGTTCCCGCTTCATGTTGAGTTCGATTTGATCCAACGGCACATGACCGGGACCTTCCACCATCGCCTGTACGTTGGCGGCGCGGCAGCGGGAAACCAGTTCGCCGAGCGTATCCAGTTCGGCAAACTGCGCTTCATCGGAGGCATCCGCCAGACAGCCGGGACGCAGACCGTCACCGAGCGACAATGTGACATCGTACTGCTGACAGATGGCAAGAATCTCATCAAAGGCTTCGTAGAACGGATTTTCCTTTTTATTTTCCTGCATCCATGCCGCAAGCAATGCTCCGCCGCGGCTGACGATACCCAGTTTCCGCTTCAAGGCAAGCGGGACATATTTCCGCAGTAAACCTGCGTGGATGGTCATGTAATCCACCCCCTGTTCCGCCTGTTCACGGATGACAGAGAGAATCTTCTCTCTGGCAAAATCACTGTTGCCGTAGCGGGCAACGATCTCATAAATCGGCACCGTGCCAAGCGGGGCAGGGCTTTGCTCCAGTATGGCACTCCGGATGGAGGTGATTTCCCCGCCGGTACTCAAATCCATGACGGTGTCAGCTCCGTAGTGCAAAGCGATGGCAAGTTTGCTTTTCTCTGCGCCGGGGCAGCTGGACAAGGTGGAATTGCCGATGTTGGCATTGATTTTTGTCCGCAAAATTCTGCCGATGCCGCAGGGAATCAGTTGTTTATGGTTGATGTTGGCTGGGATTACGATGGTTCCGGCGGCAACACCATTCATAATGGTTTCAAGCGGGAGCGCTTCAACACGGGCAACATGCTGCATTTGTGAAGTTGCGATACCCTTTTTTGCATATTCCATTTGTGTCATAACGCACCTCGCATAATATTCCGCAGATGTCTGACTTTAGCTTCCACATCCGGGGCTTGTGTTATTTCAGTGACCATAGCGATGTGTTTGAACCCTTTTTTACAGAGCATTTCCAGATGATGCTCCTTGATACCGCCCATGATGGAAAAAGGGCAGGTGACTGCCGGTGCAAGGCTTTCGATGGTCTCCAATCCCAAAGCGCCGCAGGCGACACTTTTGGTTTTAGTCGGAAACATCGGGCCGATGTTCAAGTAAGAACAACCTCCGGCAAGCGCCGCGCTGATCTCCTGAGCATTGTGCGTGGATACTCCGAAAAAGAGTTCCGGAGCCAGTTTTTTAGCTGCGCTCAAAGGGAAATCATCCTGTCCGAGATGAACTCCGTCAGCTTGCGTCGCCATGGCAATATCCAGCCGGTCGTCAACGATCAGAAGCATTTGGTAACGGTCGGTGATGAGTTTGCACTTCTGCACCAGTTCAAACATAGCGCAGTCAGAAATATTCTTCTCCCGGATTTGAACGATCTTCGCTCCGGCGGCGGCGATGGCGGCGACGATATCGCACACATCGCGTCCGTTGCAGAATTCGGAACTCACCACCGGGTAAAGGTCTGAACTTTTGAATATTTCAAGGCGTTCCTGCAAAGTACGCATGATCAACGGCCTTTTTCGATGATGAGTTTTGCCACTTTTCTTCCGGACATCAGCATGCCGCCGAAGATGGGACCCATGCGGTAACCGCCCATGACGTTGTTGGCGCTCATGCCGCAGGCGTAAAGTCCGGGGTAGTAGCAGCGGGTGTTTTCAACGGTGGATGCTTCGCCGTTTTCCACCCACATCGGTTTTTCACCAATGATATCGCCGGTGGGGGTGTCAAGCTGGATCTTGGCTTTTTTGACGGCAAGGTTGAGGATTTCACTGGGATGCCCCGTACCATCGACGACGTTTTCGGCGATCACGGTCAGCGGGTCAACGTGCAGTCCCAGGCGCTCCACGCAGGTCCAGTTGATGACAAGGCCGTTGACTTTTCCGTTTTTGAAAACGAGATCTTCGACGCTCACGGAGTTGAATATGGTGGCACCGGCTTTTACTGCTCCAAAGATAAGACCGCTTGCCATTTCCACGGAATCAAGGGTGTGATATCCGGGGGCGTTTTCCAGTTGTTTATGGGTGATGCTGAAATCGTCGAGGATATCCAGTGCTTCATCCTGAACGACGACTTCATTGAAGAGCATACCGCCGCCCCAGGTTCCGCCGCCGGGGGCAAGTTTCCGCTCAAAAACAGCGGTTTTGAGCCCGGCATCTGCCAGGTAACGCGCAGCGACCAGCGCGGAGGGACCGCCGCCGACCAGAGCGACATCGAGTTTCAATCCGTCGATGAGCTTGCTGCTGAACTTGTTGATGATTGCTGTGGAGATGATGTTTTCCGCTGACATACCGGAAATCCTTTCCGGAGCATTTTTTCTGCTCCCGTTGTGGGCATGTCGGTGCGGATCGCACCCGATAAAGTGTGTAACAAAAATGTTTTCATCTTCTCTTTCCTACGCCGGCATTACCCGTTTCAGGTTCAAAGGGTTTGATCTCAGCCATTGTCACCGCGACAACAGCACCCCTGTGTTACAATGCGTTTAATATAACCCGTTTTGCTTGCAATGTCAAGTTGTTTTGCAAAAAAACACCGATTCAAATCATGATTCCCCGCATTCCTCAATAAATATCTTTGAGGAGTGCGATACCTCGGGTATGAAGTGTGTCTATTGGCATGCAGAATCGCTGGTGTACCCGATAGGCAATGCAACGCTTTTCACCGCGCACAAACTTGCCAGCCGGAGGGAGACAGC
>JAFTRX010000109.1 GCA_017462015.1 Lentisphaeria bacterium
CCTGCGAGCCTTTTCTGCGGACTTCCGGCTTCATTACATTACGCCGCGACAAGCATCTTCACACCTTGCCACGGCGGAGCTTCAGCGGAGACGGGTCCCTCAGCTTCGCCTTGAAAAAACTCACATTAACGTCGCGATATTGCCGCCGCCTGGTGGAGCGGAGTTGTCTGGCGTATGTGTCGCCTTGCGGCGACCAAGGTAGTTGGTTATGAGCGCCACCTGACGGTGGCTTATGAGACGCCTTGCGGCGTTCGCCGCTCACACGTCCGACTCGTCCTACAAGTCCTACTCTGTTTTGCGCAAGCAAAACGCGCGTGCGCAATGCGCCGCGCCACCAGCGGGCATGCGTTCAACGCTGTCATGAACGCGACCGGCGCCGCCGCAGGTTGTTGTGATGAGTTTTGGTCAATCTGCAACGTCTGTGTTGCCGCGCACACACCGGGGATCGTTCATATCCAGATTGCCGCTCCACAAATATTTCTCCGTCTCGGCAACCACGATTTTGTGCAGAAGCAGCAAGCTTATAACGTTGGGAATAACCATCAATCCGTTGGAGAAGTTGGCAAAATCCCACACCACTGCCAGCGAACCGATCGCTCCCAGAAATGCGATAAGTGCGTACGCTATCTTGTAACCGAGCACCGCTTTCGGACTCTTAATGATGAAACGGAAGCACTGCTCCCCATAGTAGAACCACCCCAGAAGTGTCGTCATGGCAAAGAAGAAAATCGCAAATGCCAATATGTATTTTCCAACATACGGCAACTGTTCAAAACACGCCTGAGTCAGAATCTCGCGCTGCGCGGCATTCACGATCTCCGGACATGCCAGAGCGCCGCTGACAACGACCAGACCGGTCATCGCGCAAATGATGATCGTACAGAATGTACCGAAATAAGAGACCAGCCCCTGACGGACAGCGTTGCGCGTGCGCGCGGTCGCCGCCACAATCGGTTCAGACCCCATGCCCGCCTCGTTGGAGAACAACCCGCGTGCCACTCCGTAGCGCGCCGCCAACATAAATCCACTGCCGACAGCACCGCCCCACATTGCCTCCCCTTTGAACGCACTTTTGACGATCAGCACAAGCGCATCTCCGAGATATGCCCGGTTGACAATCAGCAATGCCACACATCCGGCAATATAAACAAATGACATGAACGGAACCAGCCAGGTGCAAACTTTGGCAATACTCTGCAATCCGCCGATGATAACCATTCCGACCAGCAGCATCACGATCAATCCGGTTATCCACTGCGGAAAATCAAATGTTTTATTGACAATAGTTGCGATCGCGTTGCTCTGCACCAGATTTCCAGTACCCAGCACGGCAATACCGCCGACAATACAGAAAATCACCGCCATCCAGTGCCATTTCAATCCGCGCGCGATGGTGTACATGGGACCGCCATGCACTTCCCCCTGCCTGTCCCGCATCCGGAACTTCACTGCCAGAAGTGATTCGGCGTATTTGGTCGCCATACCGAATACTCCGGTAATACTGCACCAGAAAACCGCGCCCGGACCACCGAGGGAAATCGCCGTGGCAACACCGATCACGTTACCGGTGCCGATAGTCGATGCCAATGCCACGGCAAGCGCCGCAAACGGCGCAACATTACCGTCCATCTGGTCATCTTTCTGAGTTATCAACTTTACCGACTTGCCCAAATAACGCTGCACGAACCGCAGCCTGATCGTGTAAAACAAATGAGTCCCCAAAAGCAGGAACAACAGCGGCGGTCCCCACAAAAATGCATCTGCAGCCTTCAATCCATTGGCGAATGCCTGAAAAAACTCACTCATTTTTCTTTCCTTCCGGATATTTATATTTTAAATTGCAATGCTCTCGTGATAAGACAACACAGTGTTATCTTGTAAATATACCACATAAAACCATCTTTTGCAACGATACAAATGAAAAAATCCAACATATTCCGCTTAATTTCATGCAACACAGCCATTGACATAAATCACTTTTAATGTTATATTATCAGTATGACTGGAATTTATTCTTTGTGGGGGACATTTATCATGCTAAAAATCAAGCTTTCCGTAATCGTTTTATTTTCAGCCGCTCTGCTCTGCGCTGAGCATCCGCTGCTGACTAAAGCGAATGAACTGCGTAAAAAAATCCGTGAAATACGTTTGTTGAACTGTTATCACTGCATCCGGATGAAGAATGTCAAATTCACCCGCCGCATGGTGGTACACCGCCAGGACGACGGCAGAAATGGTATTTTCACCTGCATCTGCATCGATTGCTACGGTGACAAACGCAGCCATAAAAGTCACCGGCTGGAAGGCAAGGGAAAGCTGGACAAAAAGCCCTGCAACATCGAATACACCTGTAAGCTCCACAACATGACCTGGCGCCAGGAAGATGCCGACCGCTGCCGTCCACTTTATCGACCGACCCAGCGTTACGATGCCCAGTTGCGCAAGTATCAGAAAGAACTCCGTCAGGTCGAAGCTCAAATCAACCAGTTGAAGCGGGATGGCATGTGGGATCCGAAAGGTGACTCCGCTCCCGCAACCACAAAGGAAGAGAGCGCTCCGTCTGCACAACCGCCGGCACAGCCGGCTGCGCCGGCGGTCAAAAAAATCCGTCTGCATTTGGGTTTGGAACAGCGCGTCCTCTTTTCACTCAGCGGCGGAAATTTGAAAATCGGAAGCGACATCAATAATGTCGGCATCTCCCAATCTTTGCGCACCCGCCATCCCAGTGTCTACTTTTCCACCCCGCAGTGCCGGATCATCTATTACAACGGCAAAAGTTCGGTATGGAATTTTAAAACTCCCCTCTATCCGGGAATGACTGTCAGCCGTATCGTCGATGTCAAACTTGTCCGTTCCGGAAGAAAAGAGGTTCAGCTCCGGCGTCCGGAAAAAGCCGGCACTTACAAATATTGTGCCAACGGCATCACCTTCACCTCCAAGCAACTGCTGATATGGGATTATCAGGCTGATGCATCGGAGTATATGATCGATATCTTCTTTGAGTGATGATATCTTTTTTGGGTAAATCTGACTTTAATATTTTTCCGGGGGAAAATTTCTTATGTTCAAAATGACTTTAAAACTCCAGCTTGCCGCGATTATTTTCTTTTCAGCTTCACTGCTCTGTGCCGAACATCCACTGCTCACCCGCGCCGCTAAATTGCGCCGGTTGATAAAGGATGTTCGCGTAATGGCATGCTACCATTGCACCCGTTTGAAAGGTGTAAAATATTACCGCAGTATGACTCAACACGAGTTGGATGACGGCAGAGGCGGTATCTTCACCTGTATTTGTATCGAATGTCTTGAAGGCAAAGTAAACAAAGCTCACCCCAGAAGTCACAAAAACCACCGCATCAAAGGCAGAAGCATTCTGAACAAAAAAGATTGTGCCGTATCCTACTACTGCAAACTGCACAAAATCACCTGGACAAAGGAAGCTGCTGACCGCTGCCGCCCCCACTACAGACCGGAACTGGAATACAGCAATAAACTTGCCAAGTATGAAACTGAACTTGCTCAAATCGAGCACAGAATCAATGCACTCAAACGGGCAGGAAAATGGGATCCGAATGATTCATCCGCTCCCGCAACAGACAGTTCCTCCGGTTACAGAACTCTGGAGAAAAAAGTCCGCTTGAAATTAGGCTTGGAGAACCGGATCTTCTTCACTTTTGACAACGGCACACTGAGAGCCGGCGGCGATATAAAAAGCATCGGCGTTTCAGAGTCATTGCGCAAACGGTATCCGACGCTCTACTTCCAAACCCCGCGCTGCCGGGTCGTCTTCAACGATGACCGCAGTGATATCTGGAGCCTCACTTCGCCCCTCTATCTGGGGGTAAAAGCCACCAAGATCGTCGATGTCAAACTTGTCCGTTCCGGCAGAGGAGAGGTTCAGCTCCGGCGCCCGGAAAAAGCCGGAACATACCGTTACAGCCCCTGCGGCATCACCTTCTCTTCCAAACAGGTGATGCTGTGGGACTATTTGCCTGATGCTTCAGAATATGTGATCGACATATTCTTTGAGTAATTCAACTCTCAAACCAAAACAATGACTGCTCTCCGGCGATCCCTGCCGGAAAGCATGTGTGTATACAAATCGTATTTACAATCTTGCGCCCATGCTTTTAAGCGTTTCCCGGACAGCACATCCATCGAGCTCGCGCGGCATCTTTCCATTTAATGCCGCCAATGCCGCCGCGACACCCGCCGCCTGCCCGATGGAACACGCCGGCGGCATCACCCGGATACTGCTGTGTATTGCCACATCCACCGAAATCGGACGTCCGGCAATGGTCAGATTGTCCACATCCTGTGCTACGATGCATCCGAAGGGTACTTCATAAAACCCGCCTTCCGGCGGAATATGCATATAAGTCGTACCTTTGCCGTACGGGCTGTGGATATCCACCTGATAGTTGCACCGGGCAATAGCATCCGGACACTTTCTTGCTTCGGCAAACGCGTCCACGGTCAAATAATCCATGCCTTTGATCCGGCGGCTTTCGCGCACGCCGATTTGGACCGCCATGGAGTGAATGACTGCATTTTCAAAACCCGGCGCCTTTTCCCGCAGCCAGAAGAACAGCTCCCGCATCTGCCGCCTGCCTTCGATTTCAGCAGCAGAAAATTCTCCTCCGTCAGTAGCTTTCAGCTGAATGACCCGCACCGTGTTGAAATGCACCACATCCGGCATATCCGGACAGGGGAATATCAGCAGATTTTCCCTCGGACAGGTCAAAGAACCATCGGCAATGGCTTCTTTGTAACATTTTTGCAGTTCAGCGCGCCAATCCGGATCAAACGAAGTCGAGCTTCCGGCAAGGAATTTTGTTTTGACATTGCCGAGCTTGAAACACAACGTCATCGGCTGACACCCGCCGTTTTCATCACCCATTTCAAATTGACATCCGGCAACTGCGGCAAGATGACCGTCCCCCGTGGCATCGACAAAACATTTGCCCCGAACCAGACCGAAACCGCCGGGAGTATGCACCACGACTTCCGAAATCTTCCTCCCGTTTTTGCGAACAGCAACGGCCTCGTGATGATATAAACACTTCACACCGCTTGCCAGCAGCAGTTCCTCTGCCGCCAGTGCCGCCACATCCTTATTGATGGCACGGCGGCGCCAGAAAGAATACGGAGCGTTCTCTTCTGCGGCGACAGCACGTTTTTCCTCCTCGGTGCAATAGCGCCGCATTGCCGCGATCCACTCGCCGTAGACCGGCGCATCCAGCGGCTGATCCTGAAAATGGTTGGGCATAAACGGATGCACCTCCCCGATGCTTGCCATTCCACCCGGCAAGCCGTAATGTTCCAAAGCTATAACCTTTGCCCCTGCCCGCGCCGCCATGACCGCTGCGCCCAATCCGCCGGGACCGGTTCCGGCTACGACCACATCCGCTTCTGCCAGAAGCGGCAATTCGATTTTGTCATCAAAAAACATAGTAAAGCCCTTATATTTATTGTTTATCATCACAAATATTTCCCATGGCATCGACCCAATGTGAACCGTTCCAGGTCAGGGTCTTGTTGGTAGCAGTATCAAAGAATGTTTCCAGAAACTCCGGATGCTCAGAACGGATCAGCCGGAGATTTTTCTGGTTCACCGTCACCACGTTACGCCCGTCGCCGTCACGCCAGAAGTGGTTGACTCCGAACGCCTTGCCCTGCAAAGTAAAGGAGATATATCCGCCCCAGTCGCCGGGATGCTCTTCAGTGGCAAAGGGTTCAGTGTTCCCCTCCGGATCATCGGGGATGTATTCCTCTTTAAAGCGCTCGATACAGAGATCGACACAAGTGAGCTGACGGTTGCCGCCGCCGGGATTGTGGAATGTTTCCGGAGCTGCGGCGAAGTGCGGCAGATGGGTGTTGCCTTCATCAGCGCAGTTGACCATCGTCAACGTCTTGGCAGTTCCGGTCAGATAGTAACCGTAACAACACCGCGCAGTGGTACAGGTATTCATTATCAGATGATCCACGCCGTCAAGCATGAAGCCGATATACATTCCCCCGGCGGAAGCGGTATCGTAACCGATGCGCGCCATCTCATCGTTTGAACCGTGACAGGAAAGGAACGCAATACTGTTCTTGCACGGCGTTGCCGGTTTGCGGTGAAGAAAGCGGTCATTGAAGTACTCTTCGGTATAAACGCCGACCTGTTCCACTCTGCTGGAACCGAAACCGCTGGCATCAATGCCGATAAACGGCTTGGAGGCATCGTGGAAATAGAGGTAAAAATTTTTAAAATTGACATTGTTGATATGGGTCATCCGGTAAAACACTCCCGGCGCTTCCGGGCGCTTCACCGTTCCATAAAATGCGCGGTACGTTTGCGCAGGATCCATTTGCTCCATTGCTTTTTTGGTCACATGGAGAGTCACCCCGTAACGGGTGTTATAGCTTTTGTTTTCAGTATCGCCGATGAAATTTATCACGCGGGCGTTGCCGTCATTGTACCCGAAACAGATGGCGGAATTTCCCTCGCCGGGAAAACTGTCGATATAATAATCTCCGTCCAGAAGCTGTATCGTTCCGCCCCGGGTCAGCATGGAGATAGCTTTATTGATAAGCAATTCATCGTTTTTTCCGGTACAGATGAAATCAGCATTATGTGCCGCCTCAGCCGGTGTATTGGCGGCGGCGATGATGATTTTTTGTCCCATATTCCATAGCCTTTATGTTATAAAGTTGTATCATGGAATAAATATATATTATTTTCTTCAAAAAATCAACATCCAACTTTGCCGATAATATTGCTTTTTTGGCTGAAAGGACTATATTATATGGAGAACAAAGGAGAAAAATTCATGTTAAATGTGCCGCAAAACGCTGTCTATTGCTTTGAAAAACTTACCGGTTCAACCATTTCCTGCTACATTTACTCTCCGGTATTTTCCCGTCTGTCGCGCTGGCGGAATCATAAAAGCATCTACTGCGGTCAGCAAAAAGATGATTTTTCAACGGAGTGCATCCATTTTGACAGCTTTCACACCGTGGAAAACATCTGGAACTTTCCCGATGGATGTATAAAAACCTGCCACGCCAACTTCAGCGAAGTGGTGATGCCGGTCATCCGGGAGGGAAAACTGCTCTGTCTGCTCTTTGCCGGAATGTTTTACCTTGCCGGAGATACCGGAACTATTCCGGTGATAAAAGCGGTTCCCAAAGACAATGCAAAAAAATATCCCGGAATAAAAACATTGTCAACTTCGGAAGTAACACTGCTCCTTGAAGCGTTGAAACAGCTGCGCGCACGCTTGCTCTTATGGTATGATGACATGCATAAAAACGAACTGTTTTGGGAACAGCTTTCGGTAAAAGAGCAGATTTTGCTGATATTCTGCCGGGAATCACCCCGGGATCTCACACTGAAAAAGCTGGCTGATCTGCTCCATTTGAGTTACAACCGCACCTCGCATGTGGTCAAAGAAGTGACCGGAAAATCATTTTCGCAGCTTCTGACCCGCCACCGTCTGGAATACGCCTGCAACCTCCTTACGCTGACCCGGAAGAGCGTTGCGGAGATCGCCGCTGAGTCCGGTTTCGGCAATGCGGTGAACTTTTACCGTATCTTCAAGCGCGAATACACACTTTCCCCGCAGGAGTACCGGGAAAAAATGCGGTGATAAATACAAAAAGGGCAGCCCAAAAATTGCAGCTGCCCCATTGGGATACCAATATTATATTCCCTTCAAGGTGAATTTGGTAAGTCCGGTTGGAGAGTCATTGATAAACACAAAGACATTTACCGAATCGCCATTTTTCTTCTTTTTGTTGACAAGGAAGTGATTATACGTTGCCTTAGCCGCTTCCAGCGCAGTAAGAGACTCCACATGACCGTCGATGAAGTTGACATTGGTTCTGCCATTGTGCTTGATCCAAAAAGTACCATTTTTCTTCTGTCCATCGGTAGGGAGGAAGTTGCCTTTCTGCGTGACGCCTTTGACCCCGGCTGAATCTGAGGAACCGGTATCGGCAAAGAAAATGGATTTCGGTGGCGCATTGGAGATCACATAACAGCCGGAGGTACTTGTAGTGACACTGGTGAAACCGCCGAATTCAAGTGCATTGGTTGCCCAGTAGCCGGTTCTGGCGATCAACGGCGCAAAACTGTACCACTGGTTCTGCTCCCCTCTGGGGACATCTTTGGTCGGACAACGGATGATATCATGAAATTTATGATTGGCAGCAGCACCGGTGGTCCGGGCAAGATAAGGTATCGGAGTAATCAACCTGTAATACCACGGACTACCGGAGAAGGTAGTCATCCATCTGCCGTTCCAGTCATTACTGTAAAGGGTGACCGCCATCATACACTGCTTCAAATTATTCTGGCAGGTAGTGGCTTGCCCGCGCGCCCGCGCACTCTGCAGCGCCGGAAGCAAAATCGCCGCCAGAATGGCTATAATGGCGATAACGACCAGAAGCTCAATCAACGTGAAGGCTTTCCGGGGACTCCGTTCCTCTGCACAAGAAAGATCATTGGTTAAGCAGTACTGCTTAACCTGCCGTACGGCAGGTTCATTACCTTTAATTTTTTGCTTCATTTTGACTTCAACCTTTCTGGTTTAAATAAATTCAACCGCATGTTTGCCGATTATTTTTCACATCACTGTTGCAAAACTCTTTTGCACATGTATATTATACTCAAAAACAGCATGCTTTGCAATATCATATTGTACGGAATCTTATCAAACATGTATATTATCTTATCAGAGGTACAAAAATATGGAACATAAACGCAAACTGCGCGTTGCCAACGGCAACAGTCTGCTCTTCGGAGTCAATTACGGTTCATTTCCCAAGCGTGTGTTTTACAATTTTTCTTCTCTTGGTAAGATGCGTCCGCACTGCCCGATAGCGATATTCTCCTCCGGCATCGACTGCTGGCACCGCGAAGTCTTCCGTGAACGCATAATGTCCGATACATTCTCTGTGGAATTGGTAATCGACGGAACCTTCAAATACACCATCGACAACAAAACTTATATGGTCAATCCCGGAGAGATTTTTCTGGTTCATCTCGGCTTGAACAGTTCCATGCACTGTGCCACGGAAACGGCAACCAAGCGGGTCGTCATCATCGAAGGTCCTATCCTGCAGCACACTCTGGAATGTTTGAAACTCGACCGCGTTGCCGTCATAACTCCGGTTTCACCTGAGCGGATAACAGCTATTTTTGACCGTTTGAACGAATTGGGAAAGGTAAGTTCCTTTGATAATTTCCGCGAATCCTGCATGGAGTGCTATCATCTGCTGCTGGAGCTCTCCGCCCAGAACAGCGCCAACCGCCGTCCTCCGGAACTGCAGATGGCTCTGGAATATATTCACGAAAATCTGGAAAAACCCCTTCAACTGGATGATTTGATCCTTCACGTCCAATCCTCCAACGCCACCATCCACCGCATGTTCCGGAAATACCTCAACGCTTCCCCGATAGAATACTATCTCAATGCAAAAATGGATATGGCAATGGGGCTGCTGCAAACCGGAGATTTGTCCGTCAAAGAGGTTGCCTCCAGATTGAACTACTCTTCCCCGCAATACTTCGCCAGCGAATTCAAAAAACGCTACGGCCTCACTCCGAGTCAGGTCAAAACCACTGACTCAAAGAACAACTGATAGTTAATGTCCCAAATTTTGTGAAACTGAATATTCTTGTCAAGAATAAAAACAGTCGTTTGCAATCGGCAGCGACACGTGGAAACCACCGTTAGTACGGATGTGTACGGATGTGTACGGAGGGGGCGGCTGGCGCACTGCAAAGTGCCATGTGGAAACCACCGTTAGTACGGATGTGTACGGATGTGTACGGATAGGTACGGAGGGGGCGGTTGGAGTAAGGTGCAGGCTGGTCTGGTGCTGTAAGAAAAACCCCGTCTCTGTACAAACAACTCTACACTCTCCGTACACATCCGTACAGACCGGTTTGTCTGCAAGAGCCTGTACGCACTGGCGGCAGCCACTACCGGGGGGGCGGTTGGAGTAAGGTGCAGGCTGGTCTGGTGCTGTAAGAAAAACCCCGTCTCTGTACAAACAACTCTACACTCTCCGTACACATCCGTACCTATCCGTACACATCCGTACAGACCGGCGTGCGGCAAGGTTGCAGGTCTATCAAGGCGAAGCTGAAGGCCCCGTCTCCGCTGAAGATTATTGCAGCGCTCTTTCCAGGGCTTCGATTGCTCTGTCAGTGGCTCCGCCATTGGAACCTATCGTGCGGAAAGCACGGTCACCCAGCTCGGCGCGCAATTTATCATCTTTCAACAAATCACGCAGCACACCGGTCAATTCGCTATCATTTGCCGTGACCACCGCCTGAGACTGCTTGAGTATCCCAAGCAGAAAACGGAAATTACGCAGCCGCGGACCGGTGACGATCGCCTTGGACAGCAGCGCAGGTTCAATCAGATTGTGTCCTTCATCATGTCCGGCAAAACTCTTTCCCATGATGACCACATCAGCATCTTTCATGAACTGCGTCATTTCTCCGGTGGTATCTGCCAGCAGAATATCCACCTTTTCATCCGGGAACGCCCCATCACTGCGGCGCGCAAATGAGTATCGGCTCTTTTTCAGCATATCGGCAATATCATCGCCACGCTCCGCATGCCGCGGAACCAGCGCCAGTTTCAACTGCGGGAACTCCGGCTTCAATTCAGCAAAGCTGTTGACGATAAGTTCCTCTTCTCCGGGGTGGGTGCTTCCGGCAAGGATGACCTTACCGTCACCAAGATACGCGCGCAGCAGATCATCATCCGTCAACACCGGAAGTTTCTGGTCAAATTTCAAATTACCGCCGTTCTGCACATTCGCTTTCGGAGCAACGGATAAAAATCTTTCAGCATCGTTTTCACTCTGCGCCAATATCAGATCAAACTTGTTCAGCAACGGCGCAAAGAACATCTTCAACCGCCGGTATCCCCGCGCAGAACGATCCGACAAACGACCGTTGACCAGCATCACCGGAATACCTCTTTTTTTCGCCAGCGTGATCATATTGGGCCAAATCTCAGTCTCAAAAATGACCAACTGCGCCGGCTGCAGCAGATCAAGACACCGCTTCACCATCCACGGGAAGTCGATCGGACAGAAAATAACAGCCGTATTTTCCGGAACATTGTTCCGTGCCAGCTCCTGCCCGGTGGTGGTGGTGGTTGAAATGACAAATTTACGTTCCGGATAGAGCGAATGATATTTGCGTATCATCGAAAGTGCGACCAGCGTTTCACCGACACTTACAGCGTGTATCCACGTCGCGCCGCGGAAGGCTCTCAACTCCTTCTCCCGCTTGCCGTAAAGTCCGAAACGCTCACCGAAAGTATCTTTCCAGCCGCATCTGGTACGATACCGGAAGATCAACTTCGGCAAATATACCAGAAATGCCAGCGGCATCACCAAGTTATAAAAAAATCGTCCCATCTTAAGACCTCGGTACGGAACTTTTCATTCCGAAAAATGTTCCAATATGTAGTTTACCGCCTGTTCCAGATCCGGCAGAATTTTGGTGCAGTAACGTGCCATCCACGGACTGCAGTCCTTGTATTCAAACGGCGAAAATGCTACGACAAACTTGCCCAGATCGTGCGCCGCATAGAAAACCTCCATGCTGGTTCCGATACTCGGCTTGTTGTAGTTTACCAGAATAATGTCCGCATCCCGGACATCCTGCAAATCAAATTCAACGATCTCATTGGCGCTGTCGACCTGGCGGTCAACAAACTTTCTCCGCATCGGGTCAAGCATCCGGAACTGTTCCGACAACGCCTCTTTTGCCACATCGCGCCACTGCCGCGCGATGCCGGAGCATTCATCCATTATCGGACCGGAAAGATAAATTGTTTTTTTATCGCTTTTCATTTTTCCCCTTCAATCATCTCTCAAGCATTTCAGGAGCGCATTTTTCCACCATCGCCCGAACCAGCTCCTGTACTTCGGTCGCATTGCTGCACTGCAATGCTTTCTGTACCAACTCTTCACACGCCAACCGTTCCAGACTGCGCACCATCCGTCTCTGAACCGGGATCGATGCTGTCGGCATGCTCAGTTCATGCACCCCCAATCCCAGCAGCAGCGGCGTGTACATCACACTTTCCGCCATCTGACCGCACACGCTGACGTAGAGGTTATATTCCCGCGCCGCTTCGACCGTGTTGCGGATAAGATGCAATATTGCCGGATGGGTGGGACGGTACAAATACGCCACACGCTCATTGCTCCGGTCAACCGCCATCGTATACTGGATCAGATCGTTGGTTCCGATACTGAAAAAATCAACTTCCGGCGCCAGCTGCTGGGCAATGATCGCCGCAACCGGAGTTTCGATCATAACTCCAAGCTTCAGTTTTTCCACACAGGGCACGCCTTCTTTCGCCAGATCCTGCTGCAATTTGGCAATTATCTCTTTGGTCTCTTTCACCTCAAAGATACTGCTCACCATCGGCAGCATCACCCGCAAATCTCCATGCACGCCCGCGCGCAGCAGCGCCCGCAGCTGAGTGGCAAACAACTCCCGCTGTTCGCGCAGACACAACCGGATGCCGCGCAAACCCAAAAACGGATTCTGCTCCGTGGAACGGAGAATGGCGGTATTCAATTTATCGCCGCCGACATCAATGGTTCTGATCGTGACCGGAGCATTTCCGGCGGCGACCAGAAGTTTTTTGTAAATATTGTACTGGCGCTCTTCATCGGGCAGCTGATTGGGGTCCATAAAGATGAACTCCGTCCGGAACAATCCAACACCGTATGCCGCCGTCTGCTTCACTTCGTTGTAATCCTGATCGGCATCCAGATTGGCCGCCAGCTGCAGCCGGAATCCGTCACTGGTCTCCGGCGGCAGATTATTTTCTTCGTTCAAAGAGAAATAAAATTTCTGCTCCTCACGCTGTTTCAGCAAATATGCTTCTTCCGTATGCCGGTCGGGATTGACGATCAGCTTGCCGGAAAAACCGTCAACGATCAATTTGTCTGCAATCGTAAGTTTATCCAAAAGCTCTTTCGGCACACCCACGACTGCCGGAAGTTTCAAGGAACGTGCCAATATTGCAGTGTGACTGGTGGCACTGCCGGTCTCGGTTGCAAATCCAAGAACAAACTCCCTTTCCAGCCCGACAGTTTCCGACGGGGTCAAGTTGGAAGCAATTATGATACGCGGCTCATTGTACGCGATTTTTGCCACGTCCACTCCGGAAAGATTGTCCAGAATACGGTTGCCGACATCCCGGAGATCGAGCGCACGCTCTTTCAGATATTCGTCATTGACGCCGTTGAACACTGCGGAAAACTTTTCAATCGTCGCAAAAACCGCATACTCCGCACTGAAATGATCCTGCTTGATACCTTTTTCAACTTCACTGATAAGCAGCTGATCTTCCAGAATCAGAATGTGTGCATCAAAAATCCCGGCTTCATCATCCTGGAGTTTCTGCTTCAGCTTATCGCTCAATCCGGCAAGCTGCGTTCCGGTTTTCTCCAGCGCCGAATGAAAACGCGCCAATTCCGGCTCCGCCATCTCCGGAGCAAGAACAACCGGCTCCGGCTGCTCCCTGGGGGTTTCTCCTATCCGCATGACCCGACCGATGGCGATTCCGGGAGCGACCGGTATCGCCTGAATATTGCAACTGGGTGTAAGCATCAGAATTATCTCTATATGACTTGACCGGAAGAGGAAAAGTCTGGGTTATTGTTCATCAAACTTCTTATCAAAATAAGCCACGACCGCATCCAGCGCTTCCCGGGCATCCGCACCGGAAGCCTCAATTTCCAGCTCCGTACCGGAACCGGCTGCCAGCATCAGCAGAGCCAGCACACTGCGGCAATCAGCGGCACTGGCTGAACCCGGTTTACGAATGGAAAGGGATGCCTGAAATTTCCCGGCAATATGCACGATCTGCGCCGCCGGACGGGCATGAAGCCCCATGGCATTGCCGACTGTAACCTTTTCCGAAAGCATGCTTCCCATAAAAAAATCCACCTGTTTCCGCCGTCTGGCGACATCATTAAAAAAACTGCTCACAAGCCGGTGTTTTCACAACACACGACCAAACATCATTATAATATATCACCAAATACACAAAATTTCAACACAAACAGTTGATATAGTCCGATTTTCGCTTATATTTCATTCTGGAAGGAGAAATAAAAATGAAGATAAACAGAGAATATATCTATGTCCCCGCCGTACTGATCGTTACAGCACTTGTCACCTGGCTGTTGGCAACCCGTCTCAACGCCTCCGACAATCCGGTGCAAAACTACACCCCGAGCCGTTTTGTTCTGCTCTCTGCCGAACTGAATGTATCATCTTTACAAACCGCCGTGCCCAACACCAGAAAAGTGGTCATCCAATCCGACACCGTCACCGGGCAATGCTGGGTTCTGGAACTTATGATCCCAAGCACCGGCAACTTTCATGTCGCCAGCGCCCGCTGGCGTCCGGTAACGCCGCCGCAAGTTCTGCAATACGGCAACTGACTTGAAAAACCGCCAAAAAGTGATATATTATGAATCGAACCGCTGCTTTGGGCAGCGTTTTTTATTCATTGAGCAAAAGTCCAGGAGGTTTTCTAAGTTATGGGAGAAATTTCAACCGCCATCGCTGTTGTCATCAAGCTTTTTTTGCTTCTGACGCCGTTTTTCATTCTGTCAGTGTTTGTCACCACCTGCGCCCAACTGGAGCCTAAGGCCCAGAAGAAACTCGCCATCAGAGTGGCGTGGGCTGTCGTCACCGCCTGTTGCGTCATCTATCTTTTCGGAGCATTGATATTCAAGTATCTCGGCATCTCGCTCGATGCGTTCCGCATCGGCGCCGGTTTGGTCCTTATGCTCAGCGGTATCGACATGGTTCGCGGCGGCGAAACGCCCAAAGCGCGCGATCTCGGAGAGTTTTCCAGCGACCCGGCGGTGGTTCCTCTGGCAATACCGACCACCGTCGGCCCCGGAACGATCGGTACTCTTCTCGTCATGGGACAGGGCGCTTTCGATAAACCCTCGGAGTGCATTTTCACTCTGGGCGGCATCGTCATCGCCTGTTTTCTGGTCGGCGTGATGCTCTACTACGGACGGCATCTGGAAAAACTCCTGAAATCCAAAGGGCTGAACATCCTGAGCAAACTGACCGGTATGTATATCGTCGCCCTGGCGGCACAAATCATCTTCACCGGCGCAAACAACATGCTCGCAGAAGCATTCAAAGTTCTGGCAAAATAAGATCATGGGCACTTCCATCTGGCTGATACCGACACTCTTTTCAGCATTGATGCTGGGAATTTACGATATCTGCAAAAAAGATTCCGTGCGCGACAACTCCGTCATGCCGGCACTCTTCTTTGCCACGTTATCCGGAACGCTTTTTTTTCTGCTGCTGACCGCCTGCACCGGAAATTTGTCTGCGGCAGTGTGCTGTTCAAAGCAGCACTTCTTGTTCACTCTGTTGAAGGCATTCATCGTCTCCGGCAGCTGGGTGTGCGTTTTCTACGCCATGCGCGAACTTCCGGTAACTCTGGCAAGCCCCATCCGGGCAACTTCCCCTCTGTGGACAGCCATTGGCGGAATCTTTATCTACCGGGAAATACCTGGAACGATTCAGGCAATCGGTATGGCAGTGATTTTTGCCGGCTACATCCTCTTCAGCATGATTGGAAAAACAGAAGGTTTTTCGTGGAAAAGCAAAGGCATCATCCTGATCGTCGCCGGTACTCTGCTGGGGGCAATATCCGCACTATTTGACAAATATTTACTGAATGTGGTAAAAATCGACCGCCAAGTGCTGCAATTTTACTTCTCAGTGAATCTGGTCTTGGTTTTGGGAACCGCCCTGGCAATAAGAACTTGTTTCGGTCAAAAGCATCCATTTAAATGGAAGTGGTCGATCCCCCTTACCGGAATTCTGCTTATCATGGCGGATTACGCCTATTTTTACGCCTTAAGCGCCGATAACGCCCCCATTTCAATGGTCTCACTGGTAAGACGATGCAGCTGTATCGTCACATTCATCATCGGTGCTAAAGTTTTCAACGATAAAATGCTCAAACGCAAAGCCGCCGCGCTCATCCTGCTCCTCCTGGGCGTTGCCCTGATCGCTCTTCCCCGATAAGGGGAGATGCTCTCGGGGGGAAGGGGAAAACTTTTTTTCACGAGAAAAAAAGTTTTCCCCTTCCCCCCGAACCCCCTATCCCTTTTCAAAAAAAGCGGGGTATAAAAAATTATCATACGCTATTTCAAACTTGTATTTTCACGTTGGCGTCCTATATTATAAAAAGGAATGAACTCGACCGGCGGATGCATCGTGGTGCATCCTCCTTCGCCTTGACGGCTGCGGAGGACAGGAGCAAGATTGTCCGAAAGAAGCCGCCGCCACAAAGGTTCAAAAAAGGAATGAACTCGACCGGCGGATGCATCGTGGTGCAAGGTTGGGGGTAAATCAAGGCGAAGCCGAGGGAGTGTACGACTGTACTCGACCGAGGATGAGTCCGAAGATTTGCCCCCAAGATTGCCCGCGAGGCGCCGCCGCAGGTTATATTTTTACAAAAACACAGGATACAACCAAAATGAAACCGCAAATTATAGCTCACCGCGGATGGTCCGGACGTTACCCGGAAAACACCATCCTTGCCTTTGAAAAAGCGCTGGAACTCCCGGTCGACGGACTCGAATTTGACCTTCGCCGCACCGCAGACGGCGAGATCGTCCTCTCCCATGAACCGGATGTCAACATGCACAGCAACGGAACCGGTCTTATCAAAGACCTGACCTTGAAAGAACTGAAAAAACTCGATTTCGGCATCAAAAAAAATGAGATGTTCGCCGGAACCAGAATTCCGGAGTTCAACGAATTTCTGGATGCCGTCATCGCCAAACGCCCCGACGTATGGCTGGCAGTGGAATTGAAAGAGGATGACGAAGAGCTGGCGCGCCGCGCATTCAAAGCTCTGGAAGAGCACAATCTTTTCGGACAGTGCAGCATTATCAGTTTCAAAAGCAACATGCTTCGCGCCGCAAAAAAATATGTTCCGGAACTTCCCCGTCATGGTTTCAGCACGCTCAATCTGCCCGATGAAGGCGATGATCCTGAGTACCTTTCCCTGCTGAACCGGGTTGGAATAAATATCAATTCTCTCAACTTGAAGATTGCAGAATTTTACCACTCGCGCGGAGTAAAGATCGACACCTGGGCACCGGGAACTCCGGCTCAATATGCCGTTGCCCGCGCTTGTCAAATCGACTTTGTCACGACCAACGATCCGGATATCATCCTCGATTTGCAGTCGAAAAAATCTTATCTGGATTGAGGATCCCCCCACCACCGCACTGGATAGCCGCACAGGACGAAAAGTTATGGAGCTGGTGAAGACCACCGTGCGATAGATGTTTTTGACCGGATCTATGTTAATGAAACAAGAGTGAACTTTTTCAAAAAAATGACTTGATTTCAATACAAAACGGATATATTTTAATAGAAGTATAAAACCTGTAAAAAAATAAAAGGTCAATTATGATGAAATTTGTACGCAAATTGTTGTTCGCCTTTCTCTTTGGAGCGATGCTGATCCCTGCCGGATTCGCCGCCGAAAAAAAGAGTGAAGAGCTCCCCTCCGAAGTTCAATGCCCGGAATGTAAGAAAACGGTAAAAGTTCCCAAAGAATTGCGCCGCAAGAAAAAGAAAAAAAAGAACAAGAAAAAGAAAAAAAGCAAAAGCAAAAACAAAGATAAAGATAAAAACAAGGGCAAAGAAAAGGAAGCTTCAGCAACTAAGACTTTCAACTGCCCCCAATGCAAGAAGCCCATCACTTATCCGCCCGCAGCAGCCAATACAGCCAAAAATGCCAAAAAAGGCGCTGCTGCCGGAGCTGATGCCGGTGCTGAAACCGATACCGCCGGTGAAGAATAATGCTTGAGCAATACCGTCTGTTTCACACATTTAACAGGCGGTATTTTTTTGAAATCTCTATGGAAAAACGCCATAAAACAGTTATTTTGATATAAGGAACCTAATCAGGGAAGGACACACTTTATGAAGAAAATAATTATCGCCTTGGCAATCGTCTGCACCATTGGACTTGCCTTTTTCGGCTACCGCACCCTCAAGGAAAACGCCCGGAACAACATTCCCGGTATCGCCCACGGCAACGGCAGACTGGAAGCAACGGAAGTTGATATTGCCTCAAAACTTGCCGGACGTATCGACAGCATTATGGTCAACGATGGCGGCATGGTAAAAAAAGGTCAGGTCGTGGCTTTAATGCAGACCAATGTTCTCTCTGCAGAACTCGAACAGGCAAAGGCAAAATATCAGCAGTCCATCACCGCTGCCGCCAGCGCCAAAGCTAAAATCGAAGTCAAAATCGGTGAACTCGAAGCTGCCAAAGCCGTCGTCAAACAGAAAGAAAGCAACGCTCATAATGCCAAAAAACGTTATGAACGCGCACAGCAAATGCTCAAAACCCAGGCAATTTCCAAGCAGGCTTTCGACAATGATGAAACGATTTATCTTTCTGCCGAAGCCGAACTTGCCGCCGCCCGTGCCAGCGTGAAACAGGCGGAAGCGGAAGTCAACTCAGCCCGCGCTGATGCCGCAGGTGCCGAAGCAAACATTCAGGCGATGAAGGCTGATATCGCAAGAATACAAGCTGACTTGGACGATTGCAAACTCATTTCACCCATCAACGGTCGTGTCCAGTACCGCATTGCCGAAACCGGAGAGGTTCTCAGTTCCGGCGGCAGAGTGCTCAATCTGGTCGATTTGACCGATGTGTACATGACTTTCTTCCTGCCCGAAGGCACTGCCGGGAAGGTCAAAATCGGTGCTGATGCCCGGATTTTGCTGGATGCCATTCCCGACACCCCCATCCCGGCAAAGGTCTCCTTTGTCGCAAGCGTTGCCCAATTCACTCCGAAAACGGTTGAAACTCAGCACGAACGGGAAAAATTGATGTTCCGCGTCAAAGTCCGTATCGCTCCGGAACTGCTGAAAAAATATATCGAATATGTCAAAACCGGTATTCCGGGAGTAGCTTATGTCAAGATCAACCCCGAAGCCCAATGGCCGGAATTCCTCAAAACCAAAGCTGAAAAGGCAACTCCGTCCAAATGAGTGAACACACCACACCGGAGACCGGGAACGGCTTTGTTTCCCTGCGCAACGTCACGCTCCGCTACGGCAAGGTTCTGGCACTGGACAACGTCACTCTCGATGTTCCGCCGGGAAAGCTTTCCGGCATGATCGGACCGGACGGAGTCGGCAAATCGTCCATGCTCTCCCTGATAACCGGAGCAAGAGCCGTTCAGGAAGGAAAAGTTTACGTTTTAGGCGGCGATATCGCCGACAAAGAACACCGGGAGCGCAGCTGTCCCCGTATCGCCTACATGCCGCAGGGATTAGGTAAAAACCTCTATTTCACGCTTACCGTTGAGGAAAATCTGCAATTTTTCGGCGCGCTCTTCGGACACAACGCCGCAGAACGCCGCCGCCGCATCGACCATTTGACCAGAAGTACCGGGCTTTACCAGTTTCTTGACCGTCCGGCAGGCAAACTCTCCGGAGGCATGAAGCAGAAGCTCGGTCTGTGCTGTTCGCTTATCCACGATCCGGATCTGCTGGTGCTGGATGAGCCGACCACCGGTGTCGACCCGCTGGCGCGCCGTCAATTCTGGGATTTGATCGACAGTATCCGCAAAGATGTTCCGCAAATGGGTATCATCGTTGCCACGGCATATATGGACGAAGCACAGCGTTTTGACCATCTCATTGCAGTTAATGACGGCAAAATCCTCGCCACAGGCTCGCCGCAGGAAATATTGACACGCACCGGGAAAGACAATCTGGATGCGGCATTCATCCAGCTTCTGCCGGAGGAAAAGCGTTCCGGACACCGGGAGTTGACCGTGCCGCCATTCGACTTCAACGCAGAAGAAAATATCGCCATCGCCGCGCAGGATCTCACTAAAAAGTTCGGCTCATTCACTGCAGTCGATCACGTCAGTTTCCGTATCCGGCAGGGAGAAATTTTCGGTTTTCTCGGCTCCAACGGTTGCGGAAAGACCACCACGATGCGGATGTTGTGCGGTCTGCTTCCGGCATCCGAAGGTACGGCGGAACTTTTCGGCAAGCCGATAGATGCCGACAACATGGAGACCCGGCTCAATCTGGGTTATATGACCCAGCTCTTTTCGCTTTACAACGAACTTACCGTCAAGCAGAATTTGATGCTGTATGCCCGTTTGTGCCGGGTTCCGGAAGCTGAGTGCGAAACACGGGTCAATGCCATGATGGAAAAATTTCAGCTGCTTCCGGTTGCTGACACGCAGCCGTCCTCACTGCCGCTTGGCATCAAGCAGCGGTTATCACTGGCGGCGGCGGTGATTCATCACCCGAAAATCCTGATTCTGGACGAACCGACCTCCGGTGTCGATCCGGTGGCACGCGACCTCTTCTGGGAGATGATTATCGACCTTTCGCGCAACGACAAGGTGACGATCTTTGTCACCACCCACTTTATGAATGAAGCCGCCCGCTGTGACCGGATATCGCTGATGCATGCCGGACGTTCACTTGCCTGTGACACGCCGGAAAAATTGATCGCTGAACGAAATGCCGCCACGCTGGAAGAAGCCTTTATCGGTTATCTGGAAGATGCCGGAGGCGACACCCGCCCGGCTCCGGAAGAGGAAAACAGTGCCGTTTCCGGAGAAGAAATTCCAACCGCAGCTCAAAAAGAGAGAAAGCGTTTCTCCGCAGTAAAAGAGTTTTTCAACTCCAAACTCAGTATTCCCCGGATCATGTGCTGTGCGCACCGGGAATATCTGGAGCTGATACGCGACCCCATCCGCGCCACACTGGCACTCTTCGGCGCATTGCTGATGATGCTGGTCATGGGCTTCGGTATCAATATGGACGTGGAAGATTTGAACTTTGCCGTTCTTGACCGCGACCGATCCCAAACCAGCAACGATTATGTTCTGGCTATTGCCGGATCACGTTACTTCCATGAGCGTAAACCGCTGCAGAATCACGGGGATATCGACCGCAGGTTACGAAGCGGTGAACTGAGTCTGGCAGTGGAAATTCCCCCCGACTTCGGAAAAGATGTTGCCGCCGGACGCTCTCCGGAGATCGCGTTCTATGTTGACGGCGCCATGCCCTCCCGGGCAGAGACGGTAAACGGTTATATCACCGCGCTCCACAACCAATGGCTGAGCAATCACCGGAGCAGACTTCCCGATGCACAAAAAGCGGAACCGGCCAGGATCGAAGTCCGTTACCGTTACAATCCTGACGTCCGCAGTCTTCCGGCAATGGTTCCGGCGGTCATCCCGATCCTGCTGTTGATGATACCGGCAATTCTGGCAGCACTGGCAGTGGTCCGGGAAAAAGAGACCGGTTCCATCATAAATTTGTACGTCTCACCGTTGAGCCGGACAGAGTTCATGCTGGGCAAACAACTGCCTTATCTCGGCTTTGCTCTGGGCAGCGGGCTGTTACTGGTGACGATGGCAGTGACGATTTTTGATGTCCCGGTCAAGGGAAGTATACCGGCATTACTGCTGGCACTTTTGCTGTACAGTTTCATCTCCACCGCGATGGGGCTTCTGGCATCATCGGTCACCCGCAGCCAGATCGCCGTGATATTTTTGACCATGCTGGCAACCATACTCCCGTCCACGCAAATGTGCGGCATGATAAATCCGGTTTCGACCCAAACCGGCATCGCCCGTTTGATCGGAAGCATTTATCCGACCAGCTACATGCTGCTGATTTCGCGCGGCGTATTCAACAAGGCGTTGTACTTCGCCGATTTACGCTGGGAAATAATTGCGCTGGCGATCAGTGCGCCGATAATCAGTTTCGCAGGTATCATGTTCTTGAAAAAGCAGGATTCATAAATGAGTTACACATTGAAAAACATCTTCTGTCTCGGATTGAAAGAACTGCAGGGACTGCTCCGGGATCATCTGTTGTTAGGGTTGATAGTCTACTCCTTTTCGCTTGGAATATTCACAGCGTATCAGGCTCAGCCGGATTCACTGACCAGAGCCGCCATCGCAATCGTCGATGAGGATAACTCCCAATTATCCAAACGGATCGCCGATGCCTTTTTCCCGCCGATGTTCACCATGCCGGATCACATCAGCCGGTCGGAGATCGACAGCTCCATGGATCGGGGGGATTACACTTTTGTACTGGTGATTCCGCCGGACTTCCAGAGAGATGTCATTGCCGGAAAAACACCGGAACTTCAGCTGAACGTCGATGCAACCCGAATGTCACAGGCATTCACCGGAGCCGGATATATCCAGCAGATCGCGATGAAAGAAATCAGCTCCTTTGAAAACAGTAAGAACAGCGCTGATCCGGCACGGGTGGTCACCCGCAACCGCTTCAATCCGAACCTGACTCAAGGTTGGTTCACCTCGGTAATGCAGCTGGTCAACAATATCACCATGCTGGCAATCATCCTCACCGGCGCCGCGCTGATACGGGAACGGGAAAGCGGCACACTGGAACATTTGCTGGTTCTACCGGTGACACCGTTTGAGATAATTGCATCCAAAATATGGTCGATGCTGGTGGTTGTACTTGCGGCATCGGCGTTATCACTGCTATTCATCATCAACGGCGCACTGCATATTCCCATTGCCGGTTCAGTGCCGCTGTTTCTGTGCGGCGTGGCGCTGCACCTCTTTGCCGTCACCTCGCTGGGCATATTCCTCGGCTGTATCGCCAAAAATATGCCGCAGCTCGGCATGCTGCTGATACTGGTCTACCTGCCCATGCAGATGCTTTCCGGCAGCAGCACGCCGCAGGAGAGTATGCCGCTCTGGGTACAGCGGATGATGCTGGCGGCACCGACCACACACTTTGTCGATTTCAGCCAGTCGATCCTTTTCCGCGGTGCCGGATTGAACGTGGTCTGGGAACCGTTCCTGTGGCTCATCGGGATCGGCGGAATATTGTTCATCTATTCTCTGGCGTGTTTCCGCAAGTCAGTTGCATAAAAAAAATCAAAACCGATCTAAAAAAGATGACCTGCGGCGGCGCCTCGTGGGCAATCTTACGGGCAAATCGGCGGATTCAGCTTCAGTCGAGATATTATGAGAGACACAAGAGGTCTCTCATTTTTTCTGCCAAAAAACAAAAAAGTGGTTTGCCTCTTGATAAAAATGGATTTATTTTAAATCCGAGAACAAAACGAAGTCGC
>JAFTRX010000110.1 GCA_017462015.1 Lentisphaeria bacterium
CTATAAAACCTGATTGCGACCGGTGCAGTTAATTTTGTTTTGCGTAAGCAAAACGCGCGTGCGCTCTGCGCCGCGCCACCAGCGGGCATGCGTTCAACGCTGTCATGAACGCGACCGGCGCAGTTAATTTTGTTTTGCGTAAGCAAAACGCGCGTGCGCTCTGCGCCGCGCCACCAGTGACTTTGCGTTCAAAATGGTCTGTCGCGACCGGCGGATGCATCGTGGAGCAAGGTTGCGGGTAAATCAAGGCAGCGGCGAGGGCGTGGGCTCACGCCCTCAACCGAGCCGCTGTCCGCCGATTTGCCCGTAAGATTGCCCGCAATGCGCCACCGCAGGTTGTCCTTGGCGAAAAGTATGTTACTTCGCCATCTTTTTGTCGAGGTGCTTCAGGCGGCGTTCCCAGAATCCCTTGCCGCGGATGCCGAGGATGACGGAGATGATGCGGTCGCGGCCGGTGATGATGGTCACATCACAGCCGGAACCGAAGCGTAACGGGTACTCTTCATTGGAAAGTACGATACGCACCGGGTAGCAATTTGTACCCTTATGTTTGACCGGAAGCTGATAGATATCGGTGACACGGCCTTCAAAGTAACCGTAATCAAGGTAATTATACTGCTGACAGTAGATGCGTACTTTCTGACCGGGTTCGACTTTGAAAATCTGTTTTTCGTCAATGAGAGCGATTACTTTTTTGTTGCGGTTGGCAGAAAATTTCACCACCACTTCGCCGCGGGCATAGAAACCACCGGCACGCGGAGGAATGTCGGTCAAAACACCGGCATCCGGGGCGTAAAGTTTGTAATCTTCCAGCTTCTTGATCGCGATGGAGATGTCAAGTTTTTTTCCTTCGATACGTTTTTTGAGCAGGGCAAGCTCTTTTTCTGCGCGGGTGATGATGTCCTTTGCCATACCGGATTGAAGTTTTTTCCAGTCCTCCTGCAAACGGCGCAGAGTCATCTGGCTGTTGAGGTGGTCGAGTTCCACGCGCAGAAATTCCCGACGGGTGATGGCTTTGCGCATAAAGAGGTCGTTGTAAACTTTCAACTCATGCTCATTGCGGGCAAAACGTTCTTTCGCCTCTTCCAACTGCAATTTGGTGTGGCGGAAGTAGTCCGGAAGCGGGTCTTTTCTCAGAATCTTCAAAGACTGCTCTTTGACTTTCTGTTCATGGAGCAGCTCTTCAAGTTCATGCTTGAGCGTGGCGATTTTATCGTGCTGGTCACGGGAATCAAATTCGACCAGAAGGGCGCCGCGTTTGACTTCTTCGCCTTCGTGGTGGTATATTTTGACCGTTTTGGCGCTGACCAGTGTTTTGAGATCGTACTCGCGGATGCCGACGACGGTACCGCTGCCTTCGACGGCATCATCCATGCTGCCGAAGCACATGATGGCGACGATGGAGAGCATTATCAGCAAAATGGCGGCGATGATCCGGCGGAAAACACGGAAACGGTTCCGCACTGACGAATTTCCATAAAGAATGTTTTTCTTATCGCGTTTCACGGTCAGTGCCCCCTGTTCATTTTAGTCTGGGTTTGATAAAGTTCCCGGTAGGTTCCCGGTTGCGACATCAAGTCATCGTGACGTCCCTGCTGAACGATTTTTCCTTTGTCGAGAACAACGATGACGTCAGCATTTTTGATAGTGGAGAGACGGTGGGCGATAATAATGGTCGTTTTGTTGTGCATCAATTTGTCCAGAGCATCCTGCACCAGATATTCGGAAACGGTATCCAGTGCGCTGGTAGCTTCGTCCAGAATGAGGATCGTCGGGTTTTTCAACACGGCGCGGGCGATGGCAAGGCGCTGTTTCTGACCGCCGGACAAGCTTGCACCGTTTTCGCCGATGATGGTGTCGTACCCTTCCGGAAGCTGGAGGACGAACTCTTCCACATTCGCCATTCTGGCGGCGGCGAAGATTTCTTCATCGGAGACCTCCCGTTTGACGGCGTAAGCGATGTTGTCTCTGATGGTTCCGGAAAAGAGGAACGGTTCCTGAAGCACGATACCGATGTTGTCGCGGTAAGAGGTCAGATTCAGCTTGCGGATATCCAGATCATCCACGCGGATGACACCGCCGGAAACATCATAGAAACGCAGCAGCAGGTTGCTGATAGTGGACTTTCCGGAACCGCTGGGGCCGACCAGAGCGACCTTTTGTCCGGGACGGATGTGGAGGGAGAAATTGTCGATGGTCAAGCCTTTTTCCTGTTCATAACTGAAGCAGACATTCTTGAATTCGACTTTGCCGGACAGTTTTTCCACATGCATGGCGTTGGGGACCTCGCGGATCTCCGGAATGGTATTGAGCAGTTTGACGATACGGCTGGCGCCGACCATGCCTTGCGCGAAGGTGATCGACATACCGGAGAGGATATTTATCGGGTTGAGCATCATGGTGACGTAAGTGTAAAATGCGACAAATTCACCGATGGTGATGCTGTTATCCTTGACGAACCAGATCCCGACGCCGATGATGAGCAAATATGTCGATACTGCCAGCATGTCGAAGAACGACCACAAGCCGACGCCGTCCACGGTAAGGCGCATCTGCATATCCGCCAGCGGGCGGAGGTTCTGGAAGAAGTTGAGACATTCGCTGTGTTCTTTGGCGAAAGACTTGACCACTTTCACTCCGCTCAATGTCTCCGACAAGTTGGCAGAGATTTCCGACATTTTTTCCTGGATGACCATGGAGTCTTTCCGCATTTCTTTGCGGAAATAGTGGAAGTTGATGTAGTGTATCGGCAAGGTCATGAAGACCAGCAGTCCCATCTTCCAGTTGATTATCAGCAGCAGACAGGCGATCAGCAGAAGCTGGAAAATCTGTTCGCCAAGCTGGGTGAGAGTTCGCAAAAGCACCTGAAGCATTGCCACGTCGCTGATAACGTTACTGATAAGTTTTCCGGTACGGTACTCTTCGTAGAAGCGCAGTGACAAACTCTGCAAATGGCTGAACACCTTCTGGCGCAGGTCGATCATCACGCGCACGCCGAGATAGTCGACGGTGTAACATGCGATGTAACGCAAGAGACACCGGATGGCATAAAGGAGCAGCATGCCGCCGGCGACGATCCAGAACAGGACAAAATCGGCATTGGGCAGAATGCGGTCGATCGAGAGTTTTAACATCCACGGCAAACTGAGCCCCATCATGTTGAAAAGAATCAGTGCTGCCATTGAGCCGAAGAGCATCGAGTGGTAGGGACGCATGAGCGCCCATACTTTATCGAACGATTGGTTTTCGTAGCCGTCCATGATTTTGTTACGGTCCGGCTCGTTCCGGTATCGTTTCATTTTTCTGCAATATGCCTCTTTGATTTTTTTGTTGTCGTCCTGTTTGTGCGAAAACAACCTGCGGCGGCGCCTCGCGGGCAATCCTGCTCTTGTCCTCCGCAGCCATAACGGCGAAGGAGGATGCTCCACGATCCATCCGCCGGTCGCGAACAAGCTGTTTTACTGCCTGTACCCAATATAGCACCGTAATATGGCAATTCAAGGCAGGATTAAAAAAAACACGCTGATTTTGCTTCGATATTGTTTTGTGCAGGCAAAACGCGCGGGGAGGAATTCAACATTACCTGTACCCGACCGCAGTGTTCTTACCTTCCCAGGGAGTGCCACAGTGCTTCGAGGTCGATAACGTTGCCGGTTCTGGCGGCTTTATCCAGAGCGAGGGCATAAACTGCGCTTTCCAAGCCCTCGTTTCCGCTGCAAACAGGTTCAGTGCCATTGCACATGGTGTCGAAAAGCCCTTGCATAATGGTGGTGTCGCCGCCGCCGTGATGGTCAACGGAAAAGTCCATGACGCATTCGCCTTCATCAGCGACTGTCCGGGTGATGATCGTGTGGCGGCGGAGGTCGATGACGATATTGCCTTCGCTGCAATGGAAGTGCATACGGCGTTCCGGTATGGAGTTGTTCATGGTGTAATTGAAGCTGACTTTGACTCCGTTGCGGAAATCGGCAACACTGACGAAGTTGTCCATAAGGTCGGTGTCGTCATGGAAAGGTGACGGCAGACGGTGGGCATCGCGCCAGCAGTGGAATTTGTCTGAGCCGTACTTTTCTTCCAGAGGGCGGTTGGCTGAGTTGAAGAAGTCGCGGCTGCCCATGGCGAAGACACGGGAAGGCAGGGAGTTGCAGAACCATTCGATCAGGTCGAGATCGTGACAGCATTTTTCCAGAATATGAGGCCCGGAAATATCGGTTTTCCGCCGCCAGTTGCACATGATGTAGCCGCCGTGGGCGTTGGGGATGTTTTCGTTGGCTTCGATGTTCATGAGATAACCGAACCTGCCGCTGTCGAGAAGTTCTTTGGTCTTGCGGTAAAACGGAGAGTAACGCAGAACGAAGCCGGTGGCGAAGAATTTACCGCTTTGTTTCCAGGCATCATAAATTTCTTTGCAGTCTTCGAGGGTGGTGGCAAGCGGTTTTTCGGCAAAGACATGTTTTCCGGCGGCAAAAGATTCCAGTATGTGCTGTTTATGCATGGCGTTGGGAGAGAATATCATCACCCATTCCACGCCGGGAACAGAGACGGCCTCTGCGCTTGAAGTGCAGCGTTTTGCATCAGGAAACTGCCAGTAATTGCAAACGTAATCCATTTCTGCCGGATCGGGGTCGTAGACAGCGGCAATTTCAACACTGCCGCTGTCTGCATTCAACAAATCCTTTACCACTGCGCGGGAACGGTTGCCGCAGGCGATGACTGAAACTTTGATCTTTTTTTCCATTTTTCCATCTCCATGTTGAAAAGTTTGGTGTTCGCTGTATATTATAACAGAGAAAAATGGAATCAGGATGGATAAAAAACGCATGAATAATGACAATAATACAGAAAAGAAAAAAATAAGTTCCTTCAGCCGGAATATTATTGCCGGCGGTGCTATCGAGATGGATGAGGCGCAGGGATTTCACCGGATGATCGCCCGGATGCCGGAGTTTTACAGGGAGTTCGGTTTGTGGATAATTCAGGGGTTGCTGGAACATAAAACGGAAGTGGACAGTTTTATGTCCCGGCATTTGCGGAAGTTCGATTTTTATTCCGTTTCGCACATGTATGATGGAGAGGGCGCGCTGGAGCTTAACGGTTGCAAATATGAGGTCGAGCCGGGGGATATGGTGGTGATTTGTCCCGGTGACAGCCATCGGTACGGCGGCAGCCGGGGGAAGGCATATTGTGAAGATGCAGTGTGTTTTTGCGGAAATATTGCTGATGCGATGTACAAAAAAGGGATATTGCGTTCCGGATTGTACCATTGTTCGCAAATCCGGGTGTTGAAGCCGTTGATCGAAGCTGCGAGAGACCCGGCGTTTACCACATCACTGCGGGCGGTGGTGCATTTACAGGAGCTGTTATTGGAACTCTTTTCCCGGCGTGATGCGGATTTTGATCCGATGGAAAAGTTGTTGAACACCATCCGGAGTGCGCCGCAGGAACACTGGTGGCGCGTTACGGAACTTGCGGAGTTGATGGGCGTGTCAACGGATACACTGCGGCGGGAGTTTGTGCGGGTGACGGGATTGCTGCCGAAGAATTATATAGAACAATTCAAATTAAGGCAGGCGGCGGAGATGCTGCTGACAGAAAGCTGCCCGGTGTCCGTGGTCGCCGCCCGGTTCGGATATATGGACAGTTACCACTTCAGCCGCCGCTTTAAGCATGTGTTTGGTTTATCTCCGGAAAATTACCGGAAGAGTTTTACGGCCGTTTCTTAAAAAAATGACCGTAAAAACTCCGTCAGGCGACACATACTCAACTCAGTTGATTACCGGTCGATCACCCGCTCTAAGAAGAGGTCGAGGACTATCAGGTTCCACAACAGGTAGCTGTAATCTGCTTCTCCGGATTGGTGCATATCCCAAAGACGTTTGAGGACATCGGCGTTGACGAATTTCTCCGAAAGCAAACGGGAGTGGAAAAGTTTTTCTTCAGCCGGGGCTTTCCAGGTGTCGCGCAGCCAGGAGGCGACGGGAACACCGAAGCCGCGTTTGGGACGGGCGGAGAGTTCCGGGGTGATGAATTCGGGGAACGCCATTTTTAAAATCTTTTTGCGCTCCTTGCCGCAGAGTTTGTATTTCATCGGCAGACGGGCGGCAAATTCCACCACGGCGGTATCCATAAAGGGACTGCGCAGTTCCAGCGCATGAGCCATGGAAGCGATGTCAGCTTTGACCAGAATATCACCGGGAAGGTAGGTTTTAAGGTCGAGTTCGCCGAGTTTTTCCACCTTGTCGATGGCGATGAGTTCCCAATCGAGCTGGGTGAAACACTCTGACGACTTGCGGTTCAGTGCTTTTTGCATTGCCGGGCCGAAGAGTTCCCGTTTTATGGAGTGGGGACAGCGGTCAAGCAGGTTGAAGTAACCGCTTTTTTCCGGTGAGGCAAAGAGCTTGAGCAAGCGTTTCAATCTGCCGGAAGTGGTACGTTCTCCGCGATCCGGGAGGATATTGGCAACGCCGGAAAAGAGCATTTTGCGGATAGTTTCCGGGAGCCAGTAGACGTATTCAGCGTAGCGCATGGCAAGGTAGCGCTCGTAACCGGCAAAAATTTCGTCGGCACCGTCACCGGAAAGTGCAACGCTGATTTTGCTCTTGGCAAATTCGCTGATAAGATAAAAGGGAATAGCCGAAGCATCGGCAAATGGTTCGCCGAATTTGGGAATGAGTTTCAGCACCAGATCAAAGTCATCGGATTTGATCTCTTTTTCGTGACAGCGCAAGTTTCCGCCGCAAACGGAGTTGATGATCTCCGCCGAGCGTTGCGCCGCAGAACGTTCATCGTAAGCGGCGCTGCCGAAACCGGCGGTGAAGGTGTCGCAGGGCGCGGGATAGAGAAATTGCGCCGTAAGACCGGTGACGATACAGGAGTCTACGCCGCCGGAGAGAAACGTTCCGAGAGGAACGTCCGAGACCAGACGTTTTTTGACCGCCTGCTTGACCAGTTTGCGCAGCTCCTGTGCCGCAGCACTGATGGAAACTTCACTGTTTTTGATGGAATAATCCAGCTGCCAGTAGCAGCGGATGGAAACGGTGGCACTTTCAAGATTGAAGCTGAGCAAATGTCCCGGCGGCAGTTTGCGGATGTTGCGGAACGCCGTGTTGGGGAAGGGGATGTACTGCAATGAGAGGTAATCGCTCAACGCGTTTTCATCCAGTTGAAGAGGCACGTCCGGATGGGCAAGAAGTCCGGCAAACTCACTGGCAAAGACCAGCGAGTCTCCATTCATAAAGTAGAGCAGCGGTTTTTTACCCAGACGGTCTCTGCCCAGAAGCAAGCGGCGGCGGGTGACATCATAAAGGGCAAAGGCGAACATGCCGTCCAGATAATGGACAAAATCTTCGCCATACTCTTCGTAGAGGTGAAGGATACATTCCGAATCGCTGTTGGTCCGGAAGGTGTGTCCGCGTTTGGAGAGCGTTTCGCGCAAATCCTGAAAGTTGTAAATTTCTCCATTTACCGCCAGAATCAGTTTTTCATCTGAAAATGCCTCCATCGGCTGATGACCGGATTCAAGGTCGATGATCGCCAGACGGCGGTGTCCGATGACGGCGTGTTCGTCAGCATAGATGCCGGAATCGTCCGGGCCGCGGTGCTGTTGGGCGTGGTTCATCGCTTCCACAATCGGCACGGCGTTGCGGTCTCCGCGGATATTGGCAATTCCGGATATGGCACACATAGACGCTTCCTTTTTTTGTTTTTTATTACTGTTTTGTGAAAATACAACCTGCGGCGGCGCCTCGCGGGCAATCTTGCTCCTGTCCTCCGTAGCCATCGAGGCGAAGGAGGATGCACCACGATCCATCCGCCGGTCGAGTTCAGTCTTTTTTTTTTGAACCTTCGCGGCGGAGCAGCTCTCAGGCAGCGTATTCCCTAACTGCAGTACTTATTGCTGCAAGTTCGGTCATGTACGATTCACAAAATTCGGGATATCAATAATATCTTTAATAATATAGCACGAAATAGGAATTTTTCAAGTTTGAAATCGTTCCGGTACGGTTGTATATTAGGATATTGTCACAAATAAAAGGAGATGTTTCTATGAAGAAGGTTTTTGTTGCATTTTTTGCAGTTATGATAGTGCTGCTTGCCGGATGCAACAGTGTTAAAAATACGCAAGTGTGCAATTTCGGTGCTGAAAATGCGAAGATAAGAACCGGTTTCTTTGTCGATAAAGGAAGCAGTGGCGGCGGAGTCTTTCAGGTTGCCCGGCTGCTGCACTATTCTCCGCAGCTGGACGTTACCTTGCTCGATGGCAAAGATATCCGCAACAACGCGCTGGACAAACTCGATCTGCTGGTCATCCCCGGTGGTTCCAGTGCGACCCAGTTCAAGATGATGGGCAAGAGCGGCGCGGCAAAAGTTCGGGCGTTTGTCAAAAAAGGCGGAAACTATGTGGGCGTTTGTGCCGGATTCCATTGCACGTTGAACCGCCCGGACCGGATCGCCTTGCTGCCCTATGTTTACATTAATGGAACCAGCGGACTTCAGGGCCGTTTGATGATCGAGATTTCTGAAAAAGGGGCAAAAACTCTGAATGTTGCACCGGGAAGATATCAGGTTCAGTATTCCAAAGGGCCGATTTCCAAAAGCGGCAAATCGGTGGCAGGTGCCAACGCGGACGTGCTTGGCGTTTATAAAAACTCTGTCGGTCTCCCCGGCAGAAAACATTATGATTTTACCGATCATCCGGCGATTTTGTTCGGTAATCACGGCAAAGGAAAGGTCGCTGCCACGAGTTTCCATCCGGAAGTTCATGTTGCCAATTACTGCATTTTCAACGGTATGGTCTACGCCGTCACCGGAAAGAAGATCGTGCAGAATTTCCCGGAGAAAAATTACCGTCCGGTGCGGGTCGCGCTTTATGTCGGTCACACCGCCGGCAAGGAAAGGATCCGGCGGATGCTTGAACTTGACCGGCATCCCGAATTGGATGTGAATATCATCTCCGGAGTCTCCGACGGCATCCTTGACCATTGCGATGTCTTTATTTCCATGGCAGCAAACAGCAAAAGTTTTGGTGAGTTTGTGACGAAATACAAACCGATTTTCCGCAACTTCATGGATCGCGGCGGAAAAATCATTGCCGCCGGAAGCGGTGTCAAGGCTTTTGAAAAGCATCACAATCTGATTGCTCATCCGGATGGGAAATCATTTGTCGATGCGGCACTGAACAGCAAGTGAAGGAGGTACATTATGGATAGTGCAAAATGCATAAACTACACTTCAATGTGTGAAAACGATACCGAAAAAATCGGCGCCGATGTCGCAAACAAGTGTTCTCCGGGAACGGTGGTCATCCTCGATGGTGACCTCGGCGCCGGAAAGACGGTTTTTTCCCGGGGGTTTGCCCGGGCGCTGGGAATTGATGAACCGGTGTCAAGTCCGACCTACACCATCGTGCAGGAGTATGAACTGCCGGAACGCGGCCGATTGTATCATCTTGATCTCTACCGGATAAGCGGTGTCTCTGCCGCTCTGGCTTTTGGTGTGGATGAATTTCTCAACGACCCGTCCTCTTACGCTCTGGTCGAGTGGCCGGAGCGGATCGAGGGCATATTGCCGGAAGATGCGGTCAAAGTAAGATTGAAACACGCCGGAGAGGGTAAACGTGAGATCACTGTGGAGTTTTGACGCGCAGTCATGGGATAATGCGGCAGTGCCGCTGATCGACCGGGTGGCGGCGATGGTGCTGCTATTTGGTTCAGTCTTTATCATGCCGACGGTGGTGAACTGTTTTCTCGGCGATAGACTGGATGTGCCGGATGTGCTGATATTTTCGGCATTGCCGGGAGTTATCGCTTACCGGTTGATACCGGCATCGGCGATCCCGCTGCGCCGCGTGACTCCGGCGGATGTAAAGTGGTGTGCGCTTGTTATCATCCCGTTGCTGTTGACGGTGGGAATCATCACTATGGGGTGGACGTCGCTGTTGAAACTTTTTCAAATACCGTTTATGGAGACGCAGCCGTGGCTTGCAGTGATAAAAGAGTATCACGGAGTCCAGCTGGTACAGTTGTTTTTCGGATTGTGTGTACTGCCGCCGGTGGTGGAGGAATTGCTTTTCCGCCGGTTGATTTACGGTGAATTGCTCCGTTTCGGAGCGGTGACGGCGTTTGTGGTGACGGCGGTGTTGTTTTCGGTGTGCCACTTCTTTGTTGCCGGTATTCCCGGATTGTTCGTGCTGGGAGTTGCGTTTCAGCTTATGTTTCTGAAACAGAAAAATCTTGCGGCGGCGATGGTACTTCACGGATTGGTCAACTCGGCAGCATTTCTTAATACGGTGTTTAGTTAAGTGTGGATGAATAGAGAATTGATATGAAAATCATTGCAGCTCCGGATTCATACAAAAATGCCCTGCGGGCAAGTGCGGTCGCTTGCGCGATGGCTCGCGGCTGGAAACAGGTTCGCCCGCAGGATGAGGTGGTTTTGCTTCCCATGTCCGATGGCGGCGAAGGTTTGTGCGATGCGCTTTGCACCGCGTTGAACGGAACAAAGGTCGGAATCACGGTTCACGATTCCCTGATGCGTCTCCGCGAGGGAATAGCGGTGACAGCAGGAGATACCGCCGTTGTCGAAAGTGCTGAAGCCAACGGTATCGAGTTGTTGGACCGCAGTGAGTTGTCACCTTTGAAAACGACCACTTACGGGGTAGGGGAGCTGATAAAGGTTCTTATTGAAAAATATCATTGCCGCAACTTTATTGTCGGCATTGGCGGCAGTGCTACTGTCGATGGCGGTATCGGGATGCTTCAGGCGCTGGGGTATCGTTTTTACCGTCGTAACGGCGAAATCATCGCTCCCGGTGCCGGGGGAGGAGTGTTGAATGAGGTTTACCGGATGGATGACAGGGACGCTCGGGCATTGCTTGCTGATGTGAAGATCCGTGTTGCGTGCGATGTGACCAATATCCTTTGCGGCAGTTCCGGTTCTGCGGCGGTGTTCGGGCCGCAAAAAGGCGCATCCGAAGAGGATGTCAAGGTGCTGGATGCCAATCTGGCGCACTTTGCCCGTATATGGAATGATCCCGGATGCGTTCCCGGGGACGGTGCCGCCGGAGGATTGGGCTTTGCCCTGCGGATGCTGGGGGCAACGATGGTCAAAGGCGCGCAGCTGGTGATGGAACATACCGGATTTTTTTCTGCGCTTGCCGGGGCGGATCTGGTACTTACCGGCGAAGGATGCAGTGATGATCAGACCGTGTGCGGCAAACTTTGTTCAGAAATCGCACGGGCGGCAAAAGAGCATAATGTTCCCGCGGTACTGATTTCCGGCGCACTGCGGGGGGATTGCCGGGAGTTGGAAAAACTCTTTGCCGGGTGCTTCAGTGTTTCCACCGGAGTGTGCACTCTGGATGAAGCGCTGGCGGCAAGTGAAGAGAATATTGTCCGGATCACCCGGAATCTGGCAGCTTTTGCCGGAGCTTTTTTGTCAGAAAACAAAGTAAAACGTAATAAATGAAGAAAAAACGTTTTTGTGCAATGGAATTTGCATTGATGTTGTGCTATATTATCAGGATGAACAATATTTTGTAATGTTTCTGTAAAAGAAAGGGTTTTTTTATGTATCGTTCACATACTTGCGGCGAGTTGCGCCGCGCCGATGCCGGAAAGAGCGTCCGGATTGCCGGATGGATCCACAGTGTCCGCGACCATGGCGGTGTTATCTTTATCGACTTGCGCGACAACTACGGTCTGACCCAGGTGGTCATCGACCCGGAACGCGACTTCTATCAGGCGCTCGATAAGTGGCGCGTGGAAAGCGTTGTTCAGTTTGACGGTACGGTCGTTGAACGTACTCCGGAAACGGTCAATCCCAAGCTTGCCACCGGTGAAATCGAAGTTTCCGCGACCGGCATGGAGATGCTCGGCGAAGCTGAAATCATCCCCTTCCTCGTGGCCAAAGATGACGGCGCTCCCGAAGCGCTGCGTCTGAAATACCGCTTCCTCGATTTGCGTAAAGAGAAGCTTCACAAAAACATCATCCTCCGCAGCCGGGTCATCGAAGCTATCCGTAACTACATGCACGGTATCGGTTTTACCGAATTCCAGACTCCGATCCTTACCGCCAGCAGCCCCGAAGGCGCCCGCGATTACCTCGTGCCTTCCCGTCTGCATCCGGGCAAATTCTACGCTTTGCCGCAGGCTCCGCAGCAGTTCAAGCAGCTGTTGATGGTCTCCGGTTTTGACCGTTACTTCCAGATAGCTCCCTGCTTCCGCGATGAAGATGCCCGCGCTGACCGCAGCCCCGGTGAATTTTATCAGCTGGATATGGAAATGAGCTTTGTTGAGCAGGATGACATCTTCAAAGTCGTCGAAGGTTTGCTGGAAAACATTATGGACAAGTTCTCCGAAAAGGATTTCACCCGTCCGCCGTTTGTCCGCATCCCCTACCGCGAAGCTATCCGCCGCTTCGGCAGTGACAAACCCGACCTCCGCAACCCGCTGGAAATGATCGACGTAACTGAACTCTTCCGCGGCTGCGACTTCAAGGCTTTCGCCGGAACCGTTGCTGACGGCGGTGTGGTTCGCGCCATCAAGGCGCCCAAAGTTGCCGGTAAACCTCGTAAATTCTTCGATGATATGATCGGTTTTGCTCAGGAAAACGGCGCCAAAGGTATGGCGTACATCATCTGGAGCGAAGGCACTGAAAAGAGCCCGATCGTCAAGTTCCTCTCCCGCGAGACCATTGACGCGCTCAAAGCCGCCGGAAATGTCGAAGACGGCGATGCGCTCTTCTTCCTCGCTGACAAGGAGAAACTCGTCTCCAAAGTCGGCGGTGCCGTCATCACTGAACTGGGTCGCAAACTTGAACTCATCGATCCCAACGTCTACAAGTTCTGCTGGATCGTTGACTTCCCGATGTTTGAAACCGATGAAGAAACCGGCGCTGTCGTCTTCTCGCACAACCCGTTCTCCATGCCGCAGGGCGGAATGGATGCTCTGGTGAACAAAGAGCCGCTGGATATTCTGGCGTGGCAGTATGACATCGTCTGTAACGGTATTGAGTTGTCCAGCGGTGCCATCCGTAACCACCGTCCGGAAATCATGTACAAGGCGTTTGAAATCGCAGGTTACGGTCCGGAAGTGGTCAACGAGAAGTTCGGCGGTATGATCAACGCCTTCAAACTCGGTGCGCCCCCGCACGGCGGTATCGCTCCGGGTGTTGACCGTCTGGTGATGCTCCTCGCCGACGAACCCAACATCCGCGAAGTCATCGCGTTCCCCTTCAACCAGCAGGCGGAAGACTTGATGATGAACGCTCCCGGCGAAGTCACTCTCAAGCAGCTGCGTGAACTTCACATCGAGATCAAGCTGCCGAAGAAAGCTCAGGAAAAAGCGGACAAGGCTTGATCCTGATGTAAAATGCAAAATACACCTGTGCAGTGATTCTGTACAGGTGTTTTTTCTTGAAATATCGTCCTGTTTGTGAAAAAACAACCTGCGGCGGCGCCTCGCGGGCAATCTTGCTCCTGTCCTCCGTAGCCATCGAGGCGAAGGAGGATGCACCACGATCCATCCGCCGGTCGTGAACAAGCCGTTTTGTTTTTACAAAATTCGGGATGTTTCCTGAAAGCTTAAAATTGAGTTCATCAATGGCAAGACGCAGAAAAAAGAAAAAATTTTTCAAAATGCGCCCTCCGGTAATGGCGGCGCTGGTACTGCTTTTGATTTTTCTGATTGCTTCCGGTATCTGGATGCTGGAACACCGCCGCTATACCCGGCAGGAGATCGCGGCGGAGATCGGACGTTTTTCCGCCAAACACCGGCTTCCTGCGGCATTGGTTTATTCTGTGGTGGAGCAGGAGAGCAAATTTGATTCCACTGCCGTCGGTAAAGCCGGTGAGATCGGCTTGATGCAGTTGATGCCGCCGGGAAAACCGGGGGCGCCGGAGGAGTGGGCGCGGGTGTTCAAGACCAGTTGCCCCTCCCGGCGGCAGTTGTTCAAAATCGACTGCAACATCAATATCGGCTGCTGGTATCTGGCGCGGGCGCTGAAGAAGTGGCGGAAATATAAGCATGCCACGGAACTTGCGCTGGTGGAGTATAATGCCGGAGCCAAACAAGCCAATTTATGCAAGCCGGAAACGCTTGACGGCGAAGTGATTCCGCGCATAAAAATCGCTTCGACCAAACGCTACGTCATCGAGATCATGGAACGTTACCGCGCCCTTGAGAGGCGCAAATAATCCTCCCCCGCTTTTATTTTACGCCGGAAGGGTAAGCGTTTTCTTTTTTCGGCTGGCAAGCAGTCTTTTCAAGGCAAAGTAGAGGATCGAACCGTTGATGATGATAATTCCGAGCCACGAAATCGGGTAGGAGGTTATCAGCATCGGCAGACTGTTGTTGATCGGCAGGATGAAGTATACCCAGAATATCCGGAATACGCAGATGCCCATTACCGAAACGAACATCGGAATAAAAGAGTATCCCAGACCGCGCAGACCACCGTTGATGGCATCCATTACACCGCAGAGGAAGTAGGTCGACAACATTATCTTCAACCGGAACATTCCCCAGGAGATAACTTCGGCATCTGTGGTGTAGATACCCAACAGCTGTTTCCCCAGAATCAAACCGGTTCCGCCGACAATGACACCGCAAGCGGCAGTGCAGAGCATGCTGAGCAGAATGGAACGGACGATGCGGTGGTATTTTTTTGCACCGTAATTCTGTCCGGTGAAGTTGAGTGAAGTGTGGAAGAAGCAGACACAGGTCATGTAGACCAGACCGTCGATATTCATTGCCGCTGTATTTCCGGCGATCGCTATCGCTCCGAAAGAGTTGATCGCGGATTGGATGATGATGTTGGAGACGGAGAAACAGGAGCCTTGAATACCCGCCGGAACTCCGAGTCGGAGCATTTGGAGGAACAACTTCCAATCCAGTTTCATCTTGCGCCATGAGAAGTGGGTGGCATCATCCGCGCGGCGCAGAGCTTTTATCACCAGCCAGGCGGATACGAGGTTGGCAATTTTGGTGGCGATCGCCACACCGGCAACATCCATTTTGCAGACAATGACGAAAAACAGATTCAGCAAAACGTTCAGTATACCGGCAAAAATCATGTAAAAAAGCGGCCGCCGGGTGTCTCCGGTCGCCCGGAGGATGGCACTGCCGAAGGTGTAGAGTACGACAAAGGGTATTCCGGCACAGTATATCCACATGTAAATGCACGCCTTGGTGAGTATTTCCGGAGGAGTTCCCATCAGTTTCAATACCGGACGGGAGATGATTATACCCAGTATCGCCATTGCAGTTCCCCCGTAAGCGGCAATCGCAATGGCGGTGTGGACAACTCTATTCAGCGACTTATTATCTCTCGCTCCGATAAAGCGCGTGGCAAGGACGCTTACTCCGGAACTCAGCCCGAAAAACATATTGAGAACCAGTGCCGTAAGTCCGCTAGTGGCACCTACTGCCGCCAGAGCCTGGGTGTTGGCAAAACGACCGACAACGATCATATCTGCAGAGTTGAACAATGTTGCCATGACGTTGGCGGCGATAAGCGGAATGGTGAAGATGACTATCTTGCTGAAAATCGGACCGTGACACATATCGATCTGATATTTTTTCCCGGAACTCATAAAAATTCTCCCTGTTCTCTCCCGGATATATAACTTTCGTATAATATAGCCCCACAGCGCTGTATTTACAATATGTTTTTCCGGTATCGGTATCGAAATTAACAGCTGTCCCATAAAAAACAGACTGCGCCGACCGCGACAGACCATTTTGAACGCATCTCCACTGGTGACGCGGTGCAAAGCACACGCGTGTTTTGCTTTTCGCAAAACAAAATCTGACAAAATCAACGAATTTTCAATTTTATGGGACAGTTGTGATCGAAATTTGGCACGCAGTGTCCCGACATTGATATTTTTTTATCAAAATATTGAACAAAATTATTTGAAATTTTGAACAAGCGGTGGTATATTCTACGAAAGGTTATTGCATATTGTGAAAACATGCCGTCTTTGGATAAAAAATTATCTTGCGGCAAGAGGGAAGGTTTATGTTGTACGGTAAAAAAGCTGCCATTGAGCTGTTCGATGGACGCATTGTCGGCGTACGATTTAAACTGATTTCTGTATTTTCAGCAGTAGATATATTGTCTGGTGGATCAGGTTGCACAGAACGCGGAGATTCCTGCAGTGTGTGCAGCCTTTTTTTTCAGTAGTGGACCGGAGTTCCGGTTTGCAAATTTTTAAAAAACTTAATGCAAAGCGACCATAACTAACAACAGGGAGAAAATTATGAGTTGTTGCAAAAAATTGTCGGAGGGCGCTGAAGCCAAGTTTGCTGAACTTGATGCTTTCATCGCTACCCTCGGCGTCGACCGCAATGATGAACGCCGTCGCGGAAGACTGATCCAGGTGTTGCACAAAGCCCAGCAGATCTTCGGTTATCTGCCCCGCGAAGTCCAGCAGCACGTTGCCTGCAAACTGTTCCTCACCGAAGCTCAGGTTTCCGGCGTGGTCAGTTTCTACAACTATTTTACCACCGAGCCGAAAGGCAAATACTGCGTTGATGTCTGCATGGGAACCGCCTGCTACGTCAAAGGTTCCGAGAAGGTTCTTTCCGAACTGGAACGTGTCCTCGGCATCAAAGCTGATACCCATCCCACCGAAGATGGTCTCTTCTCCATCTCTGCGTTGCGCTGCGTCGGTGCCTGCGGTTTGGCTCCTGTTATGATGGTCAACGGCAAGGTCTACGGTAAAGTCACCCCCGCCAAAGCGGTCGAAATCGTCAACGAATACAAGAAACAGGGATAAGCAGATGAACAAGATCGCATCTAAAGATTGTCTTATTGCCGCTTACAATGAATGCAAGGGCAAACTCGTCTTGCGTGAAACTGCCGCTCACGACATCAAATCCGCCAAGAAGGAACTTCTTTGCTGCGGCGGTACCGGCTGCCACGCTTCCAACTCCAAAGAGTTGATGGAAAACCTCACCGCTGCGATCAAAAAGCACGGTCTTGAAAATGACGTCAAAGTCGTCCAGACCGGCTGCTTCGGTTTCTGCGCCCAGGGTCCTATCGTCAAAGTCATGCCGGACAACGTTTTCTACGTTCAGGTCACTCCGGAAGATGCCGACGAGATCGTTGAAAAGCACATCGTCAACAAAGAATTGGTCGAACGTCTGCTCTTCGTCGAACCCCAGCTCAAATCCCGCGTCGCCGATTATGCCAAGATGAGCTTCTACGCCAAGCAGCAGCGCATCTCCTTGCGTAACTGCGGTCTGCTCGATCCCGAAGATATTTCCGAATATATCGCCAACGAAGGTTATCAGGCTCTTGCCAAATGTCTTTTTGAGATGACTCCCGCCGAAGTCGTGCAGGAAGTTCTCAACTCCGGTCTGTGCGGACGCGGCGGTGCCGGCTTCCCCACCGGTATGAAATGGAAGATCGCCGCCGGTGTTCAGGCTGATGAAAAATACATCATCTGTAACGCTGACGAGGGTGACCCCGGTGCCTTTATGGACCGCTCCATCATGGAAGGTGACCCCAACAGCATCATCGAAGCTATGGCTATCGGTGCTTATGCTATCGGCGCCCAGAACGGTCTCGTGTACATCCGTGCCGAATATCCGCTCGCCGTCAACCGTCTCCAGATCGCTATTGACGAAGCCCGTGAACTCGGTCTCCTCGGCAAAAACATCATGGGAACCGACTTCTGCTTCGATATCGAAATCAAACTCGGTGCCGGTGCCTTTGTCTGCGGTGAAGAAACTGCGCTTATCCACTCTATGGAAGGTCAGCGCGGCGAACCGACCACCAAACCGCCGTTCCCTGCCAACATCGGCGGCGGCTACTGGGGCTGCTCCAGCAACGTGAACAACGTTGAAACCTATGCCACCATTCCCGAAATCATCCGCAAGGGCGCTGCCTGGTACAGCAAGATCGGTAACTGGAAGGCCGAATTCGATGAAAAGGGCAACTTCGTCCGTACCATCAGCGGCAACGCCGGTACCAAGGTGTTTGCGCTTGCCGGTCAGATCAACAACGTCGGTCTGGTCGAAGTTCCCATGGGAACCACCCTCCGCGAAATCATCTACGAAATCGGCGGCGGTATCTCCGGCGGTCGTGAATTCAAAGCGGTGCAGACCGGTGGTCCTTCCGGCGGTTGTATCACTGCTGAAAACCTCGATACCCCCATCGACTACATGAACCTTTCCAAGATCGGTTCCATGATGGGTTCCGGCGGTATGATCGTTTTGTCCGACAAGGATTGTATGCCCGCAATGGCGAAGTTCTACCTCGACTTCACCAAGGATGAGTCCTGCGGTAAATGCACCCCCTGCCGTATCGGTACCCGCCGTATGCTCGAAATGCTCGAAAAGATCTGCGACGGTAACGGCACCATGGAAATGCTTGACGATCTCGAAAACCTCGCCAAGACCATCACCGACACCGCCCTCTGCGGCCTCGGTCAGACTGCCCCGAACCCGATTTTGAGCACCTTGCGCTACTTCCGCGAAGAGTACATCGCTCACGTCCGCGATAAACGCTGCCCCTCCGGTACCTGCCGCAAGCTCTTCCGCCTCAAGATCAACGACAGCTGTATCGGCTGTACCAAATGTAAGCGCAACTGCCCGGTCGATGCCATTACCGGTGAACTCAAGCAGCTGCACGTTATCGATCAGAGCAAGTGCATCAAGTGCGGTGCCTGTATCGAAGGATGCCCGAAAAAAGCTATCGTCATGGAGTAAGTGTCACGATGAAAACTGTAAATCTCACTATCAACGGCAAAGCCGTAACTGTCCCCGCAAACTATACCATTCTGGATGCGGCCAAGCAGCTTAACATCAACATCCCGACCCTGTGCTACTGCGCACATCTGGGCAGCGATGAGATCAACAAGCCCGCCAGCTGCCGTGTCTGCGTTGTCGAAGTTGAAAAACGCCGCAACCTGGCTCCCGCCTGTGCCACTCCGGTCATGGAAGGTATGGTCGTTCACACCAACAGCCAGCGCGCTCTCAAAGCGCGCCGTACCGTGGTCGAACTTATGCTCAGCGACCACCCGCAGGAATGTTTGACCTGCCCGAAAAACCAGTACTGCGAACTGCAGAAGCTGGCGGTCGAGTTCGGCATCCGCGAAATCGAGTACAAAGGCGAGATCAACAAGTTCCCGGTCGACTGCTCCAGCAACGCCATCATGCGTGACCTTTCCAAGTGCGTCATGTGCCGCCGCTGCGAAGCTGTCTGCTCCAAAGTGCAGACCGTCGGCACCCTGACCGGTTACGGCCGCGGCTTCAAAGCCAAAGTCGGTACTGCCAGCATGATCCCGCTTGCCGATACCAGCTGTACCTTCTGCGGACAGTGCGTCAACGTCTGCCCGGTCGGTGCCATCACCGGTATCAGCTATGTGAAGAAAGTCTGGGCGGCGATCAACGATCCCACCAAGACTGTCATTGTTCAGACTGCTCCGGCAGTCCGCGTTGCGGTCGGTCAGGAATTCGGTTTTGCTCCCGGCGTGCCTGTCACCGGTAAAATGGTTGCCGGTCTCCGCGCTCTCGGTTTTGACAAGGTCTTCGATACCAACTTCTCCGCTGACCTCACCATCATGGAAGAAGGTAACGAAATCGTTGAACGTATCAAATCCGGTAAGAATCTGCCGATCCTGACCAGCTGCTGCCCCGGCTGGATCAACTTCATCGAGCACAACTATCCCGATCTGCTCCACATCCCCAGCTCCTGCAAATCCCCGCAGCAGATGTTCGGTGCGATCGCCAAGAGCTTCTATGCTGAAAAGATCGGTGTCAAGCCGGAAGACCTCATCGTTGTCTCCGTCATGCCCTGTCAGGCGAAGAAGTACGAAGCCGCCCGTCCGGAATTTGCTCCCAACGGCGTCCGCGATGTCGACTACGTCGTCACCACCCGCGAACTCTGCCGCATGTTCAAGGAAGCCGGTGTCAACCTCGCCAACATGGATGATGAAGAATACGACAGCCCGCTCGGCGCTTCTGCCGGTGCCGCTGACATCTTCGGTGTTACCGGTGGTGTGCTTGAAGCCGCCTGCCGTTCTGTCTACTTCATGCTCAACGGCAAGGAACTCGAAGGCGAAGCCATCAACTTCCACGAAGTCCGCGGTCTTGCCGGAATCAAGGAAGCTCAGGTCGCCATCGCTCCGGGCAAAACCATCAATGTCGCTGTCTGCTCCGGTTTGGGTAACGCCCGCAAGGTTCTGGACATGGTCCGTCAGGATCCCAACCGCTTCCAGGCTATCGAAATCATGGCTTGCCCCGGCGGTTGTATCAACGGCGGTGGACAGCCCTTCCTCCACGGCGATGCCGGATTGCTTGAAAAGCGCATGAAAGGTCTGTACAGCGAAGATGAACGCAAGGTCATCCGCTGCTCCCACAACAACCCGGATATCCAGGCGCTCTACAAAGAGTATCTCGGTACCCCGGGCAGTGAAAAGGCTCACCACCTGCTTCACACCAAATATCACTCCAAATAATGCTGTTTCAGCAATGATTTGAGTATGCTTCCGGTGAAGTCCCGTTATGGGACTTCGCCGGTTGTTTTTTCTCTTATGAGCAATGACATTTTTCCACCGGCGGATGCGTTGGGCGACGCAGAGTTTCTCTGTTCACGTTCCATGAACGCGGAGATGATAAAAGCCGCGTACTGGCAGGGATATTTCCCGTGGCCGGACAATAGCATTGATTTCATTCCATGGGCGCATCCGGCAGAACGCGGAATAATTCCGCTTACTGAATTTCATTTGCCGCACATGGTGGCGCGCATGGTCAGGCAGAAGAAGTTTGAATTGCGCATAGACAGTGCTTTTGAACAGGTGATAAGAGCGTGTTCCCAACGGCCGAATGGCGAAGAGAGCTGGATAACCGTTGATATGATTGCCAACTATTGTCAGCTGCACCGGGAGGGATGGGCGCACTCTTTTGAAGCGTGGAACCGGGAAAGCGGCGAACTTGCCGGGGGCTTGTATGGAATTTCCATCGGCAAAATCTTTGCCGGTGAATCAATGTTCTTCCGCGAAAGCGGAGCATCCAAGTTCGCATTAGCTTTTCTCGGAGCTGTGTTGACTGCGTGTGACGTTGATATCCTTGATACCCAGATGGTGACGCCGACCACGGAATTGTTCGGAGCGCGTTACATCCCGCGTGAAGAATATGCCGCCATTTTGCGTGAACTGCGGGGCGAACCTTTGTCAACAGCTCAGCTCCGTGCGGCGGCAATCGAACAGTAGTTGTTTAATCACTTCCAACCGGACCAGTGTACCGCTGTCCGGGAAGTTCCGCCGAGTTCCGGATAAGGATTGGCAACATTGTTCACTTTTTTGGGTGCAACATGCCAGTCGGCATACAGAATATTGATGTGTTTGTTGTGGCGGGAGTGCGGGGAACCCGGATCGCCGGTCGTACCGTTGAGGTAGTCTGATTTGTATGAAATCGTCATATAGCCGTGACTGCCGCCGGAACCTGCGCTGATCCAGCTGTCCATCAACGCGTACATAAGAGTCGGGAAACGCACTTTGGAGGATTTCAGTGCGCTTTCACTCAATTTTGCTTTGGTGTCCACATTTTCCACATATCTGCCGCTGCCGAGGTGACTGTAAGAGTAACCGTATCCGGTGTAAGTGACGTTGCCGTTTTTGTCAACATAATTCTGCTGTTTGTCTGCCGCCGCCGGATGCAGTGTCGGACAGGTGAAAAGATTCAGCGGCAATATTCCGTGGTCATAGAAGTACCCTGTCCAGTAGTGGGTACTGGTCGGACGGCGTTTGGATGGACCGACATTCATGTAGGGAATGAAGTATTCCGTGTTGTCAACATAACTCTGAAAAGCCTGCCCCAGCTGGCGCATATTACTGGTACAGCTTGCGGAACGCCCACGCTCCCGGGCGCTCTGCAGCGCCGGAAGCAAAATCGCCGCCAATATCGCGATTATAGCAATCACAACCAGCAATTCTATTAAAGTAAAAGGCTTTATGGAAAAGGGGAAAAACTTCTTTTTACGGGAAAGTGAGGAGTTTTGTTGCTCCAGTTTGCCGCAACTGAATGACGATTCAACAGGGGAAAAGTGACGTTGATATTTCATTTTAAAGTACTCCGATGGAAAGCTCTTTTATTTTACCTTTGAAATAATTTTTTCTGGATTCCCCCGCGCCGAGAACTCCCGCTTTGGGGCGCATGTGATAACCGGAAACTTTGACCGGTTTTCCGGAAACACCATTGAGTTTGACTGCGAAATTCTGCTGGTCAAAGCTGACTTCAACATCGTTCCACTTGCCGGGGACAAGTTTGGTTTTGGCATCGGCAAATACGATGCTGTTTCCCGCAGTATAGGAGTGTTTGCCGATAATAAACATTCTTGCACGAAGTTTGCCGTTGACCACTGACAGCATAAGACCGTGACTGCCGGAACCGAAAATGTATTGTTCCTCTTTGAAGTGTTTGTCAACAAAAATTTTCATGGTGATCTTGTGTCCGGCATGCATGGGCACAATTTGCATCGGAAGTGAAACGTGAGATAATTTATCAAAAGTCAAGCTCCAGCTGCCGTCGGTTTCCCGGTGCCGCAAGGGGAGTGCCGGAAAAGCTCCTTTGATATCAGCCATGGAGTTAAATGGCAGTGAACCGTAGCGAGAACCGCCGATACCGATATTGGAGGCAAGCGGGGTGCAGGCGTTCATTATGCCGAAAAATTTTCTTCCGGCGGGATTGGCAATAACCGTTCCCCGGGCGGGGGAGAAGTCAAAACTCATGGGGGTGAGCAGATTTTCGTCAACGGTGATTTTGACCGCTTTTTTGGCAACTTTGTCATAAACGTTGAAAGTTTTCTCCTTGCCGGAAGGCGTGTAAAGTGATTTTTCGCCGCCGCGCCAGGTGTTGCCGCGCAGGTCGATTACCCGGAGCGAAAACACGCTTTTCTTCGTGTCTCCGGGGATGACAAAGCAATCAAACTCCACTTCGCGTTTGTTGATGTGTTCCGGAATAGTGATCTGGCTGTTGTAGCGGGAAACGACCATCGTCAGGTTGCGGTGATGAGAGTTGAAGCCGATAAGGTGCTTGTCCATAATCTTTTTTACCGGGATATTTTCGTTGAAAATTCCGGGGATGGTGACGTTGATAATCGCATCGTTGACTTCAGTTTTCGGCAGACGGAACAAAAATACTTTGGCAAACTGGGCGTTCCATTTTTTATCTTTGAACCTCTGCGGCAGTTTTTTGCCGTTGCCCATAACTGCATTGGGGGAATTTTTGATGTCGGCGGTCATATTGAAGTTGAAGCGGGAGATGCCGTGGACTTCCAGTTTTATCACGGCATGAGTATCATTTTCGCGCAGGGCAGGGGAGTTATCTGCCATCCATACGGTATCGCTGCCATCGAGGATCTCCGCTTGTGCCAGGGGAACCGGACTGGAAATTCTTCCTTTCAAGCGGAGCAGACCGTTTTCGTAAGGGGTAATGGTGTAACTGGCTTTTACTCCGGAAAGCTGTTCGCGCAAAGGATGTTTTGCCCACTGCCAATCCTGATTCCAGTCCGCACGCAGCTCTTGCGCCCAGAAGGTGTCCGGAGAAACATATTTCCCGCCATCCCAGCTGATTTCAAGCCGGGGTTTGACCAGTTGATATGCGAGCAGTTCGGCAACCTGAACGGTAAAAGTCACCGCATCGCACTTGGCGGAGTTCAGAGTTTTGGGAGCAAAGCGTTTGATGATATTGCCTTTGGTATCGGCAAGCGCGAGCGTGATCTTATAATCGCGTTGCGGAGTCTGGTCAGGAATGTTGGTCACCTGAAATTCTGCAGTTTCACCGGCAAGCATGCGGCGGCGGTAGGCAAGTATCATGTTGGGGATGGAAAGATCATCGCCGGGGAATGCGGTAAATTTTTCGCCGCGCATTTTTTCGGAAAAGTGCCGCATGATCCGCAGAGAACTCCAGCCGGTGTTGACCATCGGGCGGTAACAGGTGTTTTCGTTGACCTCATCCCATTCGGGCAGCAGACAGATATCGGGACGGAGAGCCATGACGAACTCCAGCTCTTTTCTCAAAGTGGCAGTACCTTCGGAATCGCGGGTGTAGTTCCAGCGGTATTGATTTTCGTGTCCCTGAATCAAGCCGTAGGAGAGGAATTTGTCTTTAAACTCAGCTTCTGAGAAGATTTTATGCAATATCGGGAGCATCACCTTGAACCCGAAAGAGTTGTCAGTTCTTCCGTTGCTTAGAAAATGTTCTCCGTGAACGTGGATGCCGTCAGCGATACGCAGATGGGTTCTCAATTCTTCAGCCATTTTTTCGATGGCAGCGGCATCCAGCGGAACTTTTTTGCTGAATTTATGCTTGTTGTAAAAGTTGACATAGGGTACAAGAGTGAATTTGTTTCCGTACTTTGCCGTGAGGTTTTTGCGCAGATCCTTGACGTAACTTGTGTCATAGACCATTGGATAAATCGAAATAACCGGTTTTCCTTTAAGGCGGTAAACGTTGGGATATTTCAGCATCATACCGGCGATATGGAGATAATCCTGACTTCTCCGGAAGCGGGTCGTGGTGAATTCGCCGTGAAGCCGGATGCCGTTATCTTTGCCGGTTTTAAAGAAGGAGCTTCGTCCGGAGGTCTCCAGCAAGGATGCCATGCCGGAAAGTTTTCCCAGCTCCAAAGCCTGTTTTATCGCCTTGGCTTCGGCATCGTTGACCAGAACATTTTTCCTGTCGAAACGGGCAAGTCCGGTGTTCTGGTACAGCGGGCGGTCGTACCAGCGGTGGATGTAATCATTTTTGCTCAAAGTGTATTTCAACTGGGCGCGGGGGACGAATTGGGTTATGTTGCTTTTCAGTCGGCAATTGGAAGCGGCGCGGGAATATTCCGCAAGTTTGGCTTCTGCATCCGGGGTGAGTCGCCAGCCGGTGAAGCTTTTTTCTGCGTACACACAAAGCGAAAGCACCGATAAAACAAGAGTGAACAGACGGATTCTCATAGTAGTTCTCCATGTAGTTTAGTTATTGTCCGGAATATATTATACTTCAAATCCGGATTTTTGCCAAGTAACAAAATGACATAAAAAGCTAACAAAATGACAAAAGTTTTCCAACTTTGGCATTGCAATTTTTCCCTGACGGATATACATTAAATGCGAGGGAGGAAAATAATGCGTTCTTTAATTGATATTTGTTCTGCGCTGCCGTATACCAGCAATCCGGGAGGAACCGGCATATCTTCCGTTCCGCCGCTGATTCCGGAACAGTTGAAACTGTATTGCCATCACGGAAAGAGTTATGAGCTTTGGAACCGGAGTTTCAATCACGGATTTTTTATTATGGTATTCATGCTCTCCGGCAGACGGACGGTGAATATTGATGACTGCTCATATACGCTTGAGCAAGGGGAGGTCATTATCATACCGCCCTATGCCAGACACTCTTTTGGAGATGAATACCGGGATTTTGAGTCGCTGATGGCATCGTTTGTCATTCACGGCGACAGCCGCCGTCTGCATTGCATTTGCGGGCGGAGCTGGAAACTGACCCGCCGGGAGGAGAAGACCATCCGGACGGCACTTGGATGTTTTTCCCGCTGGCTGGACGGAATTTCTGCGGCGGCGGAGGAGGCGGTTTGTCATTTTGCCGTTCTTCTCCGGCAGATACAGAGCATCGCGGTTCCGGAGTTGAATGAACGTAAGTTGTCCGACGCCGAACTGCCGCTGCTGACACGGATAACCGCGTATCTTGCTGCCAACCGGAACCGGCACGTCACCCTTGCTGAACTCTCCCGGGAACTCCATGTCTCCGGCAGCAGTATCCGTCAGACCTTCCGTAAAAAGATGAATGTTTCCATTGGACATTATCAGCTGGTGCAGCGTTTGCGGCACGGGATAAGGTTGCTGCAATCTACCAATATGAGGGTGGCGGAAATCGCGGAAAAAGTAGGGTTTTCGACCGCCAACGGTTTTATGCTTGCCATCAGGCGGGAGTGCAACGGCGCAACGCCTAAGCGATTCCGCAAAGAGGGGAAAAAGTAGTCAAAAAGAGCTTTTTTCCGAATTTTTTGCCGTCAAAAGCCATTTTGAATTTGCAATAATCTTTTTCTGTGCTATTTTAAGCCCGAAACACAGCCGCTTTCTTTTTCGGGATGGCGGCGCTTGACTTTAAACAATAAAAACGGAAGCGAGGTTCAATTCCGACAACAAATGAAGGGCCCACGGTAATGGCACTTAAAACTGATCTTATGGAAAACCGCACTGATTTCAGTGGAAAACCTGTAACCAATGCTGACTATATGATCCGTCAGGAGACGACGGAATCCAATGCCAGAAGTTACCCCAGAAAATTCCCCTTTGCCATAGCAAAAGCTAAAGGTTCGTGGGTCACAGATGTGGAAGGAAACCGTTATCTTGACTTCCTCTGCGGAGCCGGAACGCTTGCTCTCGGACACAACGATCCGGAAATCAATCAGGCGATGATCGAAATGATCTCCAATGATGCTCCTCTTCATACCCTGGATCTGACCACCCCGGTCAAGGATGCCTTCGTTCACAAGCTGATCTCTCTTCTGCCTGTTGAGTTGCAGAACAATGTCAAGATCCAGTTCTGCAGTCCCTCAGGTACCGATGCAGTCGATGCTGCGATCAAGTTGTGCAAAACCGCTACCGGACGCAGTTCTGTTGTCGCTTTTTCCGGCGGTTATCATGGCATGGGACACGGCGCGATGTCGCTTACCGGTAACCTTTCCGCCAAGCAGAAAGTTCACGCTCTGATGCCGGAATCCCACTTCTTCCCCTATCCGTACAGTTACCGCTGCCCCTTCGGGCTGGGCGGTGAAGCCGGTATCAAGGCTTGCTGCAACTATTTTGAACGCGTTCTCAAAGATCCGGAAAGCGGAATCACCCGTCCGGCTGCAGTCATTCTGGAAACCATTCAGGGCGAAGGCGGCGTCATCCCCGCTCCGGTGGAATTCCTCCAGACAGTGCGCCGCGTGACCAAAGAACTGGGTATTCCGATGATCGTCGATGAGATCCAGTGCGGTATCGGCCGTTCCGGTAAATTCTTCGCCTTTGAATACGCCGGTATCGTTCCGGATGTCATCCTTGCCTCAAAAGCCATCGGCGGCACGCAGCCGTTGTCGGTCGTGATCTACAACAAGGATCTGGACAAGTGGCAGCCGGGGTCCCATGCCGGAACTTTCCGCGGCAACCAGCTCGCTATGCGCGCCGGTACCGTGGTTATGAATCGCGTTGCCCAGCCGGAATTTCTGGCTGAAGTCCGCCGCAAAGGTGAGATTTTGCGCAAGCGCATGTATGAATTGAAAGAAAAAGTTTCCATTATCGGCGATATCCGCGGCGTCGGCTTGATGAGCGGTTGCGAGTTCGTTGATCCCAACGGAACTCCCGATGCTCTGGGGTCGCTCCCCGCTTGCGGAGAGATCGCGGCTCTGGTGCAGAAGAAGTGTTTTGAAAACAAGCTGGTGATGGAAAAAGGCGGACGTCACGGTTCGGTCATGCGCTGTCTGTGCGCGTTGAACGTCAGTGACGATGAGCTCAATACCATGCTCGAAATTTATGAAAAGGTGGTAATTGAGGTCGACCGCGATGTTAAAAAATAATCTGTTCCTTACTCCGGCGGAAGCTGATAAAAAGGCTTATGTCAAAATGATGGAAGCGACGGTCGATGCCGTCGTTTCCGCTATGGATCACTCCCACGCTTATGCGGGAATGGGACCTTATGAATTGCGTGATGCCGTGCATACCGATGAACTGCTCCCGGAGCAGGGATGCGGTTTTGACGGCATCATGGCAGAGATCAAAGAGAAGATCCTGCCCAATCTGGTGCGCCCGATGTCTACGGATTATATGGCGCATCTGCACGGCGCGGCGTTGCTGGAATCCATTGCTGCCGAATTGATCCTTTCGACCTTCAATCAGTCCATGGACTCCTGGGATCAGGCGCCGGTGGCAACGGAGATCGAAGTTGAAGTCATCCGTAATCTGTGCAAACTTTACGGTTACGATGAAAACGGTGACGGCGTATTCACCTCCGGCGGTTCGCAGTCCAACTTGTCCGGATTGCTGCTGGCGCGGGATTGGTTCTGCAACTCCAAACTCAACTGGGATGTGAAGAAGTTCGGCTTGCCGGACAACTTCCGCAAGTTCCGGATGTACTCTTCGGAGATAGCCCACTTCTCCATGGAAAAAAGTACCCACTTGATGGGTATGGGATATGAAGCCGTGGTCAAAGTCCCGGTGGACGATGCCATGCGGATGGATTGCGCCAAACTGCGCGAAATTATCGAAGCTGATGTGAAGAACGGTTATCTTCCTTTCTGTGTCGCCGCTACTATCGGTACGACCGACTTCGGCAGTATCGATCCCATGGATGAACTGCGGAAGATTTGTGACGAATACGGTATGTGGCTCCATGCGGATGCCGCATACGGCAGCGGTGTGGTCATGTCGGAAAAATATGCACACCGTGTCGCCGGATTGGCAGTTTGCGATTCCATTACTGTCGATTTCCATAAGATGTTCATGCTGCCCATCAGCTGCAGTGTGTCGCTTATCAAGGATAAAGCCAACTTCGATGCGCTTACCATCCACGCTGATTATCTCAACCGGGAAGAGGATGAAGAAGACGGTTACATCAATCTGGTCAACAAATCCATGCAGACCACGCGCCGCTTTGATGCGCTGAAAGTGTGGATATCTTTCCGGATGCGCGGTAAAGCCGGATGGTCTGAGCTTATTACCCGCTGTATTGATAACGCGCATTACTTCTACACCCAGTTGAAAAAACGCGATGATGTGGAAGTTATCGTTGAACCGGAAATCAGTTCCGTGGTCTTCCGGCTGCTGCCTGCTGCCGGAAGCGAAGAGGATGCTGATACGATGAATAAACGCATCCGGCGGAAATTGCTCCACCACAAAGGTGTGGTTATCGGTCAAACCGTCTGCCGCGGCAACGTGTGTTTGAAGTTCACGTTACTCAATCCGCTGCAGAGTCCGGAAAAACTGGACGAACTTCTGGCATTGATACTCTCTCTGCGGTAAAGCGACTCGACGTATTTTAAGGGACTGTTGCAAAAAAACAAAGTTTTGCAACGGTCTTTTTTTTTATACGCAATGTTCCCGATAAGAGGAGATCGCTCAGGAGGAGGGAACACATAGCGCTGTTTTAAAAGCGCAAGGTGAAACAACCCTTGGTCTGAGCGTTGACGGCGATGGCGGCATCGGCGGAAGTTTCTGCCGGGAGCGTGATGTTCCCGGTCAGGTCGATGCACTCAAAACTGCGGTTTGCCAATTCTGCCGGTAAGGTAATGGTTTCTTCTCCCGGGGTGTGGCAGATGCCGACAAGAATATAGTTATCTCCTTCTTTGTGGCAGTAAGAGATAATGCCGGAATTTGATGGCGCAAAGAGCTGGCGGTAGGCGAAGAGTTCAAACTCCTCTCCGGCTGTGACGTTGGGACGGTTGAAGGCGTAAGGGTAAATCTTGCCTGACTTCGGCAGAAACAGATTTATATTTCCGCGTGTTGTGCTGCCTTTGGCGGTGATACCGGTTGTTTTTGAGTAACCGATGGCGACGGCGAATTCCCGGGTTCCGTTATTACCGAAGAGGTCGACGTAATCGGTGGGAATATCATCGGGAGATACGCAATCATCCGGGGTGAAAAAGTGGGAGACGTGATCGTCAAACCACATTGTCCACGGTTCAGAAAGATCGATGTCGAACTGGTATAAATGAGTTGTTTTCTGGTGGTACGGTTTGAGTTTTGGAACCAGTTTTTCCTGCTTATCGAAGCCGACCGCACCATAGTTCTGGACAAGACCGAAGAGGACGGAACCGTTGAAATCCCGGTTGAAACGGACTTTGGAAGCGATGGTATAAGCGGCGTTGGGTTGGAAATTTACGGTCAGATCAAGGTGGATAGCTCCCGGCAGTTCCGGGGCGGTGGGAGTGATCATTTTGCCGGGATGGCGGGCGATATGTTCCAGCATGGCATCCGGCAGGCAGAGGTCGATATCCCAGCGCAAATCGGCAGAATGACACTCTGTTATAACATTGTCAGCAAGCGGTTTACCGTCGGCAAAGAGTTGATAACGGTTGTGCCGGTAGTGGGGGGTCTGCTGTCTGGCGGCAGGCTGAGCCATTTGGCAGCGTTTACTGGAGGAAACGGCAAGTTTTGTGTCGCCGTCATAGAGCGAACCGGTGATACTTTTGGTAAACTTGATTTTTCCATCCACGATTTTGGGGACATTGTGGACGGTAAAAGATGACAAGCTGTTGATAAAGATTATGACAAACTTGTTTCCGGCATCGTCAACGAGTTCTTTGCCGATATCAGCTTCGGTGTACCAGTGGCGCACGGTGGAGATGTTAAAGGTAAAAGGCGAACCGTGATTGGCACCGATGGTGGCGAATTCTTCGGTCATAAAGGGGGCAAAATCGTCCCAGCCTTCGTGGATGACCTTTCCGGTGTGCCACGCTTCAAATGGGGCGCTTGCCGGCAGAAGATAAACGAGATGGTTGCCTTCCACAAAGCGGATAAAGATGTTGCTGTCACTGGAAAAATGGCAGAGCATCTGGATCTCATAACCGGATTTGCGAATGAAAAATTTTTGCGGAGAAGAGAGAATATGTTCTGAATTATTCATTTTAGAAATAGTTTCTTTGTTGCAAGTGCAATATGAGTTTTACAAAACTCGAGACATTACCTCTCTATAATCTACTGCAAAATTTTGAAAAAAACAAGCGGGGAATAAATGTTTTCTTGCAAAATATTTTTATCGCACTATATTAAACGGAAAATCGGAATTAAATCAGAAATCGAAAAAGGAGTATGTTATGGGGCATCGCAGAGAAATCATGTATAATGGAATGGCGTTGAATGATTGTGCCAACCGTATCCGTTATTGTATTCAGCGGTTGGGATGGAGCTTCCGGGGAGAGGGACCAGGAGTTATTTATGCCGGAGTGTCGATTTCACTGCGTTCCTATGGGGAAAATGTCAGATTTGCTTTTTTTCAGGATCGCTTCGTTGTCGAGAGCAAGTGTGCGTTCCCGCTCCAACTCATTGATTGGGGCAAGAATAAAGAAAACGTTGATAAGTTCGTTCAGATGTATTTTTACGGCTGAAACGCCGCCGCACCACCCGCCGTGGCTTATGGGACGCGGCGTTCACCATCAGCTTAATTTCCCAGCAACTCTTGCACAAATGCCGGTTGGGCAAATGCCGCCCGGTGAATGGCGCTGTTGTAATAACGCAACTGTTGTGCCAGAGCCGGTTCAACTTCCCGTGCCGGTACGGTGATGTCTTTGGAATCGGAGACGGTGCAAACGCCGATCATTCCGGTCGGATAGGTGGGAACACTGATCGCTCCGTAACCGACATGTTTGAAGTTGGCACGGGAGGCATCAATCAGCTGTTTGACCACATCCGGGAGCAGCCACGGAGACTCTGCCTGAGTCGCCGCTACGCCGCCGGGACGTAACGCCCGTTTCAACGAAGCGTAAAATTCTGCGCCGAACAACGGCGCTCCCGGACCGCCGGGGTCAGTGGAGTCGACGATTATCAGGTCGTAGTATCCCTCTTTACTGCGGATAAATTCACTGCCGTCAGCGATGTTGATTTTTACTCTGGGGTCATCGTAACCGCAGGAGAGTTCCGGAAGATATTTCTTTGCCGCCGCGATGACTTCGGCATCGATTTCGCAGCTGTCCAGCATCTCGATCTCCGGATGCCGGGAGAGTTCGCGCAGTACGCCGCCATCTCCGCCGCCGATGACCAGAACCCGCTCCGGGTTGCCGTGGGCATAGTAGGGCAGGTGTGCCATCATCTCCTGATAAGCAAACTCATCGTAACTGGTGAGCTGGATGATGCCGTCAAGCATCAGTAATTTACCCAGTTCGCAGGTATCGAAAATTTCGATTTTCTGGAACGGGGTTTGCTTTTCAAAGAGTTTTTCTCTGACCTTTATGCATTGACCGTAACCGGTTCCGGCTTCGATCGCCCAATTGCCTTCAAGAGTGGTTGTCATGATCAGTCAAAGTCCGGGGTTTCATCGTTGATGTCGCGTCCGTTCCAGCAATAGGTGCAGACTTTATCGCGGGGCAGTCCCATGGATGCGATCAGGGACTCCAGTTTCTGGAACTTCAACGAGGTGAGATTAAGTTCTTTGCGGATCTCTTCCACCATCGCTTCGTACTTGGGCGAACCGTATTCAAGATAAGGCTTGACCACTTCGTCGGAGACGTTGCCGTTTTCCAAGCGGGCAATGGCGCGGCGGGCGGCGAGGTCGAGTTCACTGCGGGAACGCGAGAAGTTCAAAAAGCGGCAGCCGAAAATCAGCGGCGGGCAGCTTGAACGCATGTGGATCTCCTTCGCTCCGCGGCGGTACAAACGTCCGACGGTGTCGCGGAGCTGAGTGCCGCGCACGATGGAGTCATCGCAGAAAAGCAGACGTTTTCCGGCGATTTGTTCTTCTACGGCGATGAGTTTCATCCGGGCGACCTGTTCGCGTATTTTCTGATTTGGCGGAGTAAAACTTCTTGCCCAGGTCGGAGTGTATTTGACAAAGGCGCGGCGATACGGTTTTCTTGCGGCGTGGGCGTAGCCGACAGCATGGGCGATGCCGGAGTCGGGAATACCGCTCACGGTGTCGATGTTCTCCAGCATATCCTGGTCTTTTGCCGCCATATCTTCGCCGTTGCGGTAACGGGCACTCTCCGTGTTGACCCCCTCGTAGCAGCTGGAAGGATAACCGTAATAAACCCAGAAGAAACTGCACATCTTCATCGCCCGTCCGGGAGCACGGAGCTGACGGACACCGTCGCAGCTGATTTCAACGATCTCGCCGGGGCCGAGTTCCCGGAACAGTTCCAGATCCAGATTCAAAAAGGCGGTCGTTTCCATGGTGACGGCATAAGAGCCGGGTTTTCTGCCGATGATGACGGGGGTTCTGCCGTAGCGGTCGCGGGCGGCGAAGATGCGGTTGCCGGTGAGAATGAGAATGGAACATGAACCGTCGATCACCCGCTGGGCATATTCGATACCAGCTACCAGAGAGTTGCTGCGGGAAATCAGCATGGCAACAACTTCCGTCGGGTTGGGTTCGCCATCGCCGGATTCGGCAAGATGAGAACAGCCGGAGGCAAAAGCCAGATCCAAAATTTCTTCAGTGTTGTTGATTTTCCCCACAGTCACGATGGCGAAAGTACCCAGCTGACTGGAGATGATGAGCGGCTGATCTTCCGTGTCACTTATGACACCGAAGCCGGTATTTCCCTGAAAAGCGCCGATCTCGGCGTCGAATTTGGTGCGGAACTGGGAGTTGCTGATATCGTGTATTCTCCGGTCGATTTTTCCGGAAGGATTGGTGAACGCCAATCCGCCGCGTTTAGTTCCCAGGTGGGAATGGTAATCTGTACCGAAATAAACGTCACTGACACAATCTGACTTGGAAGCCACTCCGAAAAAACCGCCCATAAAGAAAATCCTCTTTTGAATACTTTTTCCGTCCGGAACACCGTTTCAGACGGATTTACACTTTGTCAATGCTTAAATTAATATACAAAGAAGAGTTTTTCAAGGGCTGGAAAATATTTTTGATAAAAAAAGAATTTTCCACTTGAAAAAAACACAGTAAGGGGTTATTTTATATGACAAGCATCAAGATGTGTTGCCGGTTGCGGTCAAATATTCCACCGCCCGCGCCGGAAGCAGATTGAGGTGCGGCGGTGCGTGAACCGGAAAAATCGCGTATCGCAGTGGATAGCATCAAGCTTAGTTTGGATGGCGTCACAGATCAATACCGGAAATGAGAATTTTCCGGGAAGGGTTAGTGTACGTTTCTTGTGTCGTATTCCGGGAATGGAGCCGGGCGTTCAGCAGTGAGTGCCCCGGTGACAGAGCGGAGTTGATGCAGGCGATGGATGAACAAAAATTTAACAGAAACAAGTAATTTTTCGGGAGTAAAGAAAATGAAAGTAAGAGCGTCGGTGAAGCGCAGATGCGAATTCTGCCAGATCATCAAACGTCACGGTAAAATCCGGGTCATCTGTTCGCGGAATGCACGTCACAAACAGTGTCAGGGCTGACCGCAGTCAAGTCGGGTAAACAATTTTTAACAAGTATTAACAATATAAAACAGGACAAATTGAATCATGCCTCGAATCATCGGTGTTGACATTCCTGGAAACAAGCGCGTTGAATATTCTTTGCGCTATCTCTATGGTATCGGACCGGCCAAGGCGTTGGAAATCATCGCCAAAGTCGGAATCGACCGCAACCTCATGGCCCGCGATCTTTCCCCGGATCAGATCGCTCAGATCACCAAAATTTTGCAGGATGACCTGCTCGTCGAAGGTGATCTCCGCCGTACCATTGCTGCTGACATCCGTCGTCTTCAGCAGATCAACTGCTACCGCGGTATCCGCCACCGCCGCAATCTGCCGGTTCGCGGACAGCGCACCAAAACCAATGCCCGTACCCGCAAGGGTAAGAAAGTTACGATCGGTGCTATCCGTGACAAAACTCAGCGCCGCTTGGCCAGCAAGTAATGCTGCGTAACGGATTTTAATACAGAGAATAACCATTTACAGAAAGAGATTTCAACATGGCTGACGAAGATATCAAAATCGCAGACACCGCTGCTGAAGCATCTGCTGAAGCTGCTGCCCCTGCGGCTAAACAGCGTGGCAAAAGCGGTCGCTATATCCCCAGCGGCATCGTTCATGTGCTTGCTACGTTCAACAATACAAAAGTTACTATCACCGACTTGCACGGCAATGTGATCAGCTGGTCTACCGGCGGTAAAAACGGTTTCAAAGGCTCCCGCAAGAGTACCGCTTACGCTGCCCAGCTCATCGCTGGCGATGCCGCCAAGAAAGCTCAGCTCCTCGGCATGAAAGAGGTCGAAGTCCGTATCAAAGGACCTGGCGCCGGTCGTGAATCCGCGGTTCGCGGAATCGCCGCAGCCGGTTTGGAGATCAGCGTGATCAAAGATATCACCCCGGTCCCCCACAACGGTTGCCGCCCCCCGAAACGTCGTCGCGTCTGATGACGTGTGCTGTTTCGTGCCGCAGTCAACGGTGACTGCGGCGATTGGATGCCAATGAGTTGAAAACGTGTTCAAAATTTTGTGAACACAGTAAGTTTGGAGGATAGAGTTATGAATTCGTCAATCGGTTTCCCGATGCCCAAGTCGATCGTTGTCGATGAAGCTACCGAGACCCCGACATATGCGAAGTTTACCGCACAGCCGTTTCAGCGCGGCTTCGGTCATACTTTGGGAAATTCCCTGCGCCGGGTGTTGCTGTCATCTCTCGACGGTGCTGCTATTTGCTCCGTCCGGATCGATGATGCAAAGCATGAATTCGATTCCCTTGAGAACGTGGTGGAAGATGTCACCGAGATCGTGCTCAATTTGAAGTGCGTCAAACTGAATCTTTTTTCCGCCGGTCCCAAGACTCTGGAAATTACCAAAGACAAAGCAGGTCCCGTGACCGCCGGAGACATCGTTTGCGACAGTACGGTTGAAGTTCTTAATCCCGATCAGCTTATCTGCACTCTGGATAAGGACAAAAAGTTCCACGCTGTTATCGAAGTGATGACTGGTCGCGGATATCTTCCCGCTGAGGAAAGTACCGCTTCCCGTACCATCGGTACCATTCCGGTGGACTGCATCTTCAGCCCTGTGACCCATGTCAATTATCAGGTCGGTGCCGCCCGTGTCGGTGAAGAGACTGAAATGGACAGCTTGGAGCTGGAGATCTGGACTGACGGTCGTATCACTCCGCGTAATGCGTTGGAAGAGGCGGCCCGGATTCTCCGCGATCATCTGCAGCCCTTTATGGATTCGCAGATCCCGGAAAAACCTGTTGTGCTCAACGATGAAGAAGAGAAGTTGTTCAAGCTGCTCTCTCAGGATGTCGAGGTTCTCGATCTCTCCGTCCGCGCGATGAACTGTTTGAACAGTGCCAATATCAAATTGGTCTTTGAGTTGTGCAATAAGACCGAAAGCAAGATGCTCAAGTATCGTAACTTCGGTAAAAAATCCCTGGATGAAATCAAAGAAAAAATCGAAAAGCTCGGTTTGGAGCTGGGTATGACCCTCAGCGAACGGTTGCTTTCCGCTCTCGAAGCAGAAGCTGCCCGTGTCCGCGCCGATGCAGAGGAGAATAATTAATCATGCGTCATAAAGTTGCTACTTTCAAGATCGGTCGTTCCGGAGCGCACCGCCGGGCGATGCTGGCCAACATGGTCAGCAGTCTCTTGATGCACGGTGAAATTGAGACCACTCTGGTCAAAGCCAAAGAAGCCCGCCGTTTCGCGGAACGTCTGATCACCATCGGTAAAAAAGGTGATTTGCACAACCGTCGTTTGGCGTTCTCCAAGTTGCGGAACAAAGATGCTGTCAAGCAGCTCTTTGATGTTGTCGCTCCGGAATATGCCGAGCGCAACGGTGGTTACACCCGCATCTACAAACTGGGCTTCCGTCGCGGTGACGCGGCTGAGATGTGCCTGCTGCAGTTGGTCAAGTAAGATTGACATACTGTTTGAAACTTTAAAAGGTTTCAAAAATGAAAAATCATCGGATCGTTTTTTGATTCGGTGATTTTTTTTATGCATAAAAGGGTTGCGGATGAAGGAAAATAGAGATTCCGCAAGTATCAGCGGCAATGAAAATGGAAAGATAGGAGCGCAGTCAGTGAAACGTTCCAATGGTCGCTGTCGACGGGAATCAATTCACCTTTCTTTTGGTGATACTCCATGATGCTGCTCATATCGTCAACAGAGAGAGCGATCTCGCCGTCAATACCTTCCTGGCAGAGTTTGTTGCTGCCGGTGTGCAAAATGGTCCACTCAACGGGAACGCCGTGTTCATCGCGAAGGATGGAGGCGTGTTCGGCGGACAAAGTGATAAAGTTCATTGTGTAAACCTCCAATTAAAAGTGGCGTGCTTTTCAGTCTGACTGCGGCGAAGCGTGTTCAAGGAACCAGTTCAACTCTTTCTCGGCAAGCCGAAGAAAATCGTCATCGGTAGGCCACCACGGGCGCGGGCGCTGGGGCTTGGTCTGCCGGAGCAGAACATAAAGGAACTTCAACGTACCCCTTTTGCCGCGCGGCTCGGCAAGGTATGCCCTGCCATTGGGACCGTCTTCTTTTTTGCGAATGAAGATCGGTTTGCCGTCATCGGTTGCCCAGGCGTGAATCGAAGCGTACTCTTTTTTTACCGATTTGTCAATAGGGATCGCCAGATAACGGCGATGACGGGGACGGATGATGCCGCCAGCGTGAACGTGTTCTGCCAGATGGTTTGTATCATTGCTGGTGTGATCAATGGTTACGGACATCCCGTCCGCCCGGGCTCTGACACCTTCGGCAAGTTCCTGCCCGAAGCCGCCGTTGCCGATCCTTTTCCGGGCGTTGGCTTCTGCCAGATCGCGCAAGGCAACGCTTAAAGTCTTAGCGACAAACTCCGGCAAACGGCCGTTGATCTCCATTTTTTCTTTTTCAGAAAGCAGTTCGCTCAAGTTGACTGCCAAACGAATATTCATGTTTTTTACCCGAAAAAAAGCACACAAAAAAATACGCAGGGTAACCGGCGTATTTTTGTGTACAGTATTAAATTTTAAGTTGGATTATTCAGCGGAGGAATCTTCTTGCTGCGCTTTTTCTCTGCGCCATTCTTCAAGAGCTTTCACCTCTTCATCCGTGGGGATATACCCCCGCTTGACGCGTATGTTGAGAGATTGCATCGCAAGATCATGATATTCCTGATCCTTCTTTTTCCCCCAGGCGGTTTGCTTAAAGGCTTCCGCTCTCAAAATGTCTCTTGGTGTAGCTTTCCAGAGTTCTCCTTGCGGCATATCAAACCTCCGTTATTGCGATGTGAATTATTCCGTTAGCATCGGTCACTGGTTTAATATAGCCCGTTTCTCCGGATTTTAAAGCCCTGAATTTAATTTTTCTGTCAAAAAGTACCTCCTCATCAGATCCGATCCAGCTGTGATCGCCGATGTAAACACCATTTCTGCCGTGAACATGAAACATGATCTTATGTTTTCTGTTGTTGTCAAGGTACGCTATGGTGCCGTTTGGAGTCAATGAAGTAGAGTTGAATCCTTTCAGCCCCCAGATACTCTCATCAAGATCATCCAAAACTCTCTTAAAATCAGATTCATTATCCATCGCCAGCACCCGGTAGGATACGCCTTTATATTTGGGAGCATCCTGCAGTATTGCCGACAACCGGTCCATTTCCTGCGATGCGGCGTTGGTCATATCCAACTCTTTTGACGGTGAAGTTTTACCTCTGGCACGGTGCTTGAGATTCAGTTGAAAACGATCACCGGCGGTGTAATTCTCAATAACCTCTCTTTCACTGCGGCTCAAGGATGCCCACCAATCGTCACTTGCTTTGACCGTTTCCGGAGCAAGATCAAGTATCCGCGCCTTGGCTTCATCGCTCATCCGGCGCGCCTCGCTTGCCGCTTTCACGATAGCCGGAGGGGAGTTGCCAAAGTTGTATTTGTCCAACCGGAAATCTTCAAAGGCATCCATCGGGTCAAATTCAAAGCCGCTCTCCGGCGGTTCCGGAATGAGCTTCTGGCTTTCATCGTCAGGAACCGGATCTTCGTCACAATTCTCCACCCAGCAGTTGCAGTTGAACTCCCAGGGCGGCGTATGCGTTTGCAGAAACGGATCATCTTTGTGAAATATTTTGCCGGAGTTGGCAAGTGGCGTTGCAATGTCGGCCCCGACAGCCGGCGGATGCGGTGTGCCGCAATGCATGGTTTTGCAACAAGTGCGCCGGATATGTAATTTTTTTTGCAGGATAATGTTATTTTTTATCTCTTATCCGCTTGCAAAAAATAACTTTGTGGAGTATATTATAAAAATTGTTGAGTATTTGAATTTTATACAATCATAAATATATTACAGAACAGGAGAAAAGAAAATGTACGCGATCATTCAGACTGGCGGAAAACAGTACAAAGTTCAGGTCGGTGATATCATCGAGGTCGAAAAAGTCGGCGTTGAAGCCGGTAACGAAGTCGTTTTTGATCAGGTCCTCGCGGTCGCTGATGACAATGGCAAACTCAACATCGGTACCCCGATGGTCGAAGGTGCCAAAGTCACCGGAACGGTCAAAGATCTTTTCCGCGCCAAGAAAATTGTCGTCTTCAAGATGAAACGCCGCAAAAGCTATCGCCGCACCCACGGCCATCGTCAGGATCTCAACCGCGTTGAAATCACCGCGATCGCCTGAGGTAAATAATGCAATACGGAGCCAATGGTGCGTTGCTCGGTACTGAGTTGCCGGGTATCAAGCTGGTAAATCGCGGAAAAGTCCGCGATGTCTACGATCTGGGCGATGCCCTGTTGTTCGTTGCCACCGACCGTTTGAGTGCGTTTGACGTGGTGATGACTACCGGTATCCCGCGCAAGGGCGAGGTGTTGACCCAGATATCTCTCTTTTGGTTTGACCTTCTCAAAGATGTGCCGAATCATCTGATATCTGCTGATGTCTCCACCCGTCCGGAACTGGCTCCCTACGTCAAGGATTTGCAGGGTCGTTCTCTCATCGTCCGCAAGGCGAAAGTTCTGCCCATCGAGTGTATCGTCCGCGGTTATCTGGTCGGAAGCGGCTGGAAGGATTACTGCAAGACCAAGATGGTGTCCGGTATCAAACTGCGTGACGGTTACATGCAGGCATCCAAGCTGGATGAGCCGCTGTTCACCCCCTCCACCAAGGCGGAGCAGGGCGAACACGATGAAGCCATCAGCTTTGAAGGTGTTGCCGACCGTATCGGTTTGGAGAAAGCCAACGCGATAAAAGAGTTGTCTCTCAAGATCTATACCGCTGCGCGCGATTACGCCGCAGAAAAGGGCATCATCGTTGCTGATACCAAGTTTGAGTTCGGCGAAATCGACGGAAAGATCATTCTGGTCGATGAAGTGCTTACTCCCGACTCAAGCCGTTTTTGGCCTGCTGACCAGTATGAAGTCGGCACCAGTCCGGTGAGTTTGGACAAGCAGTATGTCCGGGATTATCTGGAATCGCTGGATTGGGACAAGAATCCTCCCGCGCCGGAACTTCCGGTCAGCGTGGTCGAAAAGACCGCCGGAAAATATCTGGATGCATACCGGATGTTGACCGGAAAAAATCTTTGATCGTTATACGATTGTCAAAGCGGCAGAAATGCCGCTTTTTTATTTTCGCTTTGTTCCCGATGCGGGAACAAAGTTGGAGTTGAAGTTGGAGTTGAAGTTGGATTATGTTGGATGTGATATCTTCTCTCAGTGCGATGCAGCTTACCGTGCTGATCATCGGTGCGGTGCTGATCGGAATCAATAAGACTGCCATACCGGGACTTGGGGTGCTGCCGGTGGTGATGTTGACGATGACGTTTGAAACGCGCATGTCCACCGGACTGCAGTTGGGAATGTTGGCGATGGCGGATGTTATCGCGGTGATATATTACCGGCGCAGTGCGGATTGGAAGATCGTCTTGCGGCTGCTGCCGTGGGCGCTGGTCGGTTTGGGTATCGGCTCAGTGTTGTTGAACTTTGTCATTCCGCCGGGCGGAAACGTGATGCGCCGGGTGATTGGCGCTGTGGTGCTGGCGTTGATGGTGTTGAGTTTTATCCGCAAGCGGCTCGACCCGGACAAGATTCCCTCCGGAAAAGGTGTTGCGGCATTTTTCGGTATGTTGATGGGAACAACGACTCAGCTTGCCAATGCTGCCGGTCCCATATCCTCGATTTATTTTCTGGCGATGAAGCTGCCGAAGGACAAATATCTGGGATGTTGTGCGTGGTATTTCCTGATATTGAACTGGATAAAACTGCCGATATTCGTAATGGAAGGCAGAATCACCTGGCACTCGTTTCAGTTGGATCTGTGCATGCTGCCGTTTTTGGTTCTTGGCGGCGCGCTGGGAATATTTCTGCTCAAAAAATTACCGCAGGCGATCTTTGAAGCGGTCATTCAGGTGTTGGTCGTTGTTGCGGCGGTCAAGCTGTTGTGGTGAAAAATGCGTTTGGACAAATTTCTTTCTGATGCCACGGCGTACAGCCGTAAGGAGTTGAAGAGCATTATCCGCCGGGGGCAGGTCACGGTCAATGGTGATGTTGTCAAAGCACCGGAACAGCAAGTGTCGGAAGATGCTGAAGTCGCGGTTAAGGGCAGTATCGTGCGGTATCGGAAGTTTGTCTATTTGATGATGAACAAGCCGGCGGGGTTTATCAGCGCCACTGAAGACGGCAATGCGCCGGTGGTGACGGAACTGCTGCCGGAAGAGTATAAGCACTTCAACGTATTTCCGGCAGGACGTTTGGACAAAGATACGCAGGGGTTGCTGATATTGACCAATGACGGTACATTCGGCCATCAGATCACGTCTCCGCGCCGCCAGGTGTGGAAACGTTATTTTGCCACGTTGGATAAGGCGGCGGAAAGTAGTGATTGTGCCGCGTTTGAGCAGCCGATGGATCTGGGGGACTTTATCGCAGCTCCGGGAAAACTGCATATATGCGACGATCCGCAGCAAATCTATGTGGAAATTGCTGAAGGTAAGTTCCATCAGGTCAAGCGCATGTGTGAAAAAGTCGGAAAAAAGGTCGTCACCCTCAAACGGTGTGCTATCGGCGGGGTGGCATTGGACGAAAATCTGGAAAGTGGCAAGTGCCGGGAGTTGACCCCGGAGGAATTGGAACTTATTGCACAGGGAACGCTGGTGCCGCTTGCAGTAAATAAGAATATGTGATATATTATTTTTGAGGCACGGAGGAAGAAATTTTTCCAGTGCGTGTTGACAGAAATTATCGGAATGAAGGAGATATTATGAAGAGTTTGATCGTTATTCCGGCGCGGTATGGTTCGAGCCGGTTTCCGGGAAAACCGTTGGCAGAGCTTGCCGGAAAAAAGATTTTGCAGCGGGTGTGGGAGATTGCCGCAAGTGTGTGTGCATCGAGAAAAGATTGTTCAGCCGTAGTGGCGACGGAAAATCCGACTGCCCCGGGGGAGGGGAGCGCTAAAATCATCGAATTTTGTGAAAGTGCCGGCATCCCGGTGGTGGTAACGCCGGACAGCTGCCGTTCCGGAAGTGACCGGGTGTGGGCAGTGGCATCTGCGCTTCCGGAAGCGGAACGTCCGGAGGTGCTGCTCAATTTGCAGGGCGATAATCCGTTGTGTCCGCCGCAATTTATCTCTGCGTTGCTGGATGCATTTGAAGAACATCCGGAAACGCAGGTCGCAACTCCGTACACCTGTTTGAGCTGGCAGGCGCTGGATGAACTGCGGGAAGCGAAAAAGAGTTCTCCGTTCTCCGGAACGACGGTCATTACCGGAAATGACGGCAACGCGTTGTGGTTTTCCAAAAATATCATTCCCGGAATACGCAAAGAGAAGGATTTGCGGGAAAAGATGGCGATGAGTCCGATCAAACGGCACGTTGGATTGTATGCGTACAAGTTTGCGGCGCTGGCGTTTTTCTCCCATGCCAATCTGGGATATTATGAAGGATTTGAGCAGCTGGAACAGTTGCGTTTTATCGAAAACGGCATCCCGGTGCGGATGGTGGAAGTCGCTTATCCGGCAGGTTACGATGCATCGACGAGCGGTGTGGATAGTCCCGAAGACTTGGCGCGTGCCGAAAAATTGATTGCCGCAGCAGGAGAATTGTTGAAATGAGCAGTGTTACCAGATTGATCGTTGTCCGTCACGGAAATACCTTCAACAGCGGAGATGTTATTCTGCGGGTCGGCAGTGCTACCGACATTCCGCTTACAGAAAAAGGTGTGCAGCAGGGAAATGCCGTCGGCAGAGACCTCGCCGGAGCCGGAATCAAAATCGACAAAATCTTTGCCGCGCCGCTGATGCGGACGATGCGCAGCGCGCAGGAGATCGCTTCGCACTACGGAAATATGCCGGTGGAAAAAATGGAGTTTCTGACGGAGTTGGATTACGGAATGGATGACGGACAGCCGGAGGATGATATCGTCCTTCGCCTCGGAATCGTGGAATCCAACGGCAAAATCGGAGAGCAGACCTCGCTGGATGAACTGCGGGAAGCGGGAAAAGCGGCGTTGAAAAAGTGGGACCGCGAAGCTGTGCTTCCCCGGGCGTGGAAACATCTTGAACCGAGAGCGGCGCAGTTGAGCCGGGATTGGGCGGAATTTGGAGAACGCGTGAAAAAAGAGTGTGCCGGAAAGACGGTGGTTGCCGTGACCAGCAACGGCATTGCGCGCTTTTCCAAGGTGTTGCTCGACGATGGAGGAGCGGCGCTGGGCGGAAATTTGAAACTTGCCACTGGAGCGTATGGAGTGTACGTTTTTGAAGATGGCAAGTGGCAGTGCGAAAAGTGGAACGTCCGTCCTTGAAAAAAGAAAAACAGGAGTTGTTGCAATGAAAAAATTTATTCTTCCCTTATTGGCAGTTTGCACCCTCGGAGCCGCAGAAGTGGCAACGTCGTGGAACAAGGTTTTTGAAAGCGGAAATCTGAACGATTCCGTGAAGTGGCGCACCCGGGTGACGGTCGGAGAAAAAGATGGACAGAAGTTCATTCAGATCGGAAAGACACCGCAAAATGCGGGAAAGGATTTCGGATTCAATTTGCAGCAGGTCCCGGTCGAACCCAATACTTTGTATAAGCTGGTGATAACAGCGGAAGTTGAAGGTTCGGACACCGTGGAAGCCCCGAAGGTCGTTGAGGCATTGCGGATGGGGAGTGCCAATAAGAGAAAAATCGGAAAGCCGCTCCCCGGATGGATAATCATGTATATCAATGACAAGGACAGGCATTATGCGTCAGAGATGCCGACATGGAGCTGTTTTTGCCGTAAAGGAAAATATGAGTATGTGCATTTGTTCTACACACCGGCATCCGCAAGAGCAGTTATCGTCAAGTGTCACAATTATGGAAACTTGACCAATGTGGTGAAGTTTTACAAGTTCACGCTGGAAAAGGTCGAGGGGAATGTGCGGAACGTAAACCCGGATTTTGCGGCGGGAGCGTATAATTGTTCCGGATACAGTTACGGCGGAAAGTTGTGGCGTATCGTGGAAGAGAACGGGAAAGCGTTGTTGAAGTGCAACGATTCCTGGGTGATGGGCGATCCGGTGCCGGTGAAGCCCGGAGAAAAGTATACGTTAACGGCGACAGGATCGAAATTCGGGAGCCGGGCAGCAACGGCGAGCGTGCTGTTTCTGGAAGGGAACAGTTCATTCAAGGGGAAAAGATCCAAGGGAGTGCTTGTTTTCAGCAAGGCTGATTTTGAGACTAAGAGCTTTCAGTTCACCGTACCGGAAGGGGTGAGCCGGTTGCGTCCCAGTTTGAGCCGGGGCAACTTTTCCGAAGTGAAGCTGACCTTGGAGCAGTAAAATTTGCAGCGGCGGCGTTCATGTTTCCCGAAATTTTGAAAAATTATGGGATATCTGTGAAAAAAAAGGGGATTTTTCAGATAACCGTATTGACAAATGAAAAAATGGTGATATATTAAGAAATATTACGATGCTCCGGCATAGCTCAGCGGTAGAGTAGGTGGCTGTTAACCACTTGGTCCTTGGTTCGAATCCAAGTGCCGGAGCCATTTTTATTTTAATAAAAATGGTGACAAACGCAGGATTCGCGGGATTGTGAAAACAATCTGCTTTTTTTATTTTATAAAAAATAACCAATCCCCCGTCAGGGGTGGTTCGACGGCGCGGCAGCGACGTGCGTGAGCGCAGCGAGGGCAATCCAAGTGCCGGCTTGTCCGCCGGAGCTTCAGCGGAGGCGGAAGCCATTTTTATTTTAATAAAAATGGTGACAAACGCAGGATTCGGCAGATTGTGAAAACAATCTGCTTTTTTTATTTTATAAAAAATAACCAATCCCCCGTCAGGGGTGGTTCGACGGCGCGGCAGCGACGTGCGTGAGCGTAGCGAGGGCAATCCAAGTGCCGGAGCCATTTTTGTGCCTTCAGCACAAAAAACGAAGCCGCAAGGCTTTTCTTCATATCTTCACCCACTCCCGGGAAGCCTTGCTTGTTAAGGCGTTTCATTCCGCTGACGCGTCATTGCACTTGTGAAGAGGTCGGCGTGCGCCGCCCGTGAAGTTGCCGCCTGTCGGCGGTGTGGATGTGTTGATGGAACAATAACGGATTTTAACGGTAACGAACTGTAACAAACGGTATTTTGCAAAGATTGTTCAGTATTTTGTCTGCTTTTTATAACCGCCAGCCGGGCGCAAATTTTCCATAGTATCTGTTTGTTCCCGTTTGTTTCCGTTTGTTTCCGTTCTTAAGGTTGTTCATTTTCCAGCCAACTCCTGATCAAGTGATGGTGGAGATAAAAAAAGCGGCAGACCCTTGAATGGAATCTGCCGCCGGGGTAATATCAGATATTACAGATAAGCAGAAGCATCGACCGGACGGTATTGCACCTTTTTCCAGATGCCGCCGGCGGCTTTGATGTTGTGGATTTTTACCACGATGACGTTTTCTTTGCCGGGGCGGAGGTATTCCGGTTTGACCTTGATGATGAATGCTTCATCCCACAGCACGCCGATATCTGCCTTTTCCGATTCGATGGAATGGGCTCCTGCCAATTTGCCGTTGACGTAGACCCACGCCTGTTCATCCACACCGTGGAAGAGCAGTTCCACCGTGCGCGCTGCCCAGTCCGCCGGAATGGTGAACTTTGCTCCGTAGAAGCCGTAACCGATATACGGTCCGACCTGAGTGGCTTCCAGACGTGCCGGAACCGTAACCGGTGTCCACTTGGACAAGTCAAATTTTCCGGGCATCATATCCGCAAGCGGCAGACCTTTGTTGAAGATATCTTTGCGGAATCCCCACTCCACGTTGAAATCTTTCCAATCCTTCGCTGACGTGTCAACTTTGGGACGGGCGATTTGTTCTTCCGGGTTGGCAAGTGCGTAGTTCAGCCGCCAGGAGAGCAGACTCATCTCCGACTTCAAATCTTTGTTCGACTTCCGCGCCGTATCAAAACGCAGATAAAACTCTTTTTTGCCCTTGATGTATTTGGTGATATTGATGCTCTTTTTAGCAATGTTTTCCGCAAGGGGAGTGTAGTTTTTGTCATCAAAGGAGATGGAGATCCTGTTGGTAAGGCGCATCGGCCGGGCGTTGATGAAGAGTGTGGCTTTGACAAAGTGGTTGTCTTTTCCGGCATTGTATTTGCGGACAACGTAACCGGATTTTTTGCCGGTGTGGAGGGAAAGTGCCCACTTTGAGGGGCGCAGATTGAGCTTGTGGAAGCTCTTGCGGTCGATTTTTTTCGACGTGATGCCGGGAGCATCAACGTGGAGGAATTCGCCGTTGATAAATGCCGGCAGGGTCTTGTAACCGTAGGATTCAGTTCCGGCAAGTCCGTTCAGTCCGGCAAATCCGGTTTTACCGTATTTTTTGCGGAACGCGATAATTTCGTTGAGTTTTTCACGCGCCGGGGTAAACTTGTTTGCCTTGAACAAATGGCTGAACTCAACGCAAAGTTTACCATGCCGCAGACCGAGACGGATGAATTTGACGCGTTCAGCATGACGTTTGTCCGGAGATTTTTCGGCAACTTTCAGCGCTTCAGCGAGGATTTTTTCCGGGACATCGAAGACGGCGGGAGTGTAATATTCTGCAGCCGTGTGTGCCGCCATGAAGCCGACACCGCCGCCCCGAGCGTGTTTTCTGGTATAGTCGATCCAGTAGTTGAAATATTTTTCCACCAGTGCCGCTGCCGGACCGAAAGCGCTGTAATACTCCTTCATGATTTCAGCAATGGTCATTTGCGGTTCGGCTCCCAAACGCAAATGCATGTAAAGCATCGGACCTTTCGTCGCCCAGTTTCCGCGCAGTGAATCGTAGTCAAAACCTTTCATTCCGTTGGCGGCGGCATGACGGAGCATTTCTCCGCTCTGACGGATATCCAGCGCCGGAATGGCATAGCCGGTCAGCAGATAGTTGGGGCGGTAATTCAGCATAATACCGGTTTTACCCCAGTTGTCCCAGGTGCGCATGATGAGTTTGTGATCTTTTTCCGCCATCGGATAGTTGCACGCCATGCCTGAACCGTATGGAACGAACTTTCCGTACATCCAGGAGAGATCTTTTTCGATAGTCGGCGGCATGATGTAATCCATGTACATCAAAATGGCGACTTTGACATTGGGGTTGCGCTTCATCGCTTTGGCGCGGAGACGTTTGGCTAGGTCGATGTAACGGTTGGTGGTGGAGTATCCGGCAAAACCTTCAGGCTGCGGTGCATCCAGTTTCATGCAGGCTTTGCAGCGGCAGAAACCGCGGGTATCGCCTTCGCCGAGACCGATCCATTCGCCGCCGTCCCAAACCTTTTCCAGATAGAATTTTTCCACATCGGGAGAGGAAACACACCAGCGGAGGCGGCGCTGTCCGGGGAAATATCCCCGCTTGCCGTCTTCGCGCATGGCGAACATACCGGGGTTTTTCTTAATGAGTTTTGCCGACCACTTGTCAATGTGGGATGCCGGGGCAGGGGTGGGGCAGGAGTCGCCTTCCTGATGGATGGCAAGATAGTGCCGGAGGTTGAGATAGTAGCTTTTCTGGGCATCCGGGGTAAAAGTGAGGATACGCAGCTCTTTGGGCAGCTTGGTGAAGTTGCGGACATAAGCATGGACATCGCCGCCGATACGGTATTTGCGCCAGAGAAAAGCGGGTTTGCCGGAAAGAGAGTAGTTTTCCGGAACGGTGATGGTCTTTTTGGCAGGGACAACCGTACCGAGTTCTCCGGGCCAGAGCCAGCGGACACCGAGTTCACGGTCAAGAAATTTTACCACAGCGTAGATCGGTCCGCGCCGGGTGAGGCGGTGAAAACCGTTTTCGTTCCACGCCACTTGAGTTGCTTTGAGCGGTACTCCGGGCTGAGGATCATAAAACAGTGCGCCGTTATTTTCGCCGCCGGCAAAGTACAAATTGCCGTTGACAGCTTTGACCTGCCACGCTTCCATGAGGAACTTGTCAACGCCCAAACCGGCTTTCGTCGCCGCCCTGGTTGCGCCGATATAAATGCGAACACCTGTCTTGGGAGCGGCGGACTCTTTGACGATTTTCAGTTCCGCGCCGGAAGCATCCTTTACTCTGGATGCGAACTCGTTTGCCGCAAAAAGCGCCGCCTGAGAAGCCTGGTCGGCAACGACGATGACCGCTGCGGCTTTACCGTTTCTGACCAGTGTCAGCGGTTTTGCCGCGAGCATAAACGCCGTGAACATCGCGCAAACACACAAAAATTGTTTCATACATACCTCCTGTTGTTGCATTGAAAAGATTTTATTTCACAATTTATCCATAATATAATGTGGAACAAGATCAAATGCAACACAGAAGTGTATGTGATTTTCTCTTTTATGTACGGAATTTTATCAGTGGATTTTACAGCTGTCTCATAAAAGATAACTAACGGCGGCAATCTCGCTTGTTACTGCGAGCCTTTTCTGCGGACTTCCGGCTTCATTACATTACGCCGCGACAAGCATCTTCACACCTTGCCACGGCGGAGCTTCAGCGGAGACGGGTCCCTCAGCTTCGCCTTGAAAAAACTCACATTAACGTCGCGATATCA
>JAFTRX010000111.1 GCA_017462015.1 Lentisphaeria bacterium
CACTGCGTTCAAAGTGGTCTGTTCGCGACCGGTGGATGCATCGTGCGGCAAGGTTGCGGGTAAATCAAGGCGACAACGAAGGAGTGGACTACTGTCCATGACTGAGTGGGCGTCCGCCGATTTGCCCGTAAGATTGCCCGCGAGGCGCCGCCGCAGGTCGTTTTTTATGAGACAACTGTGCGAATTTTGTGAAACGTGCCTGTCAGAAGTTGCAGCAATGAATATTGCACTGCAGAAATATATTTCCGGAGGGCTGTTTCCGGCGGTTAAAATTCATTGAGCGGGAACGGTCCGGAAGATACCTGATTTTTGCACCAGCCGGTTTCTGCATACTCTTTCACCCCCATATCCCAGTCGATTTGCCGGGTATGCTGTGCCAGTGCGAGGCGGTTGGATAGAGAGTTTTCCGGTATTTGCTCCGGATTCCATGCCACCGATGCCGCCGCGCAGTGAATGGCGGTCGCGTGACGTTCATGGAATATGTGCCAGGTGGTTTCGAGCATGCCGTAAAGGTTTCTCTTTGCCGCCATTTTGCCCTGTTCGACAATCCCATTCCAGTTGAGCCACGGACAGACCAGAACATCAAAATTTTCCTGGTTGAAAAATTTTGCAACCGGCCAGTCAGGATCGGCATCTTCGGGCAAAGTTTCCGGGTTGCGGTACTGCCAGTCGGCGATGATGATGTCGCGGGGCAACTCTTTATACAGTTCTCCGAGCTGGTGTTCCGGCAAACCGCAGGCAGTATACCCTTTCCAGCGGGGATCACCTTTGGTTATCAGCATGTCGTGCCACATGATAACTTTTGCGTTGCGTCCGGCAAAGAGGTCATGGAAGAAGCAGATATGTTCTTTGATGAGAGTTTTCAACTCTTTGCTGCGGCAGTCGCGGCAGGTTCCGATATTGTCGGCTTCATCGCATCCGATGTGGAAAAACGGAGGACGATCGAAGAAATCATGGAGTTCCAAAGATAAATCGGTCAATATCTTGCGGGTTTCCGGATTGGTCAGACACCAGCTCCAGCCTTCCGGTTCAAACAGCGGCTGAAGTTGGGGATCAAAACTCAAAACGGCGTGCTTGCCGGTGATGGAACGGCTTGCCGAAGCATGACCGAGCAGATTCAGCTGCGGTATGAGAGTGATACCCAAATCTTTGCCCAGAGTTATCAAGCGCTTCAAAGCAGTTTTGTCCAGCTGTTGGTTTTTCCAGGAAAATTCCGGATGGCTTTCAAAAGGGAATACTCCCCACGGTTCGATGACCGCATAATTGAACTTGTGATATGCGGCAAGCCGGAGCTGTTTTTCAATGTCCCAGAGTGGAGTTTCGGGAAAAATGCACAGATGTATCCCCCGGAAATTCAGCGCCGGAGCATCATCGACATCGCACTGAACAAGAAAATATCCGGAAACTGTTTTTGTGCCGCGCTGAACCTCCGCCAATTGCCGGAGGGTTTTCATCGCGTTCAAAAGAGCATTGCGGCCATGGGCTGAAATTTCCAGAAGATTCTCTGTAATGCTGATCTTGTAACTCTCCTCTCCACGCAAAGTCCCGGAGAGATCGCCGATGCGGATATCCGGGGCGCACTGCCAATATGCCATGAAAAGTTTCCCGGCAAGTTCAGCGCAGCTTCCGCGGTCGTGTGCCACGTTTAACGCTACCGCACAGTTATCGCGCAAAAGATATTCGCTGCCATCACGGAAATCGATTTTTTTGGGGCGCGGGATCAACCGGTCGGTAAGGATTTTTACGTCACGTTCAGTCATGATAAAACCTCGCTTCAGTGGGAATGGAATTTGATTTCATTTTTCCGGGGTGCTGCTGTCGCACATAATATAGCATTGATCGTTTCTGTATGCAAATTTTCTGCGGCAGATTATTTTTATAAAAGTGCTTGCGTTTGACCGTTTCAGAGGTTATATTATACATAAAGTGTGTTTTTATTCAGGAGAATTTTTTTATGAGCAGTAATGACCGCCGCAGTAATGCGGTTGAACATATCGCCAGTCGTCCCGGGTATTTGCCGATGGGGTGCGTGGAAGCATCGGTCGGTGAATTCGGAGAGGATGTATTCACCCTTGAAGCTATGCGCAGTTATCTGCCGACTGCCGTTACCGATGCTTTGCAGGCGACAATCGAATTCTGCCGTCCGTTGGATCCTCAGATTGCCGGAAGCGTGGCGGAAGCGATGAAGCGCTGGGCGATCGAGCGGGGAGCTACTCACTTTACCCACTGGTTCCAGCCGCTCAATGGCGGTACGGCGGAGAAGCACGATGCCTTTCTTGAACCCGATGGTCACGGCAACGCGATCATGGTTTTTTCCGGAAAACATTTGATTGGAGGCGAAACCGATGCTTCAAGTTTCCCTTCCGGCGGTCTGCGCTGTACCTTTGAAGCGCGCGGATATACCGCCTGGGACCCCACCAGTCCGGCGTTTATCAAGCGGCACAGCAATGGTGCGACCTTGTGTATTCCTACAGCTTTTTGCAGTTATACCGGCGAAGCGCTGGACAAGAAAACTCCGTTGCTGCGCTCCATTCAGGCGCTTTCGCGGTCAGTGGTGCGTTTGATGAGCTTTTTCGGTCTGAGTGAAGAGCGGGTGAAAGTGACTCTGGGTGCGGAGCAGGAATATTTTCTTATTGATAAACATTTTTATTTGCAGCGGCCGGATCTGCTTCAGACCGGACGGACACTTTTCGGCGCTCCGCCGCCGCGGCATCAGCAGTTGGAAGACCACTATTTCGGAGCGATCAAGCCCCGGATATTGAACTTTATGACCGAAGTGGAACGGGAGTTGTGGAAGCTGGGGATCCCGGCGAAAACCCGTCACAATGAGGCGGCTCCCGCTCAGTTTGAGATCGCTCCCTACTTTGAGGAACTCAATCTTGCCGTTGACCATAACATGATGGTCATGGAGGTGTTGCGGCAGGTTGCCGACCGGAACGGTCTGGTTTGCTTGATGCATGAAAAGCCGTTTGCCGGAATCAACGGTTCGGGTAAACATTGCAACTGGAGCATCGATTACGGTGCTTTGAGTATGCTCAAACCGGGCAGTGACCCCCATCGTAACGCCATCTTTCTGACCACGCTTTGTGCGGTCATCCGGGCGGTCGATCTGCACAGTGACTTGCTGCGCTGCGCCACTGCCGGAGCCGGTAACGATCACCGTCTGGGCGCGAGCGAAGCGCCGCCTGCGATTATATCCATCTTCCTCGGCGATCAGCTGACGGAAGTTATTGAACAAATTGAAGCCGGTTCCGTTACCGGCAGTTCCCGGAAAGCCGGAGCCATGCGCATCGGCGCTGATATGCTTCCGCCGCTGCCCCGGGATGCCACTGACCGCAACCGTACCAGTCCGTTTGCCTTTACCGGAAACAAGTTTGAATTCCGCGCTCCCGGTTCCAGTCAGAGTGCTTCCACGGCGATCATGATGCTCAACACCATTGTCGCGGAATCCATCGACTACATCTCCGACGAGCTGGAAAAGTTCAGCGGAGGCGATTTCAACACCAATTTGCAGAATGTGTTGCAGAAAATCATCCGTCAGCACAAGCGGGTGGTTTTCAACGGAGACAATTACAGCGGAGAATGGGTGGAAGAAGCCGCCCGGCGCGGATTGCCCAATTTGCGCACCACTCTTGAGGCGATCATGCCGCTGAAAAATCCGGAAAATCACGCTCTCTTCACCCGTTATGGTGTCCTGTCGGCAACTGAAATGCTCTCCCGTTATGAAGTCTCTCTGGAAGAGTATCAGCGCAAAGTGCGTATCGAGTGCGGCGTGGCATTGGAAATCGCCCGCAGTATGATCCTCGGCGCCGCTGCCGATGAGTATATCCGGTTGGGAAATGCGCTTGCCGGTGCCGGGCAGAATGGCATTTCCGGCGGCAGAACCGCGCTCAAAGGCGCTCTGGAAAAACTGGGCTGCGCCATTGATGAACTTTCCATCTCCTGTGACCAACTGGAAGATGCGATGAATAACGATGACTCCGCGCTGCTGGGCAGACTTTTGCAGCTGCGTACGGCATCTGATAAGTTGGAATATCTGGTCGATGACCGGTTGTGGCCGCTGCCCAAGTACCGGGAAATGCTCTTTATCTACTGATTTTTGAGGTGAAAAGTTATGGACGAATTGCTTTACTGCTTCAAACTGGCGGACCCTTCCGGCGAATTTGAACCGGCAACGGAACTGCTGGATGCGCTGGAACTGGATTATTCCAGTATTTTCAACCGGGAAAACGGCGAAGTCTGGCACACCGTGTATGCCGAGACTTCAGAGTCCGCCCAGGAGCAGTTGGCGCGGGTGAACTCGATGCTGCCGTTATGGCGCGAGATGGAAGTTGAGCTGATTCCGGGCGAAATTTTTGAACTCAAAAAGAGTGAGTGGGCAGATGCGTGGAAGAAATATTTCACTCCGGTGGAAATATCGGAAACTCTGCTGGTGACTCCGCAGTGGATAACCCCCGAAGCGCGGCCCGGACAAACCGTGTTGCGTATTGATACAGGAATGAGTTTCGGTACCGGGCAGCATCCGACGACCTTTTACTGCCTGAAAAAAATCGACTGTTATGCCAGCGAAACAGCTTCTATGCTGGATGCCGGATGTGGTTCAGGAATACTCGCCGTTGCCGCTTTGCTGCGGGGAATAAAGTATGTCGAAGCCTTTGACTTTGACCCGGAAGCGGTGCGGATGAGTGCGGAAAATCTCAAACTCAACAATATCGACGCAAATGCGCTGATTTTGACTCAGGGCGATGCCGGCAATTACCCGGGACGCCCGGAGAAGTATGATTTGGTGTGTGCCAACATTCTCGGACATTTGCTGATAACCTTCCGCTTCAACATCGCCTCCTGGGTGAAACCGGGCGGTAAATTGGTGCTGGCGGGAATATTGCAGCGGGATTTTGACCGCGTGTCAGAGAGTTTTGTCGAACTCGGCTTCAGCGAGATCGAAAGAGAGACCATAGGAGATTGGACTGGCGGTGTTTTTTGCAAGTTGTGACGTTGAAAAATTTCCGGAGCAGTGTATATTACTCTGGAGAGTATAATTCCGCAAATATTCATCTGGGAGTAACTTGATATGTCAGCAGAAAAAAAAAGAGTTGTCCGGCGTGTTGTGAATTTTGAAGTGCGTGATCTGCCGGGAAAAGAGGTTTGGCTTGCCGGAACTTTCAACGATTGGCAACCGGTGAAAAAGCTGACCGATAAGAACGGTGACGGTATATACCGCGGACGAATGATGCTCGTTCCCGGGGAGTATCAGTATAAATTTCTGATAGACGGAGAGTGGCGCGCTGATGCCGCCAATCCCAACTTCGCTCCCAACGGGTTCGGTTCGTTGAACAGTGTTGTGATCGTGGATGCAAAAAAATAATATCATTTGAGGAGCATAAAGGAATGGAGCTTCAACTTTACAATGTTGCCCCCCGGCTGCCGGAAAATCTGGCGTTTCTGGAAAAACTTGCCAATAACATCTGGTGGTGCTGGCACGCAGGTGCGATAGACCTTTTTACCCGGATAGACCATAATTTGTGGCGGGAAGTCGGAGGCAATGCCAAAGCATTTTTACGCCATGTTTCCCCGGATACACTGGAGGAGATGTCCCGGGACGACGGTTATCTTATGCAAATCGAGAAAGTCCGTGCCGACTTTGAAAAAGATATCAACACCGCTGTCGATAACCGTTCCCGTGAGATGGCATATTTTTCTCTGGAATATGGTATCCATGAAAGTATTCCCATCTTTTCCGGCGGTCTCGGTGTGCTTGCCGGTGACCATTTGAAAGCTGCCAGCGACATGAATCTTCCGCTGGTCGCCGTCGGGTTGCTTTACCGGCAGGGATATTTCCGGCAGGTGCTGGATCGGACCGGGTTCCAGACGGAACACTATCCGGTCTCCGAACTGCACGAACTGCCGATCGTCCGCGGTTGTGATCCGGACGGAAATCCGGTGACCATATCCATGAAACTTGCGGAACGCGATCTCTTTGCTGCGGTTTGGGTATTGTGGGTCGGTAATGTTCCGCTATTGCTGCTGGATACAGAATTGCCGCAGAATCCTCCGGATCTGCGCGAGGTGACGTGGCGGCTTTACGGCGGAGATAAAAGAATGCGTCTCCATCAGGAGCTTCTGCTCGGTATCGGCGGTGTGAAAGCTCTGCTGGCGATGGGGTTCGATCCGAAGGTATGTCACATGAATGAAGGTCACGCCGGATTCCTTTCGCTGGCGCGGCTTTCCCATCTGGTTCGGGAATGTCATCTGGAGCCGGATGTGGCACTGGAGGTGGTGTGGCGCTCCAATATCTTTACCACCCATACTCCGGTTCCGGCAGGGAACGAAGTTTTTGATATCAATCTGGTACGTCCGTATCTTGCACCTTACGCTGAAGAGGCGGGATTTGATATTGAGCGGGTCATCCGCTGGGGCATCCCCATAACCGAGCGCGACCATGCCAACGAGATGTCGATGACCGTTTTCGGTCTGCGCATGGCGGCAAATTTCAGTAACGGTGTAAGTAAACTGCATGGAGAAGTTGCCCGGCAGATGTGGAAACATCTCTGGCCGGAACGTTCCGCTTCAGAAATTCCCATCGGTCACATCACCAACGGTGTGCATATCGGTTCCTGGATATCACCCCGGCATGGCAGACTTTACAATCGTTATCTGTCGCCGCAGTGGATGTTCAATCCGCCGTTGAAGCAGATCTCTGACGAGCTGCAGGCGATGCCGGATGATGAACTCTGGGGCGCACATGAATTGTGCCGTCAATCGTTGATCCGGTATGTGCGGCGCCGTTTGCAGAGCAGCCGCCACAGCGGTGGAAGTGTCGCTTGCGGTACATCGCTTCAGCCGGATGTATTGACCATCGGCTTCGCCCGCCGTTTTGCCACATACAAGCGCGGAACGCTGCTGCTGCGCAACAAAGAACGTTTGCTGGAACTGTTGCGCGACAAAAGCCGTCCGGTGCAGTTTATTTTTGCCGGAAAGGCGCACCCTGCGGACAATGGCGGCAAACAGCTTATCAAAGAGCTTATCGAATTTGCCCGGAAAGAGAATGTTCAGCATAAACTGCTGTTCCTTGAAAATTACGACATCGGTATGGCGCGTTATCTGGTGCAGGGTGTCGATGTATGGCTCAATACACCGCGTCGTCCGCAGGAGGCAAGCGGCACATCCGGCATGAAGGCTGCGATCAACGGTGTTATCAACTGCAGTATCCTTGACGGCTGGTGGGCGGAGGCGTACGACGGTTTCAACGGCTGGGCGATCGAAGGTAACGATTACTACACCGAGGACGAAGACAGAGATAACTTTGAAAGCCAGCAGTTGTTCAATGTCCTGGAAAATGAGATAATCCCCTGCTTCTATGAGCGTGTCGGCGGCGAATTGCCGTTGCGCTGGATCGCCCGGATGAAGGCATCTATCGCCACGGGACTGGGATATTTCTCCAGTGCGCGGATGGTGGAAGATTATGACCGGAAATATTACAAACCGGCGGCAGGCGCTTACGATCAGATGACAAAGGATAATGCCGCCGCTGCGAGAAAACTGGTTATGGAAAAAGGTAAACTTGTGGAGAACTTTTTCGGAAACCGGCTTTATATCGGCAATCCGGTGGTCGACGGCAGATTGGACCAGCTCCATGTCGGAGATAAAATACCGGTCACGGTCGAAGTTTATCTGGGCGGAATGCTGCCCGGAGAAGTTGAAGTCGATGCGTACAGCGGTGTTGCCGATGCGCACAACGAGATCGTGGAAGGGGCGGCTACTCCGTTGAAGATGATAGAGGAGCGCGGCAACGGAAACTATCTTTACGGAGGAGAAATCGTGTGCAGCGCCTCCGGGCGCTTCGGCTTGACCGCACGGATAAAGGCGGCAGGTGATGCCTGGGATAACAGCGTGCCGGGATTTATGTGCTGGCCGAAATAAACAGCAGGAAATGAGGTGGCAGTATGCGGAACAGGGTAAAACGTAATCCCCGGATATTGGTTGTTACTCCGGAGATAACTTCACTCCCCGCCGGGATGAACAATATGGGCGGATTTTTGCGTGCCAAAGCGGGGGGATTGGCTGATGTGTCGGCTTCGCTGGTGGGGGCATTGTTCCGCCAGGGGGCAGATGTGCATGTGGCGCTTCCGCATTACCGCCGGATGTTCCAGATAGATGTCGGAAAATTGATAAGTGATGAATTGCGTGTCTACATGAGCAATCTTCACAACAGCCGCATCCACCTCGCTGAAGACCGGATATTCTATTACCGCGATACCGTTTACAGCAACTATTCCACGGACAGTTTTCATCAGGCGTTGGCATTCCAGCGCGAAGTGATAAACAACATTATTCCGGTGGTAAAGCCGGATCTTATCCACTGCAACGACTGGATGACCGGGCTTATTCCGGCGGCGGCGCGGCGGATGGGGATACCGTGTCTGTTTACGGTACACAACATACATACGTTGAAAAAGACACTGGCGGAGATCGAGGATCGCGGTATTGATGCCGCGCCATTCTGGCAGAATCTCTTTTTTGAACGGCAGCCGGTCAACTATGAAGAGAGCAGAGAGAACAACCCGGTGGATTTTCTCACCAGCGGCATTTTTGCATCTCACTTCATCAACACGGTAAGTCCCACGTTTTTGAAAGAGATCGTGGAAAATTACCATGATTTCATTCCGGAAAATATCCGCCGGGAGATCACCGGCAAATTTCACGCCGGCTGTGCCAGCGGGATTTTGAATTCTCCGGACGAAGAGTGTGACCCGGAGACGGACAGCTTTCTGGAGTGCTGTTACAACAGCGAAAACCATGCCGCCGGAAAAGCGGTGAACAAGATCGCGTTCCAGTCCCGCACCGGATTGACGGTCGATCAGCATGCACCTCTCTTTTTCTGGCCGCACCGGCTGGACCCGGTGCAGAAAGGCTGCACCATTCTGGCGGATGTGCTGTATGATCTGGTTCACCGTTATTGGGACAGTGGTCTGCAAATTGCCATCGTCGCCAACGGCGAGTATCAGAAGGTGTTCAAAGATATTATCGCCTTCCACAATTTTTATGACCGGGTGACGGTGTGTGATTTTGATGAACAACTTTCCCGTTTGGGGTTTGCGGCATCGGATTTCATGTTGATGCCCTCGCGGTTCGAGCCGTGTGGATTGCCGCAGATGACCTGTCAATACTACGGTTCACTGCCGATAGTCCATGATACCGGCGGTCTGCATGATACGGTGAATATGCTTTCGGAAGACGGTACTTCCGGCAACGGTATCGTGTTTTGCAATTATGACAGTTACGCTCTGCGCTGGGCGGTGGATGAAGCGATGCGTTTCTACCGGAAACCGGCGGAGTGGAAGCACGGTGTCATCGCCCGGGTGATGAAAGAGGCGCGACAGCGCTTCAACCACGATGTGACCGCACAGGGGTATATCAATATTTACGAGTCGATGCTGGCGCGGCCGTTGGTGATAAATTGAGCGGCGTTTCAGTAAGCAGGCGTATATCCAATGAGCCGCGTTCTCCGTGGGAAGACGGCTGTCTTCATCCCTATTACGGCGCATTGGCGGTACGGCGGGAGTTGTGTGCTGCCCGGGAACGTGAGCTTACAGCGGCAAGGGGGGAAACTCTGGAGGAGTTTGCTTCGGGGCACCATTTTTTCGGGCTTCACCGGAAGTTGGATCATTGGGTGTTCCGGGAGTATGCGCCGCATGCGGAGCAGCTTATCCTTGCCGGGGATTTTTCTGATTGGAACAACGATGAACGTTTCCGGTTGAAAGCGGTGGGCGGCGGTGTCTGGGAAGGCGTTTTTCCGCTCGATGCGATTTCGCACGGAATGAACTATTGTTTGCGGGTAAAGTGGGCGCATGGCGGCGGAGAACGGCTTCCCGCGTATGTGCAATACGCCGTACAGGACCCGGAAAGTTTGCGTTTTGCCGCACAGGTGTGGGCGCCGGAAGAGCCGTATAAGTTCAAATATCCATCTCCGGAAGCGGTATCCCCTTTGATCTATGAAGCGCATATCGGTATTGCCACAGAGGATTACGCTGTCGGCAGTTATGCCGGTTTTATCCGGAACGTTTTGCCGGATATCGCACGGAAAGGTTACAATACTGTGCAGTTGATGGGGGTGATGGAACACCCGTATTACGGCAGTTTCGGCTATCACGTCTCCAATTTGTTTGCCGTATCCTCCCGCTTCGGCACGCCGGATGAGTTTAAAATGCTGGTGGATGAAGCGCATCGTCTGGGATTGCGGGTGATAATCGATCTGGTTCACTCCCATGCGGTGAAAAATTCCCATGAAGGGTTGGGGGAGATCGACGGCAGCCGGGAGACCTATTTCCATTCCGGGAAGCGCGGGGAGCATGAAGCGTGGGATTCATTGTGCTTTGATTACGGAAAACCTGCGGTATTGAAACTGCTGCTCTCCAACTGCCGCTTCTATCTGGAAGAGTATAATGTTGACGGTTTCCGCTTTGACGGTGTTACCAGTATGCTTTATAAGCATCACGGTTTGAACAAAGTGTTCTCTTCGTATGCGGATTACTTCAACGATGATGTCGACCGTGATGCATTTGTTTATCTGACTCTCGCCAATAAACTCATACACCGTCTGCGTCCGGATGCCATTACCATTGCCGAAGATGTCAGCGGCATGCCGCTGCTTGCCAATGCGGAAGGAGCGGGTTTTGATTACCGGCTGGCGATGGGGATTTCCGACTGCTGGTTCAAGCTGCTGGATATACCGGATGAAAGCTGGAATATGAGTTGGCTCTTTTATGAATTGACCAACCGGCGGCAGGATGAGCGCACCATTGGTTATGTTGAGTGTCACGATCAGGCGATCGTCGGCGGACAGAGTGCATTTTTCCGGCTGGCGGGAAGAGCGGTCTATGATGCCATGCATCGTGATGCGGAAAATATCGCCGTTGACCGGGCGGCGGCACTGCATAAAATGATGCGGTTGATCACGGCGGCATGTTGCGGACACGGTTATTTGAACTTTATGGGCAACGAGTTCGGACATCCGGAGTGGGTCGATTTGCCCCGGGAGGGGAATAATTGGAGTTTTCACCATGCGCGTCGGCAGTGGAGTTTGGAGCGCGATGAAAATTTACGTTACGCGCAGCTCAGCCGGTTCGATGGTGCATTTATGAAACTCGTATCGGAAAAAGAGTTTTACCGCTGCCGGGTGCAGCTGCTCAACTTGAATGATGAGAGGAAAGTTATCGCCTTTGAACGCAACGGTCTGGTCTTCGTTTTTAATTTTCACCCGGAAAATTCATACACAGATTATGAGTTTGAAGTGCCAAGCGGCAGTTACCGTCAGGCGTTGGACAGCGACAGCAGTGAGTTCGGCGGTTTTGACCGCCGCATTCCCGATCAGGAACATTTTACACTGCCGCGCCGGGAAGGGGAGTTTTTGTCCCTTTATCTTCCGGCGCGGACAGCATTGGTGTTGAAACGTCACTGCAGAACGTAATCAATGGCGGCATCGAGCAAGCCGAGGGTGTAGAGGTAATCCAGTACTGTGTAACGGTTGCGGATCAGCTGGGCCGTGTGGATGCCGTGGACGAATTGAGCTTCATCCAGACCGATCTCCGTGTAGTGTACCGGGCTTTCCGCAGTACGGAGGAGCTTGATCGCTTCTTCGGAGGGAATCAACTGTACCGGCAGCAATTTTTGCAGTTTTTCCCAGATGGCAAAGAGTTCTTCTCTTCTTTCCGGAGTGGATTCAAATTTGCCCATCGCCAGCTCTTTGATGCCGGAACCGTAACAACCCTTTATCAGCAGACGGTCGATTTCAGCTTCCCGTTCCTCGCGGGTGAGCAGCGGTTGGGCAAGGGATTTTGCCTTTTCCAGCGGGGTGTTGATGATAAACTCCATCAGTTTGGTGGAGGCGATGGAACCGATACCGACTTTGAAACCGTGGGAAACTTCTTCGCCGTTGAAGGAGAGGTGTTCCATCTCCCAGATGTGGCTCATCAGATGTTCAGCGCCGCTTGCCGGACGGGAGTCTTTGTAGAGCTGCATAGCGTAACCGGTATCAGCAAGACCGGCGAAGACCGGGGCAAAATCTTTGGGGTTGGAGAGGCGCTGCCGCAGTGGTTTCTGCACCAGATCCCAGATGTTTTGCGCGATTTTGTCTCTTTTGGCTTCGACGGCGATGATCCAGTCGGCACCGCCGGGGATCTTGGCATAAAGGTCGGCGTAACCGGCGGCAAACATTTCCGGCGGTGCGGCGTAAAGAACATCGGTATCCACCAGCAATCCGTAAGGCGCGGGGCAGGGCAGAGTGGTTTTGAAACCGTTGTGGGACATCGCGCTTCCGGCAGAGGTGTAACCGTCGACACTTGATGCAGTCGGTACACAGCAGTAATGCACATTGGCGACTCCGGCGGCGCGTTTGACGATGTCATTGATAACACCGGAACCGACGGCAAGCGGAACCACATCCGGCTTGGCAGAAATCTCTTTTGCCAGCATATCGGAGATGGCGCTGTCCGGATGCAGTCTGGGTGACCCCGGGAAGATGTAGGGCGGGTACTGTTCGGTGAACTGTTCGGAAGCCTTTTTCCCGGCGGCGGCGAAGGTGTTTTCATCCGCGATGATCCACGGTTTTTTGCCGGGGAAAACTTTGGCAACAAAGTCGGCAAGTTCGTTGATGGCTCCTGCTCCCATGGCGAAGGCGGCAGTTTCCATTCCGGCGGGGATATCAATGTAATTCATACTTTTTTTCTCCAGTTGTTTAGTTTATTCTACCTAACATAGCATTGATACGGCGATAAATCAAGTTGTTATTATTCAGAAAACTGCTTGAAAATTCAGTGAAAGAGTAATATATTACCCAAACAACATTGATTATCTATCCTAAAGGTGAAGTATGAGCAAAAACGATGTTACCTGTGAAATCCCCGGCCGTCCTACGGATGCCATTGAAAACAGTTCCACCAATAATGTTAATTGTGAAATTCCCGGCCGTCCTACTGACCCGTTCCGCGATTTGAACGATTTTGTCCCGCAGTGGCGCGCCGGAGACGGCAAACCCTTTGCCGGAAAGCTGCCGAAGGTGAACACTGCTTTGAAAAACATTGACCGCGAAAGTGCGGTTATGCTGACCTTGCCCAAGGCTTTTTTCGCCATCGCCGGCGAAGAGGTCTGCATCGGACTGGATAACCTGTTTGTCCTTCACGATAAAAAGCGGGCTGAGGTCAAAGTTTCTTCTCCCGTCGGCAAAGTCGAGGGTAAATGGTGGCGCTTCACGCCGGATGCTCCCGGACGTTTCCCGGTCAAAGTCGAAGTCTGTGACCTTGCCGGACGGACTCTCGGCTGTGCCGAAACGGAGCTGATCGTCTCTGCCCCCGATGCCGGAAACGAACAGAATATCACCATGATGATGATAGGTGACAGTCTGTTGAGCGGTGCTGTTGCTGCAAAAGAGTTGTTCCGGAGAATGAAAGAACACGGCAATAAAAACTTCCGTCTGATCGGCAGTCACTCCGGCGGCGGTCGTCCTTTGGAACTGGATAAAGAGGCGGTAGAAGCCTATGGCGGCTGGCGCTGGGCGACTTTTCAGGAGAAGTGGGATGCGGAAAGCACTGCCTACAACAGTAAGAGCAAATTCATCCGGTTTCAGGAAGACGGTTCAAAAGTGCTGGATTTTCAGGCGTATCTGGATAAATACAATCAGGGTGCCGCCCCGGATATAATTTTGTTTTTCCTCGGATGCAATGATATTGCCGGAGCTATGGCGCATCAGTTCGATGATATGCTTATGGATTCCATCAACTATCGCAAGAAAATGCTCGCCCATATCCGCAGTGTGGCGCCTGAAGCATTGATCGGTCTGGTCACTCTGCCGCCTGCCAACTCCCGCGATGCGGCATATCTGGAAAACTACAAAGGCGTGGTCGTGCGCCAGCAGTATATGTTCAACCAGATGGGATATATCCAACAGTTGATGGGAGAGTATCAGGATGATCCGGACTACTCGATCATTCCGCTCTATTTGGGTATCGACAGTGATGCTGATTATCCGGAAAACAACGCCGTTCACCCGACTCCGGAGGGGTATTGCAAGTTCGGTAAATGTTTTGAAGCGTGGGTCAAATCGCTTTTTTAAACATTATAATACCAGAGGGGAGTTTGACCGATGCGGGCGCTGAAACCGGAGTTGACAACTCTTGGCAACTTGTTGAAATTTGAGTTTAAAAAATTCTTTTTCGGCGTGAGCAACGGTCAATTTTCCACCTGCTATCCCTATGCTAGGATCGTCTACTCTTTGGGCAGCAGTGAAGCGAGTTTCATGATTGATGGCAAGCAGAAGGTTGACCTTGAGCGTGGTATGTGGATGCTTTTGCCGCCCTTCACAGAAGTGCGGCATCACCACGCGCACCACCGGCAGTTGTCGCTTCACTTCAGTTACTCGCTCTTGCGCGGTATTGAGATTTTGTCTGTTTTTTCTCATATACAGTATGGTTACGCTCCGGAACTTCTGGAGATGATCGAACAAATGGAGCCGGAGGAACCTTTCTGCTTTTTAAACGATGCTGAAATCGTTGTCCGCACCATTTTGAAACAGATCATGATGCTCCCGGAATTTTCTCTGCGCGGGGAAGGGAATTGGAAACTTTTGCGTTACAACCGTCTGACGGAGTATCTGCACCGGCATTTGAGTTCAAAAGTTACAGTCGCCGATATGGCAAAGGTGATGAATATGAGCGCTCAGGTGTTTGCGCGCAGGTTTGTTGCCGATACCGGGATGACTCCGCGCAAATTCAATGAAAACATCGTCATTGAAGAGGCTATCAAACTGCTGGAAGCGGAAGAGCTTTCCATAAAAGAGATCGCAGAGAAGCTCCATTTTTCCAGTGAATACTATTTTTCGCGCTTTTTCAAGCGGAGCATGAATCTTCCTCCGGGGGCGTTCCGGAAAAAGATGCTGCTGGTATAGAAATACAGAAAAGTATATTTTTTCGTTCTGTTTTTCCATTGTCGTATCGTTGCTTTTGAAGTATATTATGCTTCAAGAAACAACGGAGGTGTTTTATGACAGAGCAATGGGAAATCGACCGGGAGTATCTGGAACGCAAGTTCACTGACCCGGATTTTTACAATGGCGTTCCGGGAAAATCGCCTGCGGAATTGAAGGAGGAATTGATTTCTCTTTTTGAAAAGACCAGACATTTGCCGCATCCGGTAGCGAAAGCGGAGGCATTTGCTTTGATCGTCAATGAGATGCAAGTTTCGGTCTCTAATTGCGACTATTTTCCTGCGTTCTCCATCTGGGGGAAAAAACTGCTGGCATCCACCCATCAAGCATTGTGGAGGAATGAGATCATTTCTGAAATCTATCCCGGAGAGGATGCCGCTGCTCATGCGGCGATGGCGGAGAGCCGGACGGTGCAGGTTCGCTTTGATTATGAACACTCCGTACCGGATTGGGATGCCGTGCTGGAGCTGGGATTTTCCGGATTGCTGGAACGCGCCTGCCGTTATGAAAAAGATAAATCCCCGGAATTTGCCGCTCATCCGGAGTACCGTGATTATTTTGCGGCAATCAAAATCGAGTATCAGGCGATCCTCAAATTGATGGAACGTCTGACCGCCGAAGCGGCAAAACTTCCGGCTCAACCGAAAGGTGCGGCGTTGCATGAGGCACTGCTTCAACTGCAAAAGGGCAGTGCGCGCAACTTCTATGAAGCGTTGCTGCAAATCTGGTTGTACTTTTTGTTGTCAGAGTATGTTGACGTTATCCAGACCCGTACCTTCGGCAACCTTGACCGGATACTTTATCCTTATTACAAGCGCGACCTCGACTCCGGCAGATACACTGAAGAGGAAATCCGTTACTTTATCCGCAGTTTCATGTATCAGGCAACGGCGATGCATTACACTGTAGGACACCCGTTCTACTTCGGCGGAACCAATCCTGACGGCAGCAGTGCGATCAATGAGTTGTCATATCTGATATTGGATGAGTATGATAAAATGGGGATATTTGACCCCAAACTCCAGATAAAAGTTTCAGAAAACACTCCCGTGGATTTTATTGACCGGGCGTTGGATATGATCCGGCGCGGGCAGAACAGCATTGTTTTTGTCGGCGAACCGTGTATCATCCGGACGATGCTGAAGTACGGTTACTCTCTCCGCGAGGCGCAGACTGCCGATATCAAGGGGTGTTATGAATATTGTGTGCGCGGCGGAGCGGTGGAAACTGCTCCGGTGACGGTCAATGCGGCAAAGGTGCTGGGGCTGGCTTTGCACAACGGGGTTGAAGTTTTGAGCGGCAAACGGATCGGACTTGAAACGGGGGAAGTTTCAACTTTCAAAAATTTCCGGCAGCTTTACCGGGCGTTTCTCCGGCAGTTGTTCTTCATGTTCGACCGGAGTGTGGAGTTTGCCCTGCGCATTGAAAAACATCTGGATACGGTCAAGCCGGCGCCGATGCTCAGTGCCACCTTTGAAGAGAGTTTGCGCCGTGCGGTCGATGGTTACAGCCGGGGGGCAAAATACAACAACTCCAACTTGTGGCTTTGCGCTCCGGCAACGGCGGCGGATTCGCTGACGATGATCAAGCGTTATGTTTTTGACCGCAAAGAGTTGACGCTTGCGGAATTTACTGCGATACTGGATCGGGATTTTGCCGGAGATGAAGTGTTCCGTCAGCGTTTGCTGCATGACCCGGAAAAGTATGGAAACAATCAGGAGCTTCCTGACCGGATAGCGGTGCATTTTGCCAGTGCCGTCGCCCGCCGTTACAACGGCAAACCCAACTCGCGCGGCGGATTTTTCACAACTGCGCTCCACGCCTCCAACCGTTTTGTCCAGTGGGCGGATCAGGTGGAAGCTACTGCCGACGGGCGCAAACGCGGAGATGAGCTCAGCAAAAATATCACGGCAACGCAGGGATGCTCTTTTCAGGGGGCGACCGCGCTGGTCGCATCGGCACTGAAATTTGATTCATCGCTCTTTATGGCGGATCTGCCGGTGGATGTGATGCTGCATCCGTCAGAAGTAAAAGGCGATGCCGGAATTGCCGCCATGCGTTCACTTTTGATGACCTTTATCAAACATTACGGACACGCTCTGCAATTCAATGTGATGGATGTCAATGTGTTGCGAAAGGCACAGGAGGAGCCGGAACAATACCGCGATCTTCAGGTGCGTATTTGCGGATGGAACGTCTTGTGGAACTCCATTCCGCGCCGGGAACAGGATGCTTACATCAGACAGGCGGAGAGATTATGATTACAGGAACGGTATTGGATTTTGAACACTTTGCCATTCACGATGGCCCGGGTATCCGGATGGTGGTGTTTTTGAAAGGTTGTCCTTTGCGCTGTATCTGGTGTCATACTCCGGAATCACAGCATCGTGAGCAGGAACTGCTTTTTTATGAAGACCGCTGTATCGGCTGCGGCTGTTGCGGAAACGTTTTTGACAAACTGCCGCTGGCATCTCCGTCACAGGAACAACTGGATGCAGTTTCGCGTTGTCCGGTGCGGGCGGTTTCTGTTGCGGGGAAAGAGATGACGGTCGATGCTGTTGCTTCCGAACTGGAAAAAGAGATCATGTTTTTCAATGAAAGCGGCGGCGGTTTGACCATCTCCGGCGGAGAACCGCTCTTTCAGTTTGAGTTCACTTTGGAGTTGGCAAAGCTCGCAAAAGAGCGCGGTATCGGATGTTGTATCGAAACGTGCGGTTATGGCAAATTTGAACTTCTTGAACAGCTCATACCGTATACCGATATTTTCCTTTTTGATTACAAGGCAACAGCTCCTGAGCTTCACCGGAAACTTACCGGCGTGGATAATTCTCTTATCTTGGAAAATCTGCGGAAACTCAACGCATCAGGCGCAAAGATCATTTTGCGCTGTCCGCTTGTTCCCGGTGTCAACGATCAGGAGGAGCATTTGCGTTCCATTGCAAATATTGCCAATGAACTTGAGCGCGTTGAAGAAATCCATGTTGAACCCTATCACCCGATGGCGCGGGGAAAATATCAGGCATTGAAACGCCGTTGCGACGGGATACCGGAGGAGTTTCCCGCCGCAGAGAGGATAGAACACTGGATAAGTGTCATTTCCGCGCATACAGAAAAGGCGGTGGTTGTGCCATGATTCAATCTTCCGGAATTTCCGGAAGCAGTTTTTCCGGAGAACCGGAGAGGATGCGGGATGGGGACGAGCCGAATCTGGCGGCAAACGCGGTGGCAAAATATTCCGGGGAGGAAAAGCCGCACATGTCGGCGACCTCCTTGACCAGATATTGACGGCTTTCCAAAAGTTCCAGAGCTTTCTGCATCCGGCAGTGGATGAGATATTCCGATGGTGTGAGCTGAAACTCTTTTTTGAAATCCCGGCACAAAGTGACAGAGTGGACATTGAGCATATCGGCAAGTTTGGCGATACTGAATGTATGAGAATCAAACTCTTTTTCAATGATACCGCGGGCCTCCTGGGCGAGCGTTTGTTCCATCCGGGGGGTGTTATCCTGCGGGGGAGAGGCTATTTTAAAGAGGATATCCATGCCGATCTTCAAGACATCTATTCTCCGGTTTGGGGGGGAATTGCGCACTTCCGAGATGAGCTGTTGAAACGTTTCATCCGGCGGGGGACCGCAGAATTTTTTTCCGGGATTGATGTCGAGAGCATAAAAAAGCGGTTCCAGCGCCGCACCGTATAACGCCATCCAGTAATAGAGCATGCCCTCCTGCAGTGGCCGGTAGTCGATAATAGAGCCGGGCGGATAGTACCATACTTCGCCGGGAGAAAGCGTGTAACGGCGTTTGTTGAGTGTGAAAGAGGCTCTTCCTTCGATGCACCAGTAGATGCAGCCGAACTTGATAATGCGCGGTTTTTCGTGAAAGTTGCTGTCGGCACGGGTATAACCGATGGAACGGACGAAAAGTTTGTCAGTTCCGTGTCCGGACTTGTTTTCCCGGAAAATTTTCGAGTAAGCACTGTTTCTGAATGTCCTCATCTTGGGGCTCTCCGTTGATTGCTTTGATTAATATACATATTTTTTTTATAAAATCAAGCGTAGTTTGTTTGATATTTCAATATTGATGCATTTTTTTTTAAGGTCAAAGATATTGTATGATGATGCGATTGTGGTTATACTATATAACGACAAGGAAATTTTGTGAAGAAATACTATAGATTTTTACATCATATCAAGGAGGTTTTTATGAAAAAGTCAGAAATTTATTTCAAAAACAGCGCACTCCCCGCCTGCAGGCGGGTGAAACAGGGTTTCACCCTGATAGAACTGTTGGTGGTGATTGCAATCATTGCCATACTGGCGGCAATCTTGCTCCCCGCTTTGCAGAGTGCCCGTGCGCGCGGAAAAGCGGCATCCTGCGTGAGTAACGTCAAGCAGTTGGGAACCGGAATTCAGCAGTATATCGCTGACAACAAGGACTATCTGCCGCAGCATTATGCATCTTGGGATGTAGAGTGTCTCACTTGGGGCGGTCATCTCGTTCCCTATCTCGCGCTCTCTCCGGAAGCCGTTTCTCCGGGAGTATTTTTCTGCCCGGAAGATGGCGTTACCGACAGTGTGAAGAAACACATCTCTTTGCGTGCACTGAACCGGCGAGTCAAGGCCTACAACTTTTTGCCCACCTATATTTGGAATTTGCACAG
>JAFTRX010000112.1 GCA_017462015.1 Lentisphaeria bacterium
ACACACTCCCTCATATCGCTCCTTGCAAAACGCAAAATAGCCACATATTGCTGTGCAAAATCGAGTAGCACGATGCCGGGAATTTTTTTGTTCACGGAGCGTTCTTGCTTGCTCTCGCGAGCCTTGCGGTCGTCGCCGCTCAGGTCGAGTACTTGAGTACACTCCCCTCGCGCCTCCTCGGCAAAACTCGCGAATAGCTGCGCGATAACGCTCCTGATTTATGCCCGCTGGAATTGGCGCCTGTCGTCGGGCTGATGCCCGACAGGCGTGTGGTAGTTGTAGAAATTATGTTTAGGTACGCCTTGTCCCGGCGTAGCTTTAGCGAAGAAGGATCCCCTCGCGCCTCCTCGGTAAAACTCGCGAATAGCTGCGCGATAACGCTCCTGATTTATGCCCGCTGGAGTTGGCGCCTGTCGTCGGGCTGATGCCCGACAGGCGTGTGGTAGTTGTAGAAATTATGTTTAGGTATGCCCTGTCCGTCGCAGCTTCAGCGAAGACGGATTCCTTCGCTTCTCGCTTGCAAAACTCGCGAATAGCTACGCGATAACGCTCCTGATTTGTACCCGCTGGAGTTAGCGCCTGTCGTCGGGCTGATGCCCGACAGGCGTGCTGCAGTTGGATGATTTTGTTTACTAATAGCTGGAATTTACAGTTCTCATAGGGCAGTGGATAACGAGTGGGCTTCCGCCACCAATTACACGGTCCAAAAGCCCGCCTGGTTCAAACAGCTCATCTCCAATATCCGGATCTGGATGCACAATCACGGTCTGGGGGTGAAAAACCTTTCCGATGACGATATCGCCAACATCATCTACCGCTCCGCAAAAGCCGCCAGAGATCGGCGGCGCAGTTCAGTTGTCAAGGAAAACTTGACAACTGGAGAGGATGTGAGGTTTTTGGCTTTCGACAAAGATGGCAATCAGTTGTTTAATGTCCAAGGTCGCGGACAAATGACTATAACGGATATTATTAATGACAAAAATATATCCGAGGACACAGAAATCTTGACTGATTCCGGGAGTAACATCTGGGGAAAAATCACAGACGAAATGGCAAAAAAAGGTGAAATTTTTGGTCTTGCCCCGTTGCCTATAAAATTATTTAAAGGTAATCATGGTTTTGGAATTGTTCATATTTACAAGCATTTGTCCGATTTCCCGAATCAGGATTTAGCTCGCTTGATGTCACTTGTGTTTGGCAATATTGAAAAAATATATGCTCGTAACGATGCAGGAAAAATCAAACTTGAAATATTTCCTCCCAAAGCAAGATATTATGGTATTTTAGAGCTGCGCAAACAAGATGGCTATTATTCAGTGGTGAGCTTCTTTACAAGAAAAAAACAACACGAAAATGCCAAAGGAAAACTGATTTGGGTTCGCAGTTCTCAATCTGCGACATCGCAAGCAACGAGCGATCAGCCTAAAAATGAAATCTCCGGTGAAATGTTGCAGGAGAATCAAGCGGAGTTGACTGCCCAAACCTTAAATAATATAAATCCTTTACAGCGGGAAATCAAGCTTGTTTCTGAAAAAAATCCGGAAAATGCAAGCTCTACGGACAAAAACGGACCCTCCGCCGCTCCGGACGGAGCTATGGAGGGCAAGCGGACGGAAACGGACAGGTCGGACAAGTCGGACTATTCGGACAAGTCGGACGGGAACGGTGTGTGTTTTACTCTCAATGGCAAGGTCTTTTTTTGTGTTCACGGAGCGTTCTTGCTTGCTCTCGCGAGCCTTGCCGCGCTCGCCGCTCAGGTCACGTACGCAAGTACGTGACCTGAGCTTCTCGCTTGCAAAACTCGCGAATAGCCGCGCGATAACGCTCCTGATTTATGCCCGCTGGAATTGGCGCCTGTCGTCGGGGAGGAGTGGACTATTGTCCTAGACTGAAGATGAGTCCGCTGATTTGCCAGGAGATTGCCCACAATGCGCCGCCGCAGGTTGTATTTTTTACAAAAAATGAGACAATATCTTTCTATCACAAGTTTCTTTGCTTCTTCAAGATTCATTTGCCATCTTGAGCAATAAATTCCGATGCAAGTTCGCGGAATTTTTCGCCGCGGGCTTTGTAGTTTTTGAACATATCCATGCTGGCACATCCGGGGGAGAGCAGTACTGTATCTCCGGGCTGCGCGGCGGCGGTGGCAGCGTTGAATGCTGCGGAGAAATCCATTCCTGTATCGGTACCGGGAAAGCAATCCTCCAGGACTGCTTTTATTTCGTCCCGATCCTGTCCGTAATATACGGCGAAACGGATTTTTTCTTTTCGGGTGCAGAGCGGAGAAAAGTCCATTCCTTTTGCCAGTCCGCCAAGCATGATAACGACCGGGGTGTTTATTGCATCCAGCGCGGCAATGACCGCCGCCGGATTGGTTCCTTTGGAGTCGTTGACAAAGGTAATGCCGTGGCCGGAACCGATTTTTTCAATCCGGTGTGCCGCTCGCTTGAAGCTCTTTACCGCAGCGGCAAAGCGTGGCAGATCGGATAACACGATACGCTCATCATACCGGAGTATCAACTCCACTGCGGCGATGAGGTTTTCGGCATTGGGCAGACCGGGGAGGTCGGTGTCGTTTTGATGGAGAATTTTTTTTCCGTCGATGAAAAGTTCTCCGTTGTTCACTGCGACCCGGCGCGGGGAACGTTCCGGCAGTGATATGCCGGTAACCTGCATCGCCGGGGCAACATGTGTGAAGATTTTTTGTTTTACATCACAATATTCGGCAAAACCTCCGGCGTAACGGTCAACGTGATCTGATTCCAGATTGAGCAACACAGCGGCATCCGGAGCAAACCCCTCCGCCAGTTCCAATTGAAAGTTGCTCACTTCGACAACTGCAACATCCGCGTTTGAGTTCAACACCAGATCGCACAGCGGCCTGCCGATATTTCCGGCACTTTCGGCGTTTATTCCGCACTGCTGCAGTAAATGGGTTACCAGTGCAGTGGTGGTGGTTTTGCCGTTGGTTCCGGTTATGGCAAGCAGAGGTTTGCGCCAATGCCGGAAACCGTACTCCAGTTCTCCTGTGAAATCTACACCGCTCCGACTGAGCGCCTGCTGATAAAGTTTGGACACCAACGGCGGCACTCCGGGGCTTGCGATGATAAGTTCTGCTTCCGGCAGGATTGCCGTATCATCATCGCAGACGATGACCGTGGAATACCCCATCTTCTTTGCCAATGCTTCTGCGGCACATCCGGATACGCCGCCACCGATGATCACAGCCCGTTTCATAATGTTTTTTCCGTTTCAGAGGGTGAATTTCGTCGCGTAAAAGAGGATTTTTTTGTAATAGGTCATTGCATCGGCGGCTCCGGCTTTGGCTTTACCGGTCAGGAGTTTTTCTGCCTGAACTGCCAGTTTATAAGCCAAATCGGTACGGTTGAATCCGTGCATGACTTTGGCATAATCCAGTGCATAGCGGCCTTTTTCTTTGTTGTTGGCAAATTTACCTTTAGTCCAGCCGGTGTGCATCAGCAGATAAATGTGATCCATCCGCATATCTTTGATCGGCATCCGGGTCAGGAGTTCGGCAAATTTTATCATAAGTTGCGGCGAACTGCCGTGAGCGGCGATGAGACGTTTGCAGAAATTTTCCAACTGATCGACTTTTCCGGAGTTGCGCAAAAGCTGAAGTTCCAACTCAAAAATACCGGGATTTTTCGGCTGTTTCTTGTGTGCATCGGCGATGAGTTTGAATGCATCCTGCGGACGTTTCAAATGGCGTTCCAGAAGCAGAAGCTGCATGGAGAGCAGCTCCATGTTCTCCGGGAAACGTTCCCATTCTGCACGGATGAGCTTCAATGCATCATCAAACTTTTTGGCACGGATCGCGTTGCTGACCGCATCGGAAAACCTTTCGGTACGCAAGCGTTCTTTCAAATCAAATTTGCCGCTGTGGATCTGTTCCAGCACTGCCGGAACCTGACGGATGCTGCCGCGCCAGTAGACTTTGCCTTCCTTGCCAATAACAACGGCAAGCGGCGGACGGTCATAACTGCGGCAGAAGAGGCGCACAGTGGCGCGGTTGTGGTCGGCACACACGGGGAAGGGGAGTTTGGTGATGGCAGGGATTTTTTTCAAGGTTTCGACATTGGCTCCGCCGACACCGAGAAATGCGGTTTTGCTCTTGTCGCTCCGCGCCACGACCTGACTCATTTGCTGCAGTGCCGGAAGCATGTGCTGATCCAGATTCCAGATAAAAAGCACCGTAACTTTTTTGTCTTTGAAATCGGAAATCCGGTGAAGTTTGCCGTCCATCCATATCGGGGAGGGGATGACCGGAGCCGGAGTTCCGGTCGGAACCGGTTGTACTGCGGCAGACAACGTTATTACAGCAAAGACGGACAATATGAAAATAGACAGATGTTTCATTTTTTCTCCATGTGTTTTAACCAGAAAAAGACAAATTCACTAATGAGCAGTAAAACTCCTCCGCTGAGCAGCGGCCAGCCTTCGGGAGCGGCTATATTGTACTTCATACCGGCGCTGATAAGCAGAAATGCACTGACCAGAAGCGCAAAACGGTAAAGCCAGCGGGAAATGCCGGTCATGATTTTGACCACAATGTTGGTTCCGGAGGGTTTGCCGCCGCCGGATTCCGGTTCGCAGGAACGTTTCATCGCGGCGTAGACCAGTGAACTGGTCATTTTTTCCAGCGATATACCGGCTGCTTTTGCCGCCTGAGGAACGAGGCTGTGTTCGGTGTTGCCGGGAAGGTTGTTACCTTCAAGGATAAAGGGAACGCCTTCTGCGGTCACGATGAAGTCCACCCGCAGAATATCGCGGCACCGGGCGGCGTGATAGAATTTCAACGCATAGTCCTGCGCCAGTTTCACCACATCTTCCGGCAGTGAGCGCGGCGGACAGAAATATTCGGTTTTGCCGTTTTTGTAAACGTATTTGGCATCCCAATCATAAAACCCGCCGGGAGAGACGATTTCGATGGCATCCAGCACGTTGGCATTGAGAATGGGAATGGATATTTCCACTCCGGATATGAACTCTTCAACCAGCAGTTCATCCGAATATTTGAAGGTTGCATCCAGTGCATCGTTCCACTCTTCAATGGAGTTGACTTTGACGATACCGACAGTAGAACCTTCCCGCGGAGCTTTTACCATCACCGGGAAGTGAAGATTTGCGGGGAATTGCCGTTCATTGCGGGTTACGACAGCCCACGGCGCGGTCGGCAGTTTGATATCATCAAGGAGACGTTTGCTCGCCAGTTTATCCATGATCAGTTCACTGGCAACGGAACCGGAACCGACAAAACGGAGTTTGGCATTCTCCAATTCATTCTGCAAAGTACCATCTTCGCCGAAACCTCCGTGCAGTGCCGGATAGATGACATCACTCTTTTGCATAGTCGGAGAGATGGCGCATTTCCGGATATCGGAAAGTTCTACCTTGAATCCGGCACGGCGCAGCGCGGAAGCGATACATGCTCCGCTTTGGAGCGACACTTCGCGTTCACTGCTGGAACCGCCGTAAAGGACATTCACCAGCGGCGGCGGGGTATCTTCTTCGATGCGGGCGTTGGTCGACGGCATGACCGGGACGATCTCATTGGTGAGATAGAAGCCGAATTTTTCGCTCACGGCGCGACGGAGGATGCGAACCATACAGATGTAATCCTCTTCAGTGGCGTTGCCGGTGTTGAGCAGATAGTTGGCATGTTTGGACGACACTTCCAGATCGCCGATGACCAATCCGCGCAATCCGCAGCGGTCGATCAGCATGCCTGCCGGTTCAAACGGCGATATGTTGCGGAACGCGCATCCGGCGGAACGTCCTGCCGGTTCCCGCAGGCGGCGTTTTTCATGTTCGGCGGCGATGGCGGCCTCTTCAATGGAACAACTTTCTCCGGCGGTGAGTTTGAATTTTGCCCCGGTAATCACCACATCCGGCGGAATGGAGTTGCCGCGATAGAACCACTGGATATCTTTGGCATCCGCTTCCCAGGGTGTACCGTCAAGGCGGACACCTTTGACGCAGCTGAGCAGATCAGCGGTTTCCGTACCGTTGGCACCGGCATTCATCTTGACGGCACCGCCGACAGTGCCGGGGATACCGGATAAAGGTGCAAGTCCGGACAAATTTGCTTTGGCGGCGGCAGAACAGAGCAGCGGCAATTTGGTAAATGCGCCGCAGCTGATAATGTCATCTTCAATGGATATGGCAGAAAATGTTTTGCTGTTAAGCCGGATGATCACGCCGTCAAATGCCTTGTCGCTGCCGACAACGTTGGTTCCGGCACCGAGGATGAAGACCTTGCATTTCCGGGCGGAAAGATATTTGAGCAATGAGGCAAGAGTTTCATCATTTTCCGGTTCAGCAATCAGCGGCACCGGAGCGCTGCCGACGCCGAAGCTGGTGATTTCACTGTACGGTACGTTGCACAGTATCCGGAGATCCGGGAAGCGCTTTTTCAACTGCTGTTCCGTCATTTTTTACCTCCGTTGTAAACTTCATCCGGATCGAACAGCGGTTCGCTTAATTCTTTGATGGATACGCCGTCAGTTTCGGTGTAGAAACAGCTGCGGTGTCCGGTATGGCAGGCGGCGCCGCCGATCTGGTCGACCTTGAAGATGACCGTATCGCGGTCACAATCGACCAGTATTTGATGCACTTTCTGAAGATTGCCGCTGCTCTCACCTTTTTTCCACAGCTTGTTCCGGCTGCGGGAAAAATATGTCGCATAACCGCAGCGTAATGTTTCCTCCCATGATTCACGGGAGATGTAGGCGAGCATCAACACTTCGTTGGTTTGCCAATCCTGAGCAATCGCCGGAATAAGACCGTTGCTCTTTTCAAAATCAAGTTCAAACATAATTATCATCCTTAAAGGGGAGTATTATTATTATACATATAACTAACATACATCACTCCGGAGCTTAAAGCAAGTCTTTGGCTGTAAAAAATTCACTTTTTTTTGATTGCCGCTGTTGCAAATGAAAGCAGTTAAGTCTATATTAAGATTGCACGGGTAATCAAATTTTTTTCAGGAGATAATGTTTATGCCGGTCACACAGAAGGATATCGCCATGCTTATCGGTATTTCCCGGCAGGCGGTCGCCGCTGCGCTGGAAGGAGACGGCAGCAGCCGGGTCTCCGCCAAAACCAGAGAACGGGTGTTGAAATTGGCGAAAGAGCTGAACTATGTTCCCAACATCGCCGCCCGGAAACTCAAAGGCGGAAACAGCCGGACTATCGGCTTATTGGCATCACCCGGAATGCCGCACAGCAACACGGTTTACGCTGAAGTGTGTCAGATTTTGCGTTCCTGCGGGTATATGACTCTTACTGTCGATAATGCGGTGGGAGAATTGCCGCAGTTGTGCAATCAGCTTGCCGCTTGCGGTGTTGCCGGAATAATTGTGATGGATTGCATTGCCACACCCAGTAAACTTCTTCCTCTTCCGGATCTGCCGATCATCTTCTGCCGGACAAAACTTGGCGTGTCGGATATTGATGTGGACAAAGAAGCCACCGGTTATCTCGGGACCCGGCATCTGTTGGAGCATGGTTTTGAGCGGGTTTACTATTTCGGCGGTCATGCGGCGTTGAACAGCCGCCGGGAACAGGGATGGGCGCGCGCGTTGAAAGAGTTCGGCAAAAGCGGCAAGGTCATATATTTGCAGGAGTATGACGGAAGAGCAGCCGATCTTGCGGAATATTTGAAAGCGGAGAAGGTTGATGCTCTTTTTTGTTCCAACGATTTTGTCGGCGCCAAAATAATGCGGGCGCTCGCCGGAGCAGGGCTTCGCGTGCCGGAGGATATAGCATTGGTCGGTTGTGACGGGTGCAGTTTTGTTGAATTCACCACACCGGCGCTGACGACCGTGGTTCAGCCGGTTCATGAACTGGCTCAGATGTGTGTGGAAATGATACTGCACCGGATGAAAGAGGGGATAAATGGTGTGATATTGGAAAAAAAGACCATCCCGCCCCGCTTGTGGCTCGGCGGCAGCTGCGGTTGTCCGGATCATGCTCCGCAACTGCTTTACCGGTTGAACACCACCGGCAATCTGGAAAAAGATTACCGGCTCAATTTCAACATTTCGCCCTGGGAAGCCGGCGATTTTGCTGTCGAAAAATGATGTGTTAAAATATTTGCAAATAACATCAAAAATAACAAAAAAAGGAGAATCAAATGAAAAAACTTTTATTGCTGTCAGCTATGGCAGCACTCTTTACCCTGTCCGGAGCTGAATTCCGGGTGCGGGGTAAAGTGACAGCACCGGATGTAAAAAGCGTTGCCGTTTGTGACGGCGAAAAATTTTATCCGGTGAACAAAGACGGCAGTTTTGATTTCACCTTCTGCTATGAAGGTACCGGTTTTGTCTATCTGGATCATCCGTCTTCACTCAAGCCGGAAGGCCGCTGGGCAACGGCTCTCAAGCCGGGGGAGAATAATGTCAACTTCAAACTTACTGCGCAGAACGATGTGCCGGAAACTTTCACCTTCGTTCACGGCAGCGATGTTCAGTACAACTTCAAAGTCAAACGCGGCGAGTTGATGAATGATATGTACGAAATCTCGCAGGTCATGAAAAACGCCAATGCCCGCTTTATCGTTTTTCCCGGTGATATGACTGAATTCGGTGAAGTCGATCAGCTGGCGATTTTGAAGCAGGAGATCGATAACGGCAAATTCAGATATTTCCCCTACTTCGGCGGTCATGACCGTCTCAAATCCAAACCTTCTTACAAGAACTTTACCGAATGTTTCGGCGCTCCCTATTTCGGCTGGCACTTCGGCGGCATCTATTTCTTCTCTCCGGTGTCTGAATACCAGAGCCTGCCGGAGCGTTACGCCCGCGACCGTCAGGTGCGCTGGATGAAAAATGCCCTCTCCCGCCTTGCTCCCGGAACTCCGGTGCTGGTCAACACCCATCAGCCGTGGTACATTTTTGATCTGGTGGAAAGTTTTGCCAAAGCCGGAAAGATCAAACTTCTCGGTTTCCTCGGCGGTCACACCCACTATCACAACCTTTATGAGTACAAAGGTTACCCGGTACTCTGTGTCGCGCCGCTGCGTTCCCATGACTCCGGAAGTTTCACCAAGCGGCTGCGTCTGGTGACCATCAATCCGCAGGGCATCGTTTCCACGGAGACCCGCCTTTTGAATCAGGTGCGCCGGGTGGAACCGACGCTGTACAACGGCAATCAGCTGCTTGTCCGCGTGGCAGATTATTCCGATGAGCCCCGGAAGGTATCGGTTGCTGTCAACAATAAAACGATTGAACTCAAAAAGTTGAACCAGTTGGTCTGGGGCGGTGTGCTTCCGGAAAAAATCACCGATCCCAAGGGGGTAACGGCGGTGGTCTCCGTTGAACTTGCCCGGATCAAATTCAATAAAACAGTCAAACTGGTCAATGTTCCTGAGTTGAAGTGGTGTGCGGTTCTTCCGGATTTCCAGCGCTCTTATCCGCAGGCGGCAGTACAGGGGAATATGGTCTTTGCCGGAATCGAACACGGTGAACTCCCCGTCGGAAAAAATGGCGGTGTCGTCGCATTTGACCGCAAGAGCGGCAAACAGCTCTGGCGCTTCAACTGCCCGGATGTGGCGGTTGCGGTCGCCGCAGATGCCAAAACTGTGCGCGCATTTGATATCAATGGCGTGCTGTACACACTGGACATCCGCAACGGTAAACTTCTCCGCAGTGTAACTATTCCCCGCCGCACTTCCATGTATACCCGCACCCATGCCGGAGTCAAGTTGGCTGAAGGCAAAGTTTTTGTCAGTCTGACCCACGACAGCCGCGCTTATATCTACTGTCTGGATGCCCAAACGGATAAATTTGCATGGAAGAAACCGTTGTCGCTCAACAGCGCATGGAATGCTGTCAACTTTACCATCAAAGACGGTAAACTTTACTACAACGGCGCTTCCTGCAACGGTTGCGTGAACATTGCTGACGGCTCCCATGTCTGGCTCCGCCGTGATGCCAGCAAGACCAGTCAGGGCAATCACTTCTTTGAAGGAGAAAATGTTTACTTTTATCTCCGTGCGACTTTGCTCAAGCTCAATGCGAAAACCGGCAAACCGGTGTGGCGTGATCCCAAAGTTCCCGGCAGTTCCACCACCATCGGCGGCGTGTGTGTCAAAGACGGCAAAGTCCTCGCCGTTTCCACCAACGGTCTTGTGGTCGATGATGCCAAAACCGGCAAACGCATCTACCGTTACAACCTTCAGCCGCTGGAAGAGTCCCGTGGCATAGGTTTCCAGTTCCTTGCCAATACCGCCGCCCCCATGATCTGGAAGAACAAAATTCTGCTGCTCGGTGATAACGGCGCAGTTTATGATGCTGCTGATTATCTCCGGACTGCCGGTATTCCCAAAGGTGTCATTCCGCCGAAGAAGATTTTTGAAACCGGATTTGCCTTCAAAGGAACTCCGGTCATCGACGGCGATATGGCGTTTTTCATCGGTTTTGATGGTGTTGTTTACGCACTTGAATATTGAAAGTATTATAGAAAGGATTTTTGAAAATGAAAAAGTTTACTCTGGTCGAACTTGTTATCTGTGTCGCGTGTGTCGCCGTTCTGGCGACGGTGTTTATTTCTGCTGCCGGAGCCACCGGCGCTGCCAAAGCTGAAGAGGCAGCATGCGCCGCCCGGCAGAAAAATATCTATGCCGCCTTGAACCAGTACGCCGCCGATAATGCCGGATTTTATCCCTACTTCGACGATGAATTTGCCATCCCCGGCTGCAAGACCCGGATCACCTGGGGATACCGCATTCATAAATATCTGCCGCAGGAGACCGGCAACCGCAACTTTTTCTGTCCGTCACAGCAGGCGCTCTATCCGGAGATCCGCAACCGTTCCCGCGCCACCTCTCCGGAGAGCTGTGTCGTTGCTCCTGAGCGCAATCTGGAACGCTACCGTTCCATCAACTACGGTATCAACTTTGAATACGTTGCCAGTAACCTCGGCGGCTGGGCAGGCAAAAACACCCGCGATTACATCACTGTCAACACGGCAAAAATCGTCAATGCCGCTCAGAAAGTGCTGACCGCCGATGCGTGGAACGGTACCAATCAGGCCCGTTATGTCATCAGCAGCTACCACAGCGGAAGCAACAAGATGAATCCCTGCCACGAAAATGCCGCCAATGTTCTCTGGTGTGACGGTCACGTTTCCCGCGTGGACAATCCCCATGCCACGCTTCAGGACGGCAAGCATCGCAGTAACTTCCGGGTGGATAAATGAAACGCCTTATTTCAGTATTATTGGTTCTGAGTGCATCGCTGCTCTGGGCGGCGGTGCCGTATCAGCGTAAAGCGCCCAAGACTTACGTCTTTTCCCGGGCGCAGTGGCATTATACTCCGGAGTTGGACTATTATGGCCGCTGGCTTGACCGCCCGACCCTGCTTGACCCGGAGATGATCGATCCGGTGGCGACGGTTCGTGCCATCGGCAAAAACGCCATGCTGTACAATCTTGACGGTCTGGCAAGTTTGTTCGGAGTCCGTACCGGAGAGCTTATTGGCAACCTTGAACGGGCGAATGTTCCCGGTTTCATTCTGCTTGCCGAAATCTATTCCACCGGCGGCAATATGTACGAGAAGAACAAGGATCTGAAGAGTGCCAAACTCAACTTTGACAAAGTCTTCATCCCCGCGCTCAAGAGCAAAGTCGCTTTGCGTATCAACGGCAAAGTGGTGATTTCCAGTTACAATGCTGACAAACGTCCGCCTGGATTCTGGCGCGATGTGCTTGCTCTTTACCGCAAGCAGTATGGCGATAAATTTGCTTTTCTGCCGCATCTTGTAGCGCCCGGCGGCAAGGGATGGCATCACTGGAATTTGACCTGGCATCGCGGTAACGCCGCAGTCAAGGAAAAAATCAAGGGTGAGATCAAAAAACATTTTCGCGCCTATTTGCGCACCACCGATGGCTTGTATATTGATTGCGCTCCCACCCGTTCCGCCGGTGACCGGCACACGGATATGAAGTTTTATCAGTTTATGATCGATACCGCCAGAGAGGTGCTTGCTGAAGCAGAGTTCAAAGATAAACTCTTTGCCATCTCCTCCCGGCTCGGTCATAAAAACGGAACCCGCATCGGTCACATCCGCGGCAGTTACGGAACCTGGTGTTACCGTGGGACTCTCAGCCGCGCGCTGGCTGCCCAGCCGGACATCATCATTATTCCGGAATGGGATGAACAGAACGAGAACACTTCTCTGCGTCCGACACTTTACAACCACTCCACTTTCACCCGCGTGACCCGGCACATGACCGGCAAATCTGCTGCGCTTCCCGGGGACGATACCACTATTCCCAACTTGATAATCAGTTACCGCAAGGTGCTGGCGCTGGGCGAATATCCGGAGTATGAACTTCTGGCTCTGCCTTGCGAAACCGGCAGTTATTCCGCCCGTTTCATTTTGAAGGGCAGCGGCGGCAATGTGCTTTACACTTCGCCGTGGAAAGAGTTTTCCGGAAAGAAGATGGAAGAGCTGCGCGTAAAAGTCGATACCGTCCCGTGGGCAAATGAGGATTTTGTCACCGTGGAGGTCGAGACCCGGCAGAATGGCAAAGTCCGTTCCTTCGGTAATATGCAGTATATCCGCATCGAAAAAGTCAACAACTTCGACTACAAATATGTAAAGCAGCCGTTGAGGGATCTTCTTTCCGCAGACGTGAAAGAATCCTTTGACGACAATGGCAACTATCAGGTCAAAGTCAAGGCGGCGACCCCGGTCGACTGGGCGGAACTTATGGAAAACGGCGTGGAAATTTACACTCACTCCCCTCGTCCATTTTTGCTGGAAACTCCTGCTGTCAAAGTCTTTTCCATCCGGATGCAGACGGTCGGCAAGGCGCAGTTTATTTCCGGTACGATGAGTGTGGATAATGCCTCTTCACTCTGGTATGGACCGGAACTTCCGGTGGATATGGCGAAATCGGGCAAGGTCACGCTGAAACGTTTCCGCCAGAGCATGCAGATGAAACGCTGGATCGTCACGGTTCCGGCAAAAGAAGTTGGAAAAGCCGTGTTGAATATTGATCTACCCGGTCACTTTACCGGCAAAATAAAACTTGCTGATGTGTTGAAAAACCATGTTTACGGCATCCCGGTCAAAGGCATGGTCAGTATCAGCGTTTTGCGGCAGAACTTCCAGTGCGAGCGGCCGTTGAAGCTGCGTAAAGCTGAATTTTCCTTTACCGCGCCGGAGTATACTCCGAACCGGGGAGCGCTTTACAACTTCCAAATGGTCGACTCTCAAGGTCGCGTCTGGCGCGGCAAACCTTTCCGCCGTACACCTGTCACCCGTGACATCCGCCGCATTTCCGTCTGGAGCGAAAAGCTCAACAAGCCGGTCATGCTGATGGTTGCCGGAAGTGAGGTTCCGGTTATCGAATACCGTCCTGATGCCAAATACGGTACGGCGATGGTCACTGATGCCGGACGGAAATATTACGGCATCGCCGGTGGATTTGCGTCCCAGATCAGCGGATTGTTCGGCGCTTACCGCGACAGTACAGTTTATATCAGCGGTATTCCCCGGAATATGACACAGGTGGCGGTGCCGATCGTCGACGGCGCGTGGCAGTTGAGCAAACCCGGACAGGTGCTGCAGCTGCCGACCGGCGTCATTTCACGGCGTGCGGCATTCAAAATGACATTGGATGTGCGGCAGAAAAACGCTTCCGGCGTGCAGACGTTGATCGAGACGCGTGCCAGTAATATCGGCTTGTTCCAGCTGACTGTGCAGAATGGTGAACTTGTGCTGGTGATCCGCAACCGTATCGGTGATTACCGTCAGACGAAAACCGGTCTCCGTTTGCCGTTGAACAAGTGGGCGGTCGTGAGCTGCGATTTTGCGTTTGATAAAATGACCATATCTGTCAACGGCAAAAAGAAGGTTTGCAAGGCGCTCGGAATCGGTGTCTACGATACCTGTGCCGGTGTCGGCGGCGGTCCGCTCGGCGTATTCAACGGCGACATCCGCAGCATTATTGTCGACTACCGTCGATGATTTTACAGCTTTCTGGCGGCTGTTGCAAAACATTTGTTTTGCAACAGCCTTTTTCGTTAACAACCGGCGGCGGTAATCTCGCTTGTTTCTGCGAGCCTTTTCTGCGGACTTCCGGCTTCATTACATTACGCCGCGACAAGCATCTTCACACCTTGCCACGGCGGAGCTTCAGCGGAGACGGGTCCCTCAGCTTCGCCTTGAAAAAACTCACATTAACGTCGCGATATCA
>JAFTRX010000113.1 GCA_017462015.1 Lentisphaeria bacterium
AACACCCTCAAATCAGGAGACAAAAATATGCGCGCAATCAAAATTGACCCGGTCGCCAAGACCATCACGGAAATCGAACTCGCCCAGAACCCCAACGAAACCTTGCAGGAACTTTACGACCTCATCGGTTGCGACCTTGTTGAGCTGGTTCAGCTCGACCGGGGCATCATCATGGCGGTAGACGAAGAAGGCAAGCTCAAGGAAATCAAAGGCGGCTTTACCTTCCTCGGCTGGGGAACGGTGATCGCCGGAACGGGCATCGTCCTCGGCGTCCGTTGATAAGCATTTCCATCCACCGCTACCCTGCCGTCTGTCTTGTTTTGCTGAGGCATGATTGAATATTTTTGCCTCAAAACAGCCGGAAAATATATATTTTTCTAAAAATCTACCAAAATAATCGTGTTTTAATTTGACAAACGCTCTTTCCGGGTGTATATTGAATACCGTCAGCAGAAAATTGCTCTGCTGAATTTTTTTACAACAATACACAACCAAAACGATAGAGATTAGGAGATTTGATTATGGACTACAAAAATTATCGGCTTGAAACATTGGCGATCCATGCCGGACAAGTACCCGACCCCACTACACAGGCACGTGCGGTTCCCGTGTACCGGACAACTGCTTATGCGTTCAAAACCTCGCAGCATGGTGCTGATCTTTTCGCCCTGCGGGAAAGCGGCAATATTTACGCCCGGTTGATGAACCCGACTGAAGATGTCTTGGAACAGCGTCTGGCAACCTTGGAAGGCGGCAAGGCTGCCGTGGCAGTTGCTTCCGGAACGGCGGCAATCTATTTTACCATCACCAACATTGCCCGGCATGGAGATGAGATCGTTGCCGCCAACAACCTTTACGGCGGAACGTTCACCCAGTTTGATGCCATTCTGCCGCAACAGGGGATCAAAGTCAACTTTACGCCGGTGAACGATTTTGCGGCAGTTGAAGCTGCCATCAATGAACGCACCCGTGCCATTTACATTGAAACTGTCGGCAATCCGGCTTTGGATATTGCCGACATTGAAGGTTATGCAAAAATAGCACAAAAGTATCATCTGCCGCTGGTGGTGGATTCCACTTTTACTCCGCCAACTTTACTCCGTCCCATTGAACACGGAGCAAATATCGTGATCCATTCCCTTTCCAAGTGGATCGGTGGACACGGCACTGCCATCGGCGGAGCCGTGATCGATGCGGGAAACTTTGATTGGAGCGATCCGAAATTCTCTCTTTACAATGAACCTGACCGGGGGTATCACGGTTTGCGTTTTGCTCACGATCTGGGCGATGGCAACGTGATTGCTTTTGCGTTGCGTTTCCGCACTGTTGCATTGCGTAATCAGGGCCCGACGCTTGCGCCGGATGCGGCGTGGATCTTTCTGCAAGGCTTGGAAAGTTTGCCGCTGCGGACACTGCGGCACAGCGAAAACGGTCTTGCCGTAGCGGAATTTCTGAAAAATCACCCCAAAGTCGCGTGGGTAAAGTATCCGGGATTTGATCAGCTGGCAGAAAAATATCTCCCCAATGGAGCCAACGGCATGGTCGTTTTCGGAGTCAAAGGCGGTGCAGCAGAAGCCCGGAAACTCGTTGATAATGTCGAACTTTTCACCATCATTGCCAATGTGGGAGATGCCAAGAGTCTGATCATCCATCCTGCCAGTACCACACATTCCCAGTTGAGCGAGGCTGATCAGCTCAAGTCCGGTTTAACTCCGGAACTGGTTCGGCTTTCCATCGGATTGGAACACAAAGACGATATAATCAACGCTCTGGACGAAGCTCTGAAACTTATTTAAAACACTGATTTCCCAACGGGAGGAGTACTCCCGTTTTTTAATCAAACAAAACACTACTGCAATAGTTGTGTTTATAACAGGAAAGGTTCATTTTATGACAAGTTTTTTCCGAATGCGATGTTGTCCATCTGAAACAGCACCACACTTACTACTCAAAAAAAACAAACAAAGGAATTTTAAGCATGAAAAAGCAAAGTATAATAAAAGTATTGCTGCTGACAGCGGTGTTTTCTTCGCTGCCGCACCTTTACAGTTCTGAACCAACGGCCAATCTCCGTACTATCCGTTTGCTGCAGGATGATGGGCAAATTCGTATCGTCAGTAAACTTTATGAACTTAAACACGCCAGAGCATCGGATATCCGTCCTTTCATCGAAGCGGCAGTCAAGCGTTACAGCAGTAATTCCAAAGTGGAACGGGTCAATTACGCTAAAGGTAAAGAACAGATGTTGATCGTATCAACCGGAATTGATTTTATTCCCTATGTAGATGAATTGATTTCCGGACTC
>JAFTRX010000114.1 GCA_017462015.1 Lentisphaeria bacterium
TCCATTTTTATCAAGAGGCAAACCACTTTTTTGTTTTTTGGCAGAAAAAATGAGAGACCTCTTGTGTCTCTCATAATATCTCGACTGAAGCTGAGTCCGCAGATTTGCCCCCAAGATTGCCCGCGAGGCGCCGCCGCAGGTCATTTCTGATGGGACAGCTGTGGAGTTTTCTGAAAAAATGAGTTCAAGAAGGCGGTTTTTTGCAGAAAAAACTTGCATTTTACCATAAACGGTTGTATTTTAACAACAAAACCTAAACCATCAAATTACAGGAGAATTTTATTATGTACAAAGTAGGTTTTGCTCAGGAAATCATCACTCCTCCCGTCGGCGTCGGTCTCGCCGGTTACATGAACAAACGCCCCAACGTCGGTATGTATGACGATCTTCAGATCAAGACCCTCATCATCGAATCCGGTGACACCAAGTGCGGTTTCATGACCTTTGACCTCTGCTCCATCACGGCAGAGCTCTTTGAAGATCTCGAAAAGCGCATCGTCGAAAAGTTCGGCAAAGAGATCCATGACAACCTCATCATCTCCGCGACCCACACCCACACCGGTCCCTCTTTCTATGCCGGACGGGAAAAATTTGACGATGTCACCCGTTACGCCTACGAAAATTTGCTTGACAGTGCCTGCCGCTGTCTGGAACGTGCCATCATGAATTTGCTCCCCGGAGAAATTCAGGTTGGTTCTGTCTACAACAACCCCTACGGCTTTGTCCGCCGCTATTTCATGAAGAGCGGTGCCATCGTCACCAACCCCGGCTGGCGCAACCCCGATATTGACCGTCCCGAAAGCGACTTTGACCGTACCATCAGTATTTTGAGGGTTGTTCAGGAAGGCCGTACCACTGCCATTATGTGCAACATCACCAACCACGGCGACACCGTCGGAGGTTCCATTGTCTGCGCCGACTGGTACGGACGTTTCGCGCAGGCGATCCAGTACGAACTCAAGACCGGTATTCCGGTGATCGTGGTCGATGATGCTTCCGGTGACATCAACCACTTCGACTTCCGTCAGGACATCAAGCAGACCAGCATCGACGAAGCTGTCCGCATCGGCCGCGGCTATGCCCGTATCGTTCTGGACAAACTCAACGATCTGGAAACTCTCGCCGACACCGACATCGTGATCAAAAACGGTACGGTCACCATTCCGCACCGCAAAGTCACGGAAGAAGAGCTGGCTGAAGCCAAACACACTCTTGCCACTGTTCCCGATATCAAGAAAGAGGGCGACTTCGAAAGCCAGGATCTTGCCAACAAGGTTCCTGCCGCGCTCCGGCACTTTGCCCAGCGTACCATCGACTGCTACGAAAAGAGCACTCCCTCTCACACCTGCCGCCTGACTGCGATCGAATTCGGCAAGCAGCTGGCGTTCATCTCTCTGCCCGGCGAACCGTTCAACGGCATCAGCCGCGCCATCCGTGAAGCTTCTCCGTTCAAGTACAACTTCATCATTTCTCTCTCCCAGTCCAAGTCCAGCTACGTTCCGATGCCGGAATGTTTTGAACGCGGCGGATATGAAGTTCAGCCCGGTATCAACACCGCTGCTCCCAACGCGGCGACTGAGATCATCAAGGCTGCAATCGACAATCTCTAAGTCAAGGGATACTTGAATCATGGCAGATTACAAAAAACCCCGCTTCCGCTGCACTGCAACTGGTGATTCCATGATCACCCGCCGGCTGCCGCTGGAAGGTGAATATGACGGTTTCAGCGAAGTCAGAAACTTCATCATGCAGGGCGATTTCCGTTACGGAAATCTGGAGACTACCGTACACAATTTTGAATCCTGCGGCGGCGCGCAGAGCGGCGGAAGCTGGCTCTGCTCTCCCCCGGGAGTTATTGACGATCTGGTCAAGTTCGGTATGAATGTCCTCTGCACCGCCAACAATCACGCGTTGGATTATTCCTACGGCGGGTTGGAAAAAACTCTGGAATATCTGGAGAAAGCCGGTGTCCCCTACACCGGAACCGGACGTAATCTTGCCGATGCTTCACGCCCTGTGTACATTGACACCATTAGCGGCCGCTATGCTTTGATCGGTTGTACTATGACCTTCAATCCGGAAGCGATGGCTGGCGAACAGACTGCCAGCCTTCCCGGCCGCCCCGGTGTCAACGGTATCCGGGTCAACAAAACTTATCATCTCCCGCAGTCCGATCTGGATGTGCTTAAACGCATTGCCGGTGATCTCGGTATCAACACCAAAGATGAGATCATCCGCGCCGAAGGTTATCTTCCCCAGCTCAAAGCCGGACAGCAGCCCTTCGGCAGATTGATGTTTGAAGCTGCTGATAAAGCTGAGATCATCTCCAAGTGCCATCCCGATGATTTGAAACGCATCACCGATGCCATTGCAGAAGCGCGTTTCATGGCGGACTATGTCGTTGTCTCCATGCACAATCACGAACTTGACGGCAAGACCAAAGAGACGGTCGACCCCGTGTCCATCGAATTTTCCAAAGCGTGCATCGATGCCGGAGCTGATGCTGTCATCGGTACCGGTCCCCATTTGCTGCGCGGAATGGAGATTTACAACGGTAAACCGATCTTCTATTGCCTGGGCGACTTCATCATCCAGCTGGAGACCATTCTCCGCGCTCCGGACGGCATGTTCGCCAAGCAGAAACTCAACGGCAACGACCGTCTGGATGTGTTGTTCAACAACCGTTCCAACAACGGTCAGCGCGGCTTGTGTTACGATCCCATCATGTACAAGTCCGTGATTCCGTACTGGGAAGTTGAGAATGGCGAGCTGGTCAAAATGACCTTTATGCCCATCGAAGAGATGTTCGGCACCCACCGCGCCCGCGCCGGTTGGCCGCAGAAGAACACTTCTCTCAATATCATCGAACACTTTGCCGAAATGTCCAAGCCGTTCGGCGTTGACATCAAGATCAAAGATGGTCTCGGTGTCATTGAGTTTTAAGGAGAAATGACAGATGTTTTTGACCGATGATATGATAAATTATGCCGGTCGTGTGCAGGAGGAGGTCAAACAGCTCATCCGTGACCTGTGTGCCATTCCTGCGCCCTCGCATCACGAGGAAAAACGGGCGGAGTTTTGCAAAAACTGGTTTGAAGCCAATGGCTTTAGCAATGTGACCATCGATGAAGCGCTCAACGTTATCGCTCCGGTGAATGTGACAACTGACAACGCATTGACTGTGGTGATGGCGCACACGGATACGGTGTTCCCGGATACGGAGCCGATGCCGTTTCATGAAGATGGCGAATTTATGTATTCTCCCGGCGTGGGTGATGATACGGCAAACCTTGCCGTCTTGATGATCTGCGCGCGTTACTACAAGGACAACTTACCTGCCGATGCGCCGGGAATGCTTTTTGTTGCCAACTCCTGCGAAGAAGGTCTGGGCAACTTGAAGGGCAGCCGCCGCATCGTGGCGGATTACGGCAAACGGATCAGTGATTTCATCTCTCTCGATGGCGCAACGCTCAACCGGGTCGTCACCCGTGCCGTCGGTTCCCACCGTTACAAAGTCACCGTCCGTACTGAAGGCGGTCACAGTTTCGGCAAGTTCGGCAACCGTAACGCCATCCATGTTCTTTCCACGATGATAACTTCGCTCTATGCCGTCAAAGTTCCGCAGAACGGCAGCGACAGCATCACCACTTATAATGTCGGACACATCTCCGGCGGAACCAGTGTCAACACCATCGCGCAGAACGCGGAAATGATGTATGAATACCGTTCCAACGATCGTGAATGTCTTGCCAAAATGAAGGTGATGTTTGAAAAAGTTATCGAATTTTATCGCGCAACCGGCGTGGACGTTGAAGTCGAACTCATCGGCGACCGTCCTTGCGGCGGTGATGTCGATCCGATCCGGTTGGAAGCGTTGCGCAACCGTTTCCGTGCTTCTGTGAAAGACCTCTTTGATATGGAAACTATCAACGGTTCCAGTTCCACAGACTGCAACATTCCGCTGTCAGAAGGGATACCGGCAATATGTTTCGGCGTGTGCAAGGCATTCGGCAGTCACACCAGAGAAGAGAAAGTCGAGATCGCCAGTTTGGAGCAAGGCTGCAAGCTGCTGCTTGATTTCCTCTATCGTAAATGATCAGGAGTAAAAAATGAAAAAGTTACTTGTTTTGACAGCCGCACTTCTGGTGTTGGCACTTAATGCAGCTGACCTCAACTGGTTGGTCAGAGTTGATAAGACTTCAACCGCCAAAGACGCACAGAAAGCATCCGTTGACGGGACCATGCCCCAAAATTGCAAAAAGGTAACGACCAAAGGCAGCGAACCGGTTTCATTGAACCGCTTTGCCGGCAGAATGTATTACAGCAGAACCGGCTTTTGCGGCGTTGCCTACACCAAACTGACCTTTGACAAAGATTGCACGCAGATGGTCGGTTTCGGTGTCAACAACTACTGCACGCTCTTCATCAACGGCAAGCAGATCGCCACCACCGAACCCGGCGGCAACTTCCACCGCCCCATCCATGCCACCAACTATGTGCATAAGGTCAACTTCAAAAAGGGTGACAACCATGTGGCGATGTTTATCCGTCCCGGCGCCATCGGTTGGGATTTTGCGTTTGACCTCATTCCGGATTTCAGCGCTCTCCCGGCTGAAAAGAGAACGCGTGACCGTTTGATCGATCAGCTCTTCCCGCCAGCCAAAGCCGGTCTGATCGCCAAAGAGTGTTTGTACTACACCTCTGCCGACAAAGTGAGTTTCAACTTTGAAACCGGTCTGCCCACTATGGCCGGTATCCGTTTCAAGAAGCCGGGAGAGAAGAAACCGGTCATCGTATGGGACAGCCAGGATGCCATCCGGCGCAACGCCACCATTCACCGCGTGGAACTTACCGGATTGAAGCCTGCAACGGAGTATGCCTATGAAGTGGTGATCCTCGACCCGCGCACGGCGAAGATCAATGCGGTTTCCAAGGGTAAATTCACCACCTTCCCGGCAAAGGGTGCCAACAGCAAATTTATGATCATCAGCGATACCCAGTGCGATCTGCCCATCCGGAAAGCTATGGTCAAAAAGATGCTCACCACCTATGGCGGCAAAGATGTGGACTTCTTTATGTCGCTGGGCGACATGTCGGAAAATTTTTCCGACTTCCGTCGGGAATATTTTACCAGTTTCTACGATGAATTTGCCAAATACAAGTATACCAAACCGGTGTTCTTTATCCGGGGCAACCATGAGTTCCGCGGTCAGGATTCGCGGAAATTCAACGAATATTTCGGCAGAAGCTATTATGCCTTCCGGCACGGAGATGTCTTTGTCATCGTACTGGAATCCGGCGAAGATAAGGCGACTATCTACCGTCCGGGACACTACACGCTCAGCATTGATGCCAACAGCTACTTTGCCGAACAGCGGGAATGGCTGCGCAAGCTCATCGAAACGCCCGAATGTAAAAGTGCAAAATACCGCATCGTGTTGTCGCACGGTACGCCGTTTTACAGTTTGAGCGGTTTCTTCGCCAGGAATATCGAGAACATGGCGGGGGAATTTTTCTACGGCAAGAATCCCAAGTGCCGGGTCGATCTGTGGCTCTCCGCGCACACACATTCCCCCTACCAGTACGATCCGGTCACCGGTAAATTCTACCAGGCGGAATATTATCTCTCCTATGACAGAAAGAACAAAAAGAATGTTCAGCGCCCTGTGGAGCGCAACAGACCTGTCGTCGTCAAGGAGCAGGATAAAAAGAATCTCCATTTCCCGGTCATCGTCAATGACGGTCCTGCCGGTGCCGGGGTCCACCTTTCGGCGCTGCTGGTTGAAACAACTCCGGCAAACATCCGGGTCAGAATGTTCCCGGTTTCGGAAACCTATTCCACTTACAGCGACAAGGCGGCGAAACCGCCCATCCTTGATGTCACACTGGAGGCGGGAAAACCGGCAAAGATCAATTCGACAACTTTGAAAGAAGTGAAGTGATCACGCCTGAATAAACATCACGCATCATGGGGCTGTTGCAAAACCTCGTCTTGGAATAGTGATGCGAGGCGGTTGCCGCCGAGCGCGCAGGCTGGACGAAGCGAACCGCCGGTCAACAGCCGGCGGACGCGCTGAAGAAATTCAGCGCGGGCGGAGGAAGCCGAGCA
>JAFTRX010000115.1 GCA_017462015.1 Lentisphaeria bacterium
CCTGCGAGCCTTTTCTGCGGACTTCCGGCTTCATTACATTACGCCGCGACAAGCATCTTCACACCTTGCCACGGCGGAGCTTCAGCGGAGACGGGTCCCTCAGCTTCGCCTTGAAAAAACTCACATTAACGTCGCGATATTACCACCGGTCGCGTTCAAAACTGCTTTGAACGGGCGGCAATCCCGCTTGTTCCTGCGAGCCTTTTCTGCGGACTCAGCTTCGGTCGAGGACGGTAGTCCACTCCCTCAGCTTCGCCTTGAAAAAACTCACATTAACGTCGCGATATTACCACCGGTCGCGTTCAAAACTGCTATGAACGTGACCGGCGGCGCCTCCAAAAGAGGGCGTTACCAACAACATTAGCGATTGCGCAACTCCTCTTGGAGTTCCGCATCGGCGGAGAGGACTTGTTCGCGCTGCTTGGCGCGGAAATCTTTCAATTTCGCAGCAAGTTCATCATCGCTCAACGCCAGGATGCTGACGGCATAGAGCGCGGCATTTTTAGCACCGGCTTTGCCGCAGGTGACTGCTGCCACGGGGATACCGGGAGGCATCTGCACAACAGAAAGCAGCGAGTCTGCGGCTTTGAACGGTTCTGAGACCATGGGGATACCCACGACCGGAAGCGTGGTGTGTGCCGCGATGACACCGCCCAGATGAGCCGCCATACCGGCGGCGCAAATCAGGACTTTGATACCATTTTTCTCGGCATTTTCAGCGAACTCTGCCGCTTCCTGCGGGGTTCGGTGTGCAGACAGTATGCGTGCTTTGAATGGCACTCCGAATGAGTCCAGTACATCAAACGCATTGCGGACCACATCCAGGTCGCTTTTGCTGCCCATAAGAATTCCTACCATAATAAAACTCCTTATCTGCTTTCCGGCGGATAAAATCTGCCGTCTGCTTTTAATTGTTCAAGTTCTTTGATCAAATTCGGGGTGAACTCTTTTTGATTTTTCGGGTCTTCCAGCTCCTTTCTCTGCCAGAAGCGGATTTCATCAATCTCGCCCGGATCAAAAATAAACCCGTCAGCGATGAATGCTCCGAACACCCGGACATTTTCGGACTCGATTTCGTTGCGGATTTCTGAGTCGAAAATATGAAACAGTTCCACTTCACCTGAAATTCCGAGTTCTTCAGCAAGTTCCCGTTTGGCACCGGTGAGAAAATCTTCGCCCAAAGCCAGATGACCGCCGACAGCAGTGTCCCATTTGCCCGGTTGTATATCCTTTTGCAAATTGCGCTTCTGCAAAAGGATAGTGCCGTTGTCCGGATGGATGACGACAACGTGGCTGGTACGGTGGATAAGAGACGGGTCACCGTGACAGCGGGAACGCGGTGCGGTTCCGATATGCTTGCCTTCGGCATCGAAAATATCAAAAAGTTCTTCCACGGCAGATCATCCCCTGATGATTTTCAAAAGTTCATCTTTCTTGCTTTCCATCAACTCTTTCGTGTCGGCTTCGACGATCAGCCGCAGCAACGGTTCGGTGTTGGAAGCGCGGATATTGAACCACCAGTTATCGTATTCGACAGAAATTCCGTCCAGTTCAAACATATTACCATCGGTGTACTTCGCCTTTATCGCATCAAGGATCGGCTGTACATCGGCGACTTTTGAATTGATTTCTCCGCTGGAAAAATATTTTTTAAGAGGAGCTATCAACGTGTGAAGCGGCAGCTTCTTGGCGCAGATGAGGTTGGCAAGCATAATCATTGCCAGACCCTGAGATTCTGCGGTGTAATTTTGTTTGAAGTAGTAGTGGCCGGAAAGTTCACCTGCGAAAACGGCATCGTTCTCCCGCATCTGAGCTTTGATGAAGGCGTGACCGACCCGGCTCCGGATCGCTTTACCGCCGTTGGCGCGGATGCACTCCGGAACCGCACGGCTGCTGCGCAAATCATACAGGATGGTCGCCGGTCCTCCGGACAGAATATCCTGCGCGATCAGCGCGGTAAAAAGATCCATCGGGATGATGTCTCCATTGTCATCGATAAATCCGCACCGGTCAGCATCACCGTCAAACGCCGCGCCGAAATCGGCTCCGGTTTCCCGGACTTTAGCGCGGATGGCATCGAGGGTGTCGGTTTTGAGCGGGTTGGCTTCATGGTTGGGGAAGGTTCCGTCAAGTTTGTCATAGAGCGGAATGATATTGAACAGCCGGGTGATACCGGCGATTTCATACAGCCCCATGGCGTTGGCGTAATCGACAACGACATCAAGTTTGCGGTCAAGTTTGGCAAAAGAGCGCAGATATGCGCCATATTCCGGAGCGATATCGTATGAAGAAAGTTTCCCGCTGCGTACCGGAGTTTTCCAGGAGCGTGTTTCCACGATTTTCTGGATATCCATTATGCCGGTCGCTCCGGAAATCGGTATAGCCTGCTCGCGGCAGAGTTTGAAACCGTTCCAGTTGCCGGGGTTATGGCTGGCGGTAATCATCACACTTCCGTCGGCATCCAGAGTGCCGTTGGCAAAATAACTTTGCGGGGTGGAACACAAACCGATGTCGACAACGTCGGCACCCTGTTCCATAATGCCCCGGCTCAATCCCCGGAAGAGATCTTCCGAGTGCGGGCGCATATCCCGTCCAACGACCACCTTTCTGGCGCCGGTGAATTCGATATAAGCTCTGCCGATGGCGTAAGCCATATCCTCGTTGATCTCATCGGGAAAAATTCCCCGGATATCGTACGCTTTGAAAATCCCTGACATGATAATTTCTCCTCATTCAATCCTGTTCAAGAAAAATTCCGCCGGAAGTATCACCCCCCCGGCGGAATTGTTTATTCACACAGCGTGAAAGTGATTACTCGCCGCAGTGTCCGTGACAGCCGCAGGAGCAGCCGCCCTCTTCTTCGTCATCACAGCTGAACGCATCGTAGATCTGTTCGACGATACCTTCCGGAGTGAAACCGAATTTGTCTGCGAGAACTTTGTACGGAGCGGAAGCACCGAAGTGGTTGAGACCGATGGTGAGACCGTCCAGACCGGTGAAACGTTCCCAGCCGAAAGTGCTGGCGGCTTCGATGGAGACGATGGGAACCAGACCGTAGGGCAGGACTTCATCCTGATATTCGATATCCTGCTGGAGGAAAAGTTCCTGAGACGGCATGGAGACAACGCGAACCTTGTCACCTTTTTCGCGGATCAGCTTGGCACTTTCCAGAGCGAGGTTTACTTCAGAACCGGTGGCAAGCAGGATGATCTGGAAATCTTCTTCATCATCGACAACGAAAGCACCCTTGGAGACATCGACTTTTGCCGCGACTTCCGGAGCGTAGGGAGCCAGATCCTGACGGGTCATCAGCATGACCACCGGACCATCGGCCTGCAGAGCAGTTGCCCAGGCGGAAGCGACTTCGTTGGCGTTCGCCGGACGGATGACGGTGACACCGGGGATGCTGCGGAGCATGGCGATCTGTTCGATCGGTTCGTGAGTGGGACCGTCTTCACCGACATAGAAGGAGTCGTGAGTGAAGATGTAGATCACATGCAGACGCTGAATGGCCGCCAGACGGATGGCGGGTTTCAGGTAGTCGCAGAAGACGAAGAAGGTGGAGCAGTAGGGGATACAGGTTCCGTTGAGAGCCATACCGTTGGCGGCAAGACCCATGGCAAATTCGCGGACACCAAAGTGGATGTTGCGTCCGGCGTAGTTGTCCGGACCGAATTCGCCGCCGTCTTTGACGTTGCTCTTGGTGGAGGGCGCCAGGTCAGCGGCACCGCCGAAGAGCGCGGGAACCAGTTCAGCAGCTTTCTGGAGAACAACACCGCTGCTGGCACGGGAGGCTGTCGGTTTGTCAACGGGAGCGGCAGCGGTGAGCTGGGCTTCGATGTCAGCCGGGACAGTCTGGTTCAGATAGCTGGAAATAAGTTTGGCGCGGTCAGCATCGGCATCGAGGAACGCCTGATATTTTTTGTCCCAGGCCGCGGCTTCAGCTTTGAGTTCGGCAACGCGGTTGGCGCAGAAAGCTTTGACATCGTCAGCGACGGTGAAGGGCGCGGCGGTGTAACCGAGGTTGGCGCGCAGAGCGGCGAGTTCTTCATCACCGAGGGGTTCGCCGTGAGCGCTGGACTTGCCCTGCTTGTTGGGAGCGCCGAAACCGATTTTGGTCTTACCGACGATGATGGTCGGACGGCCGTCGGAAACCACAGCTTCAGCGAGGGCGGCATCGACTTTTTCCACATCGTTGGCATCGTCGCAGCGGATGACACGCCAGTTGTAGGCGGCGAAACGGGCGGCGACATCTTCGGTGAAGGCGATCGCGGTGTTACCTTCGATGGAGATGTTGTTGTCATCGTAGAAGACAACGAGTTCGTCCAGTTTCAAGTGACCGGCAAGGGAGGCGGATTCGCTGGTGCAGCCTTCCATCATGCAGCCGTCGCCGGAGACGATAAAGATCTTGTTGTTGTAGATGCCGCTCTTGTCCAGACCGGTACGGGCGGCAAAGTGACGGTTGGCAATCGCCATACCGACTGCGGAGGAGAAACCGCTGCCCAAAGGACCGGTGGTGACTTCAATACCATCGGTGTGACCGTATTCCGGATGGCCCGGGGTCAAACTGCCCCACTGACGGAAGTTTTTGAGTTCTTCCATATCCAGACCGTATTCGAACAAATGGAGCAAGCTGTAAATCAGCATTGAACCGTGTCCGGCGGAGAGGATGAAACGGTCACGACCGATCCAGTTGGGGTTGGCGGGATTGTGCCGGAGATATTTGCTCCAGAGCACGGCGGCGTAATCCGCACATCCCATGGGCATACCGGGGTGACCGGATTTAGCCTTCTGAATAGCTTCAGCGGAAAGAACGCGGATGGTATCCGCAGTCTTTTTTACCATAGCGACGTCAATCATTATAGACTCCTTTACTTTTTTCTGCCGGAAAAGAGATTTTTTGATAAAAAACGCAAAAAAATCTCATTTTCACTGGCATTTTGTGACATTTCGCGTTACTTTAATTTAAAGTAACACTTCTTTGCAAGAAAAACAAGTTTTATCAGAGAAAAAAACAGAATAAATGACAGAACGTTTCATAACTTCGACTTTGAACCGGCGTGATGCCGTTAAAGAAACCACGTTGCGGCCGCCCAGTTTTGAAGAGTTTCCCGGCCAGCACCGGGTCAAAGAACAGCTTGAACTCTTTGTCAAGGCGGCAAAGGAACGGGATGAAGCTCTCGACCATATACTTTTGTGCGGACCGCCGGGATTGGGTAAGACCACATTGGCTTATATTATCGCCAATGAACGCGGGACCAATCTGAAAAGTTCCAGCGGCCCGGCAATCGAAAAGCCGGGGGATCTTGCCGGATTGCTCACCTCGCTGGAGGAGGGAGATATTCTTTTTATCGACGAAATTCACCGGTTGAGTGCGACGGTTGAAGAGTATTTGTACAGCGCGATGGAGGATTTTTTCATCGACATCATGCTGGAACAGGGAGCCGGAGCAAGATCGGTTCGTCTGACCGTACCGCGTTTTACTCTGATCGGAGCTACGACCCGGCAGGGAATGATCTCCGCGCCGTTGCGGGCAAGATTCGGTTTGAATATGCGTCTGGATTATTATGACCAGGAAAGCCTGGTCAAGATCATTACGCGGTCTGCCGGGATCCTGGGTGTCGAGATGGAAGCCAAAGGCGCGATGGAGATCGCTTCCCGGTGCCGGGGAACCCCGCGTATTGCCAACAACCTTCTCCGCAGAGCGCGGGATTATGCCCAGATCAAGGCGGATTCGGTTATTACCGGAAGCGTGGCGGCGGATGCGTTGGAGATGCTGCAGATCGACCGGGACGGGTTGGATGAGATGGACTTGCGGATATTGGAGGTCATCATCAAAAACTTCCGGGGAGGACCTGTGGGGTTGAAGAATATTGCAGTGTCACTGGGAGAGGATGAAGATTCTCTGGAAGATGTGTATGAACCGTTCCTGATACAGCAAGGCTATCTGACCCGGACTTCACGGGGACGTGTCGCCACCCCAAAAGCCTGGAACAAACTGGGGTTGAGTGCCGCTACTGCCGGAGCAGAATTGTTTTAGATTCAAAACCTCATCTTGGAATAGTGATGCGAGGCGGTTGCCGCCGAGCGCGCAGGCTGGACGAAGCGAACCGCCGGTCAACAGCCGGCGGACGCGCTGAAGAAATTCTGCGCGGGCGAAGGAAGCCGAGCATTTAAGCCGCGAGGTCAGCCGATGCAATCGGCTGACCGCAGGCGCTGTAATCGAAGGAAAATACCAACAAACGTTGCGCGCGACGGGGAACTGGCAAAGAGGGGAGTCCGGCGGGGAGAAAGCCGGAACGGCTGTCTCCCTCCGGCTGGCACGTTTGCGCGCGGTGAAAGGCACTGCATTGCCAACCGGGGACTCCAGCGATTCTGCATGCCAATAGACACACTTTTCGCCAACAGTATCGCATTTCTTTTTGTTGGCTTTTGTTTTGCAAGCAAAACGCGCGTGCGCAACGCGCCGCGCCACCAGTGGAGTTGCGACCAACTGGAGCAAAAATACTCCGCTTTTTTTGAAAGGGGAAAGGGGGTTGGGGGAAGGAAAAACCGGTGCCGACGTTCGGCTTTTTTTCTCGTGAAAAAAAGTTTGTCCCTTCCCCCCGGAGATCATATTTTATTGCACGTTGGGGTCGCAGGCAATATCTGTTTCACGCAGAGCGTGAGAGGTATAGTTGCCGCTGACCAGCAGTTCCACGGCTTCCTCCGCAAGTTCCGGAGCATCGGCAGAGAAGTTGCCGCCTGCCAGATAACGGAGCAGCTCAGATTTGAGATACTGTGCCGCCGGGTTGTCATCAGCCATATTGAATGCGCAGAAGAACATGCGTCCTTTGCCGAGAGAATATTCGGCGAGCATGGCTTTGCGCATATATTTCTTGTATGAGGGTATCAGACCGATGACAGGCGCAAAGGGCAGAAGAGAATCTTCGGCAAAGAGCATTGCCCGCGATTCAAAAATCATGTTGTACGCCTGCCAGGTCAGATATCCGTCATGCGGGAAGTTTGCCAGCGCCGGGTGAGAGTTGACATAGTTGCCGTAATGCCCGCTGCTGCGTCCGGTGGAACAGGCGCGGTAAACTTCGGCGGTGCGGTCGCAGGGAAAGCCGTCAAGGACGAGCAGTCTGCCGCCGTTGCGGACGAAATCAGCTTCGGCTTTTCCGAAAGTTGCGGCGATTTTCACGTTGTCAGTATCGGTGAACGGCGCAACTTCAGGGAAGCACCAGAACTCCCACTCATTTTCTACGACGATGTCATTTCCTGAAAAACGGCATTTGAGCAGAGCTTTTTTGCCGGAAGTGAGTTCCGGAAGAGTGAACGATATTTCTCCGAGGAACGCGACCGTACCATGCTTGATGTTGCCGGAAGTTATTTCTCCGCTGCAGGAAAATCCGTCCATGACGAATTCCCAGGATAATTTGCCGGAAACGGACGGTTTTTCTGTGAAACAGGAGAGCGATATTCCGGTGGAAAATCCGCTTCCGGCAGTGAAGTTGCGTTTGTAACCGGCAGAGCAAGTGAGGATGCTTTCGCCGTTGCAGCGCAAAAAGGATGCTGCGGTTTCGCCGGGTTTTTCTTCGTAGAACTCGTTGAATACGCCGCAGGGATAACCGCAACGGTGCCAGTGTGCATCCTGTCCGCCGAGGAAATCGTAGCCGCCGAGGGTGGGGCAGGAACGGAGATTTTCCAGCAGTTGTTTGCGCAAGGAGGCGATATAGAGTGAGTTCAGCTGATAATATTTCCGGAGTTGTTCCAGAGAAACCCCTTTGCTTTCCATATATTTTCTGGATGTGGCATAAAGTTCCGGAGAGATATAGGTGTTGCAGTAGCGGGATTCCAGATCGGGGTTGAGATAACCGCCGAGGATACCGGCTTCGTGCGCGAGTGCAGGTTTGCCGTAGATGGCAAGGCGAGACTCAACTTCGTCAACGCCGGGGAACATATCTGAACCATAACTGGCAAAACCCCAGAGGAAGTTGCCGTAAAGATCGGAAAATTCAGCCAGAGTATCAAGTTTCCGCTTGTTGTGACGGAAAGGCACTTCGCATATATCCGCAGGATCTTCGTCGCCGGGCGGGAGATTTTTCATCGTATAAATACGGTACTCCACTGTGGCGAGCGCTTCATGGGGATTGAAGAGCATCCACGGAGCGAGAGCTTCCATTCTGCTGTGCAGTTGACGGAGACCTTCAATGCGTTCAAAGGTGAGGTTTTCCTCGTTGCCGCCGCAGAGGATAGCGGCAGAGACGTGGCGGCGTACCATGCGGAGAATGGCATCCCATTCCGGAGTGCCGGTGCGCGGCGGAACTTCCACCTGAACGATCAAACCGAGTTTGTCGCAAGCCGTGAAGAAGGGTTCCGGCGGACACCAGGTGTGACAGCGCATGAAGTTGAATCCGGCAGATTTCAACACACCGAGGTCGTGGAGGTATTTCTCCAAATTCCAGTGAGGGTTGCAGCTTTCGGGGAAGTAGCAGTGTTCCGTACTGCCGCGCATAAAGGTCGGAATACCGTTGACCAGCACGCGGGAAGCTGAACAGCTGAAGTTGGCAAGACCGCAAGTGGAGTTCATCCGGTCAAGTTCGGTTGAATCAGCGGCAAGCAGGCGCAGTTCCAGAGAGCAAAGTTCCGGATGACGATCGCTCCAGCGGGGAAGATTTTCTGCGGGGAAGAGCATAACAACATTGCCGTCAGCGGGAACGGGGATGGAGCGTTCAACACGGACACCGTTGCCGGAGATGCTCAACGAGAGTGTTGCCGCACCGGAACCGGTTATGGTTGCGCGGAATTCAATATCATCTCCCCGGAGCGCAACGCAGCAGTCGGCAATCGCGGCGCTGTCGGAAATTTTCAAACGTACACCGTCGGAAATTCCGGCGCGGGTAGCTTTGAAACCGCGAACAGCCAAGCCGCGGTGCTGACCGTTTTGGGTCTCTTGCGCTCCGCCGCAGCGGGCGTTGGAGACGGCGATGACAAGTTCGTTTTCCCCTTCGCGGAGCAAACCGGTCAGGCGGTAGTCCACTGTGGTGGAGTATCCGGGATGGAAACCGGCTGAAACGCCGTTGCAAAAGAGTTCACTGCCCCAGACGGCGGCGCCGAGCTGTAAATATATTTCCCGGTTGCTGACACCGGTGAGGGTAAGCTTTTTCCGGTAATAACCGGTTCCGACCAGAAAAGGCATGGAGGCATCCGGGGTCACTTCGCCCATCGGAAAGTGTAACGGACGGTATTCCGGATTGAATTTGGCGGTACGGTCAAAGTCATCGGTGTAATCAAAAAGTCCGTAGTGGTCATCCCAGAAGCCGGGAATCATCATAAAACCGGGGAATGCATCCGGATATCCGGCGCCGGGGTCACGTCCTTCCGGGCGGTAGGTAAACTCCCACTTGCCTGAAAGATCGACTGTTTTACTCATAATACTACCTGCTGAAGTTGAATTTAAATATTTGTATTTCGTGTCAAATATAGCATAAATATGGGTAAATTCAACGATGCAGACGGCAAAAAAACAGGGAAAGATGAAAAAATCCATCTTTCCCGGAAAAATCACAGCCTGTTCAGCAAGCTGTCAGAGAAAATCTCTGTTTCAGTAGTTGGTCGCTTCCAATTCAAAGTATGACTTGGGATGAGCGCAGACCGGGCAGGCTTCGGGAGCGGCTTCACCGATGTAGATGTGACCGCAGTTGCGGCATTCCCAACGCTGGGGACCGGTTTTGACGAAGACTTCGCCTTTTTCAACGTTGGAGAGCAGCTTGAGGTAACGTTCTTCGTGACGTTTTTCGATTTCGGCAACACGGCGGAGGTTGCGGGCGAGGACATCGAAACCTTCAGCTTCGGCAACGTCGGCGAAGTTCTTGTACATCTCGGTCCACTCTTCGTGTTCACCGGCAGCGGCGGCGGCGAGGTTGGCTTTGGTATCGCCGATGCCGTTCAGGGCCTTGAACCAGAGTTTGGCATGTTCTTTTTCGTTGTTGGCGGTCTGTTCAAAGATCGCAGCGATCTGCTCATAACCTTCCTTGCGGGCGGCAGAGGCGAAGTAGGTGTATTTGTTGCGGGCCTGGGATTCTCCGGCGAATGCATACCACAGATTCTTTTCAGTTTGGGTTCCTTTGAGATCAGCCATTTTTCATATCTCCTGTTGGTTATTTTCAAGATGAACAAGACACCATGTCAGTCATTTCTTTGCTATAATATAGTACTGATTATCATTTTTGCAAACCAAAAAAATACTTTTTTTAAAAAAATACAAAAATTTTTTCTGCGATGCCGGAAACCGGGCGTACACATCAATTTTCCAAATATATAAGAGTATTGGCTTTCATCGTGAATTTAACCGATCCGTCCTCGCCTGCCCGGATGGAGGAAATCTCTTCAAGATCATGGTCATCATCAAGGAGATACGCCCGTATCCCCCGCAAATCAGCGCTCCTGATCTTCAACGTCACCGGCAGATCATCCGGTAATTTTTCCTCATCTGTATAACGAACCAGCAGTATGCCGACTTTTCCTTTGCCGTCGGTGGCACCAACGGCATATAATCCATTTTTGTCCTGAATGTCCAATTTGATCTGCCTGCCCAGATCAAGCAGCTTTGCCCAGACAACAAATGAGTAGAAACTTTTCTGCCGTTCACCGATGAAGGGTTTGGCAGTTCCATTCCATGACGTATTCGGTGCAATAAAGTAGTACATCATCATATCGACAGGCATATTTTGTCCGACACACATCATTCCGGAAGTGAATATTGCTCCTTTCAGGCTGTGGATCGCCTTCATATTTGGAATCATATCCCGCCATGTACGGACATAGTTCCACTCGTTGAGAATGCTTTCAGTATCTTTATAGCCGAAACGATCGAGCATTTCCCGGAAAAAATGGCTCTTTACCAGTGCGGCTTCCGGCTCGCAGCAGTAAATGTGCCATGAAAAGAAGTCCATCGGAACCCGTTCACCTGTGGTCATCGCCTTTAAGAACCGTTCCGCCCACTTTTCATCGCCGGCTCCTGAAGGACCTCCTATCTTGAGTTTCGGGAAAGACTTTTTGAGGTGGAGTGCGGCGACGCGGTAAAATTCAAAAAACTGTTCATCGGTTCCCTGCCAGGTTTTTTTATCGCTCTTGCCGCTGCTGATGTCGGCTTCGTTCCAAATTTCCCAGTATTCGATATTCATGCGGAAACCATTCGCCCAGCCCTCGTTGTAATGCCGGATGATATGCTCACAGATCACCGCCCATTTTTTGTAATCCGGCGGCACTTTCGTACCATATTTTTTGGGAGCGTGTTCGATGGAAGCTCCCAGCCGGTAGAATACTTTGGAGTTTCCCTGTTGCATCCACTGCATATAGCGGTCGGTCAGAGTGAAATCGTAAGACGCCGGATCGTGAGGATCTTTGGAAAAGTCCGGAAATATCATATGAACATCCACGATATTCGGTCCGCCGAAACCGGAAAGGTGTGCTACGTCGTGATTACGTACATACGGGATGCGCATCTCAAGCCAATCCCGCAGACTTGCCGAAGGTTTTTTGTCCCATCCGGAACTGCAAAACGGCCCGCCGGAAGCGCCATTCATCAATTTTATATTGCCGGTGATCTGCGCCGCATCTCCGGTAATGGTCAGCGGTGCCGCCTGGTCAGCGGAGACGATCGACAGTGCTTTACAGGCAAATTTATGACTTTTTTTACCCATCCGGACGAAAACAGCCAACACATTTTTACCTTTTTTCCCCTTTACCATAAGTATATGGTTTTTGTAACTCACAAAATTTTTCCCGTTGCCGATTGCATAATCCATGGCGGAATGAATGACCTTTCCATTAAGATATGCTTCAAACCACCAATCGGCGCCCATACCCAAAGCAATGGTCTGTTCTTTGTCAAGAGTAAATTCATTGTAGACAATACATTCGTCCATAGCCCGGTACTTTTTCCCGGAAACCACATCGAAGTCGGTACAGAAATTTTTATCCAGAGAAAACTTCACCGCTCCGGCAGGAACAGTATTGACCTCTCTTGCCGCACCTTTATCCAGTGCAACAAAACTCCATTGGGGAGAGAGAAAATCAGCGAACTCTCCGCCTGCAGCCCCGCCGGTCACAAACAGTGCCGCGATACTGCACAAAACTGATTTCACACTCATTAGATCCTCCATGTAATTGACAACTGGTTAAAAACGGCTCCACTCAGGTCTGGCAAGAAAACAGTTGCGGATAAGAGCCATATCGAACTTTTCCGTCCGGTCATAGTTGTAAATGCCATTCTGTTCCTGTTCAATATCGGTCAGCTGGGTGTAACAATATCCTGCCAGTCGGGGATGGTTGACGATCGCATCGGTAAGGGAAATTATCCGCTGTTCCGCAGCGTCCTGTGTAAGTTTTTCCCCCCGGTTGTAACCCCATGAATTGTCGGCAAAAGGCTTGCGTCCTTCGGGGATGAAGCTGATGCCGCCGTATTCGTCGATGATATACGGCTGATTGTCCCACGCCTCCTCTTCAAACTCCCGTTTATTCATATAGACAGGTTCTTCATTCAGACGCTTGAGCAGATCCTCTGTATTTTGGGAATAACTGTGAACCGTCCACAAATCGGTTTTGACATGAACATAGCCGGAAGTGTCATTCACCGGGCGGGTCGGATCAAGTTGACGGGTGAGGTTGTAAATGTCGGAAATCATCCGCCGGTGATCCTGCAGATCGTAAAATGAACTGGTTTCGTTGAAGGGTGTCCACGTAATGATTGAGGGGTGATTTATGTCGCGTTCAACCACGGCGCTCCATTCAGCAAAGTAGTCCCGGAACGCAAGGTTGTACCCTGGATTGGTTTTGCCGTTGTGGTGCCAGAAGTCGATGCCCCAGTCGGCAAATTCCCCCCAGGTGAGATAGCCGAGGCGATCTGCCCAGTAGTGGAAACGTTCATCACAGACTTTCTGATGGAGGCGGGCGCCGTTGAACCCGGCTTTCATCGCAAGTTCAATATCGTTTCGCAGCGCTGCATCATTCGGAGCTGTAAGCAGACTGTCTTCATAATATCCCTGATCCAATACAAAACGGAGAAAAATCGGCTGATTGTTCAAATAACAGCGTCCATTTTCGATATGGATCTTTCGCAATCCGGCATAAGAATTCACCTGATCCAGCACGATGCCGCTGCTGTCGCGGAGCGTATAAGAAATATCGTAGAGAAACGGCGTTTCCGGATTCCACTCTCTGGGGTCATCCAAAGTGATGGTCAGAGCGCTTCCCATACCGGCCTTTACCGTGCGGGACGCCACCAAATTTCCACCATCCGAGATATCCACGGTAAGCGTCAGACCACTCCGGCAGTTGTAAAATACCGGGATGAATGTAAATGCGCAATTGTCGTAATCAGGAATAATGCGAACCTGCTTCAACGCACAAAAATCCACCGCTTCCATCCACACCGTCTGCCAGATACCGGTCGTCCGGGTGTAGTTGCACCGGGCAGATTTTAACTGCTGACTCTGTTTGCCCGCCGCCTGAAGTCCGGAACGCACATCATCCTTCACCCGGACGACCAGATTATGCGCCTGACCGGGTTTGACAAAACGGGTAATGTCCAGAGTGAACGGCGAATTTCCTCCGGTATGACATCCGGCTTCGGCACCGTCAATATAGATCACCGACTGATAATCGACTCCGCCGAAGTGGAGCAGGACAGATCTGCCACCCCAGTCAGAAGGAATTTCAATAACACGCTGATACCACATCATCTCAATAAAATCAGTGAATCCGACTCCGGACATCCGGCTTTCCGGACAAAAGGGGACGATTATCCGGTCGGCAAAAACTCCGTGCTGCCGCCAGTTTTTGTCATCACCGCTTTTGGAAAAATCAAAGCTGTAACTCCACTCACCGTTGAGATTGATCCACTCTTTGCGTTCAAATTGCGGACGCGGATATTCATTTCTCGGCAAATTCATATTATGACACTCACTTTCTCTTTTAATCCGGACGGATATTTGTTTTTTTTTATTATTACATGTATATTATAATACAAATATCCGGGATTGTACATAGGAAATCCGGCAAAAACATGAGGAATATGATCATGAATAAAAATTCATTCAGCAAATGGAACGAGACTATTTACATTTGCCCCCAGCTTCCGGAAGATTCTCCATTGCAGCTCAAAATGGCGGGGATAACCCACCCGGACCCGGATTACCGCATCCTGCGCAATGGCACCAACGGACTCTTTGTACTGGAATATGTGGTCAAAGGCAGGGGACACATCCGCTACGGCGATCAGAAGTTCTCCCCGGTTGCCGGCGATGTCTATTTTTTGCAGCCGCCATTGCGCGTTGAATATTACTCTGATCCGGATGATCCGTGGGAAAAGGTGTGGTTCAACCTCAAAGGACCGCTGGTCGAAGCGTTGTGCGAGGCATACCGGCTCAAGGGGATGATCTACTATCATAACTGCCCGCTGAAAGATGATTTTTATGACGCGCTGCAAATCGTGCGTTCCGAACAAAAAGATCTGCATTCCCGTTTTGCCCTGCAGCTGCATCGTATTATTGTCAAATTGAGCAACTGGCGGAACACGCATCCGGAGTCCCGCAAATCCCCGGAAGGGATCTGCCTCAAGGAGTTCATCGATTCGCACTGGCAGGAAAAAATATCTTTGCGCGACCTGGCGGAGATGATCAAAAAATCTCCGGCGCAAACCTTGCGGATATTCAAACAGGACTGGCAGGATTCACCTTGCAGTTATGTACAGAAACAGCGTAACTTTTATGCGTGCCAATATCTGGAAAACACCAAATATCCGGTGAAGGTGCTGGCAGATCTGCTGGGATTCAAAGATGAATTCTACTTTTCGAACTGGTTTAAACAGCGTAACGGCTGTTCTCCGGCGGCGTATCGTCAGAAATTCCGCTGACAGCCCCGGCGCAGCAGAGGGGAAAATGTAAAAACAAAACGCGGGGAAGGTGAAAACTTTTCAGCTTCATCCCTTCCCCGCGACATTTGCGACTTGTCTTACTTCACATCAAGCATCCGTTTGATGGAGTTGGCAGACGCTTCGATGGTATCAGCTGGAAGTTCCACCTGATACTCCATGGTACGCAAGGCGCGTTCCAGATCGGCGAGGGTGAGTTTTTTCATATCGGTGCAGAGGATCTCCGGCTGGAGCAGATAGAATTTTTTGCCGGGATTCGCCTGCATCATCCGGTAAAGGATGCCGCTTTCGGTGCCGACGACGAATTCATCATGGGAGGAAGCGGTGACATAATTGAGCATCGCGCCGGTGCAGATTTTATTTTTTACAAAGAATGAGACAATACCAAATTTTTCTATTGGTTCAATTTTCGATATAGACGACAGTGTTTGCTTTCATGGAGAATTTCAGCGCGCCATCTCCGGTTATGCGGAAGGGGACGACATCTTTGAAGTCATGTTCATCATCCAGCAGAAAAACTTTGGATGTCCGCAAGTCGGCACCTTTGATTTTAACGGTCACCGGCAGATCACCGGGAAGTTTATCATTGTCTGTATAACGGACCAGAAGCAGACCGGTTTTCCCTTTGCCGTCGGTGGCGCCCACAGCGTAGAAATCAACTTTATCCCGGGTATCCAGTGCAAATTGTTTGCCCAGGTCGGCAAGTTTCGCCCAGATAACAAAAGAGTAAAATGTCTTTAATCGCTTCATATAAAACGGACTGAGGGTCCCGTTCCAGAAACCGTTGTGGAACATTCCGTAATACATCAGCATATCCACCGGAGAATTCTGCCCGACACACATCACGCCGGAGACGAATGCCGCACCTTTCGCACAGTCCATGACCTTGCGGCTTTCACTTAAATTATTCCAGGTGCGGACATAGTTCCACTCATTGAGAATACTTTCTGTATCTTTATAACCATAACTGTCAAGCATTGCCCGGAATTTCCGCATCCGTGCTCCTGCGGATTCCGGATCGGCTGTATAAATATGCCAGGAGAAAAAGTCCAGCGGCACGCGTTCACCGTGGCTTATTGATTGCAGAAAACGCTTGATCCACGGTTCTCTGCCTGCCACTGCCGGACCGCCGATTTTGAGTTTCGGGAAACGTTTTTTAAGATAAGTTGCGGCAGTACGGTAAAATTCAAAGAACTGTTCATCGGTTCCCTGCCAGGTTTTTTTATCCACAGCACCACTGCTGAGGTCGGGTTCGTTCCAGATCTCCCAGTATTCGATGCCCATGTGGAAACCATTCGCCCAGCCTTCGTTGTAATGGCGGATGATGTGCTCGCAAATGACCGCCCACTTTTTGAAGTCCGGCGGCACTTGAGTACCGTACTTTTTGGGTTCGTGTTCGATGGAAGCTCCGAGCCGGTAGAATACTTTGGAGTTTCCCTGTTGCATCCACTGCATATAGCGGTCGGTCAGAGTGAAATCGTAGGATGCCGGATCCGTCGGATCTTTGGAAAAATCTTTGAATATGCCATGCACATCCACGATGTGCGACCCGCCGTAGGAGATGAGGTGCGCAACATCATGGTTGCGCACATAAGGTATGCGCATTTCGCGCCAGCGCTGCATACTTACTGTCACTGCCGGCTTATTGTTCCAGGCGCTGAAATTGACCGGTCCGCCGGAGCCGGCATTCATTATTTTGATTTTATTGACAATGCGGCTTACATCGCCGGAAACGGTGACCGGGGAGGTCGGATCGACCATGGAAAGAGGCAGGTTACGGGCGCAAAAAATATGACTGCTTCTGCCGCGGCGGATATAAACTGCCAGCAGATTTTTTCCTTTTTTACCCTTGGCGGTAAACAGATGGTTCTTATAGGAGAACCAGTTTCGGACATTTCCCGCTTCTCCGGTGGAAAAGATCATTTTGCCGTTGAGATAGACATCGAACCACCAGTCAGCTCCCATGCCGAGACCGAGTTCGGCAGCTTTGTCCAGAGTAAATTCGTTATAAACGATACACTCTGCATAAGTTGGCTGTACGCTTCCGGCAGGGATATCCAGGTCGGCAGAGAAATTGTTGTCCAAAGTGAATTTCACGGTATTTGCCGGAATTTTGTTGATGTATCCTTTTACATCACCCTTTATGGAAATATAACTCCATTGCGGCGAAAGAAAGTCTGTATGACCGTTCCCGGCGAGTGCCGTTCCGGTACATGCCAATGCCAGAAAGTTGAAAAAATACTTTAAAGCCATTTGTTGTCTGCTCCTCGTTATTTTGCTTTGCGTTTCAATTTTACGATTTCTCTTGCTATTTGATCGCGGAATTTCTGCATCGCTTTATTGCTGTTGACTTTGAATCCGATGCCGCCATTTTTGGTCAATACCGGCATCATATTTCTGATCTCTGCCGGCAGCTCTTTACCTTTGGAAAGTTGACGGTATATCGTCAGATAGTCATAATCATCAAGTCCGTCGCGGGCGAGTTCCATCCTGAGTGATGCCATCGTTTCCCCCGGCTTTTTCCCGGGATAAAACCAACTGTGATTAACCCATTTGTTATAAGGAATATCCTGGCGCTTCATTCCGGCATAGTCGTTGTAAACGTTGATTTCGGAGTAGAGATAACCGTTGATGTTGTATTTGTGCGCCAGCCAGTAATAGAGCCGGGGAATGGCGGCAGATGTGCGGAATGAACTCATTCCGGTATTATTGTAGGTCCACACTTTTTTGCTGTTGCCTTCGGGGTTCAGCCGCAGCTGGGCGGCAACATTGAATTTTCCCAGCCAGATGTCGATATCGTCTTCAAGTTCCGGGGCAATATGGTCGATAAAAACCCCCGCCTGCAAATCGGGAACATACTTGCGTGCGCTTGCGATACCGCGTTTTATTGCCGGATAAACACTGCGGTACGGCTCGTCCCAGAAAATGAACAACGTTTTGTCCAAGATTCCCAGTTTCCGGTAGTGGTCATGAACTTTCTTCACCATCATTCCGAATCTGGGTTCGAAATCCGGCGTACCGAACTTCATGTTTCCGGTGATGCGGGTATTGAATTTGTCATGGGAACCCATTTGGAAAAATGAATCCTGAAAACAGGTGAACTTGTGCTTGTTGAAATACATATCCGCTGCGGCATCAAATTTTCGCCAGTCGATGACCGGTTCATTTCCTTGCCACCGGACCGGGCGCGGCGCGTTGAGCAGGCGCGGACTGAAACGATATTCCCGCGCGATTTTCTGCTGCATGGCATATTCCGTCCGCATCCCGGCAGCAGAAATTTGGGTAAAGTGTTTTTTGATATGCCCCGGCTTGATGCAGTAGGCGGTGGAAAAAAACGGCTGTTCCGGCAGGTCGAAATCGTAAACTTCAAACTCCAGCGGAACTGGAGAGAGTTCTTTTCCGTCAAGTTTTATTCCGGCGGTGCCTTTGTAGATACCGGCGGGGATGTTGCGCGGAGTGTTCACCCGCAGGGCGACAAAGCTGTTGTGCGAGTTGCTTTTTACAAAGACCGGGTAGAGTATATCGGTAAAGTACTCCTCTCTCAATGTTCCGGTAAAACCGATGTACCGGACAAACATATTCGTCGCCGGGATTTTGTCTCCTTTGTCATTGACCAGATCGGATGGGATGATTTCGAGTTGCTGAGCCGGTTTTTCTGTGGTCAACGCAAAGAAAAATACTTCACTTTCGCCCCGTGCCGCAGATGTTTTCAGCGCGTTTGCTGTTTCAGACGGTTGCGGCATGGCTTCCGACTCTTCGTAACGTTCTCCGAAGGTGTTCCACACTTTCACCCCGTCACTGCGCGGTATCAGCACCGCTTCCGCTTTTTTCCTGTGCATATTGTTTTCCCGTTCAAAGCGGAAAAATTTGAACACCGGCTGGAACGTACCGTAACTCTTTCTCACATCGAGCTGCCGCGAAATATCGCCCATCGGCGTTTTTACCGCTGATGCAAGACAGCGGAAGACAAATTTATCCGTGAACACCATGCTTTTTACCGCCGCTTTCCGCAGGGCGATGTACATCACATCGCCGGCAGTTTCCACCAGATAATCGTCCACATACAGCGGCATGAACTCCGGTTTGTTCCCCGGCAGCCACCGGATGACACTGATGGAGCTGCGCTTGATGTTGATCTGGAAATCCCAGCCGCTTTTTCCGGCGAACCGGCCGGTTTTTTTGTCATTATCGGAGTTGAAGTACAATCCCGCGCCGAAGTTCTGTTTTTTCCGCGCTGCATCCAGACCCGATATTTGTACTGCCCAAACATACTTGTCGTCATCCTGATACATGCCGAGTCCGACGATGCGGTGTTTGTCTGCGGGGATATTTTTCGCCCGGTACAATACCGGTACTGCTATATCAGCTGCGGATGTGTGCCATGCCAGCTGGCACAGCAGGAAAATTGAAAGTGCTGTTCTGTACATTGCTTTTGCCTATCTTTTCGTTGCCCAATATTTTTTCATCTCAGCGGAATTTCTTTCGCCGTAAGTCCGCGATATGACCTCTCTGGTATTGACGGCACGTCCGTCCCAACTGGTGTAGTTGATCGAATCGGAAGCGGTTTTGATGTCCGATGTCGCCTGCCGCTTGCCGTGGCGGTAACGCAGTTTCCTCTCTTTGGCACTGTTGCTGTATGTCATATCGTAACTGCTTACACGCCAATGGTTGGCATCTGCCCATAAAACCAGTTGCGGATTGGTTATCTGCGAGGCTTTCAAACCGGCTTTCAATTCGAAGTGCGCTCCGTAGCTGCCCCATAACTGCGGTGTGTTACTGTCGGACGGACAATGAAACACAGGAGTGTTTTTTGCATAGTTGCTGTTGTCATATACCAGACCCATGTGTTTGATAACTTTTTTGTGTGAAGTATCATTCGCATTTAGGTAGTAAGGATAATATCCGTCGTAAGAATCAGTGTAGGAAACTGTTGCATGATTTATCTGCTTCAAGTTGTTGAGACAGGAAGCAGTCCGCCCCCGCGCCCGCGCACTCTGTAACGCCGGTAAAAGCAACGCCGCCAGTATAGCAATTATTGCGATGACAACCAGCAGTTCAATCAGCGTGAACGCTGATTGAATGAAGCGCACCCTTGGTGCATGAAGCATTTTCCTGCGGAAAATATGAAGCACGCCTCCGGCGTATGAAGCGCGCCCTTGCGGGCGTAAGGTTATGATAAATTGATTTATTTTTTTAAGAAAATATAACAATAAAACCCTGACTTGCCCCGGCAGTTCTATCAAAGTGAAAGGCTTTGTGGAAGAGTGGAAAAACTTCTTTTCCCGGGAAAAGCCGAACGTCGGCACCGAAGTATCTCTTTCCCCTGCGCCCCCTTTCTCTTTACAAAAAAGCGGGGTATTTTGCTGCTCCTGGACTTTACGGCGATGCTCTGACGACTTTCTCATACCACATTCTCCCTTGTTGATCTTACAGTGAAATCTTCATAAATGTTTCCCGGTCAGCTGATTCCCGGGCGCACAGACAAACCAGTGTACTTAATATCCCCTGCCCGGTGATAAGGTCAGTCGAACTGCGTTCACCGGTTTTCATCGTGTGCAGAAAGTTCTTCACCAACGCCCGGTCTCCGCCGTAGTGGCTGAGTTTTCCGGGGTCAACGGTGTAATTTTCCACCTCAGTGTTTATGGACGAATAGAATGTGAGTTTCCCATGGTTGAAGTCCATTTCCAGAGAACCGAATTCACCGACCAGTCTTCCGCCACGGCGGGAGGCGGCACGGGAAGCTATAAAATTCTGGGTGTGTACCAGATGCGCTCCGTTTTTACCCTTGATGATGCACTCCCCGATATCTTCGATAGCAATCTCGCGGGAGATGGCACAGAACCGCTTGCGTAAAAATGTTCCGTCCGGAGCATAGATCCCGGAATGAAATTTTTCTGCTTCGGCAAAGGAGTTGAACAATCCCTTGCGGTCAAAATAAAATTCCGGACCGTGGATGCAGGTATGCTTATCCGGGCATACGTCACAGCTCAAATCGTAATCTTTATCTCCTGTATGCCACACTTTAGCCCGCATGGCACAGACGCTTTCCGGTTCGATGCCGCTTAAATAGAGCAGATAATCAATATCGTGTACCGCCTTCTGCATAAACATGCCGCCGGTTTTTTCCGCATCCCGGAACCAGGTCGTGAAATAGATGTTGCCGTCAGTATCTTCAAATCCGGTGACTTGGAATATCCTTCCGAGCTTTCCGGAATCAATGATCTGTTTGGCCCTGACCGCCAGCGGAGCAAGACGCATCGGAAGAGATACCTGCACCGGGGTCGGAGAGTTGCGGAAACAGGAGTCGAGAGCTTGGATCTGTTCCAGAGAAACTGCCACCGGTTTTTCCAGGTAAAGCGGGATGTGGAGCTGTTCCAATTTACAGGCGATCTCCGTGTGAGAGGTGCAGTAAGTGCCGATGATGATGCCATCCAGAGGCAATCCGGCAGAGATAAAGGAGTCGATGTCCGCAAAGAAACAGCAGTTGTCACTGACATTGACCTTCTTTTCCAGCAGCCGGGCTCTGGCTCCGGATTCGTTTATATCCATCACAGCGGCAACTTCATATTTGTCACCGAACAGATCAAGATAACCGGCAATGGTTGCAGCCTGCAAGCCGCAGCCGACGACTCCTATTTTCAGCATAAGATCACCTTTTTTCGAAAAGTTTTCATGTTTATGGAAATAATATATTTGAAATCATGGTCAAAAGCAAGTATATTACATGATAGAATATTGACATAAAATAACATAATCATGCCATGAAAAATTATCAATTCTCCACGCGAGTCCGGAAAGAAAAAGATTATTCTGACGTTGCTTATTTGAATGTCAACCAGATGCCGTTCTACAATTCGGCAATGATCGAGCTTTATGCCTATGAAGAAACTGATTTTCAACCCGGTTTCAAAACGCCATTTTATCCCATGGTCTACTGGGCACTGGAATATGTTTGTTCCGGAGAGTATCATGTAAGTTGCGACGGTGAAACATTCCGCTTGAAAGCTGGAGATGTACTGATCCTTTATCCCGGGAAAAAATATTCCAAAAGTGCCGCCGGGAACGAAGTGCTGAGGAAAAGAGAGATCATGATGAACAATTCTCCTCTGGTGTCAATTTTGTGTAATCGTACCAGTTTGAACGGGTTGAATGTGATACATTGCCAGGAACCAGCCAAAGTGGAAGCATTTTTCGATACCATCTCGGAGATCGTGAAGGATAAATCCGGAGAAGCGTTTCCGGAATCTCTCATTCCCAATACGCTGTTCGCGCTGTTTACGGAATTGATATCGCAGTGCCGGGAGAAAAATATTTATAACTCTTTTACACAATTGCTGTCAAATCTGGATATATATTCTCCGTATATGACATTGGAACGTATGGCATCACATTTCAAGGTGGGGAAAAGGACGTTGAACCGGTTGTTTCACAAATATTTGAGGTGTACGCCGATACAGTATCTTATTTCCAAGCGGATGAATTATGCGGTACAGCTGCTGTTGAGCAATACGCTTTCGGTCAAAGCGGTAGCGGAGGAGTGCGGGTATAATAATGTAAGTTTCTTTTGCGCCGAATTTAAAAAGTTCCACGGAACCACGCCGCAGGTCTACCGGAACAGACTGGACATCTTCGATTGAGATTGGCTCAACTGCCATGAATGCGACCGTTTCGGGGGCTTATTTGACTGACAGCATTTCGCGGATGGATGATTCTGCAGCGCGGATTATTTCATCGGACAATACAACTTCGTCTTTGCCGGTACGCAAGGCGCGTTCCACGTCGGCGAGGGTGAGTTTTTTCATATCGGCACAGAGGATCTCCGGTTGGAGCAGATAGAATTTTTTGCCGGGGTTCGCCTGCATCATCCGGTAAAGGATGCCGCTTTCGGTGCCGATGACGAATTCATCATGGGAGGAAGCGGTGACATAATTGAGCATCGCACCGGTGCTGAGAGCCTGATCGGCGGCTTTCACCACTTCCGGACGGCATTCCGGATGGACGAGGATCTGGGCGCGGGGGAATTTTTCCCGCATCGCATTTATCATCTCCACGGTGACGGCATCGTGGACCGGACAGCAGCCGTGCCACAGCTCCATGGGGCGGTTGAGTTTGTTGATAAGGTTGCTGCCGAGGTTGCGGTCGGGGAGGAACATGATTTTTTTATCGGCGGGAATGGAAGATACGATCTTTTCCGCGTTACCGCTGGTACAGCAGATATCGACCAGGGCTTTAACTTCAGCGGTGGTGTTGACATAAGCGATAAGCAGAGTGTCCGGATTGGCGGCTTTGTACGCTTTGAGTTCATCGGGGTCGACCATATCAGCCATGGGGCATCCGGCATCGGAACGCACCATGACCACAGTGGCGCGGGGGGAGAGGATCTTTGCCGTTTCCGCCATGAAGCGCACGCCGCAGACGACCAGCATTTTGGCATCGGTTTGGGCGGCTTTTATGCTCAATTCCAGTGAGTCGCCGCAGAAATCGGCGATAGCCTGGATGTCGGCGGAAACGTAGTTGTGGGCGAGGATGACGGCGTTGCGTTCACGGCGCAGAGTGGATATTTTTTCGATCAGGGTATTTTGTTCATTCATTGTCGGAGTCTCCTGCAATAAGATTTAATTCACGGGCGATAGCCACAAAGTCGGCAACTTCCAGTTTGTCCGGGCGGATTTCCATGGGGAGATCCAATTTGGCGAAAACGGCTTCAACTTCCGCTTTGCCGAACATCTGTCCCAGCACCTTTCCCAGCTGTTTGCGGCGCTGGTTGAAGGCGGTACGCACCACGCGCGAGACCAGTTTTTTCTCATCATCGCGGCACAATTTTTCCTCCCGCAGTGTGAAAGATACCAGAGCCGATTCCACCTCCGGCGGCGGACAAAAGACCTCTGGCGGCACGATTTTTTCGATTTTTACTTCATAATCCAACTGAACACGCACCGACAGCGCGCCGTAGGCTTTGGTTCCACTGCGGGCGGCGAGACGTTCTCCCATCTCCTTTTGCAGCATGAAGAACATGGATTTGGGCTGATTTGCACACTCCAGAAGTTTGGCAATGAAGACCGAACTTATGGCATAAGGCAGATTGGCGACGGAACGGTAAACCGTTCCCGCAGGAAAAAGTTCATCATAATCCACCCGGCAGGCATCGGCTTCGACCAGATGAAAGTTGGAACAGGCGGCGAATTTTTCCCGGTTGTAGTCGGCAAGGCGGTGGTCATATTCGATGGCGGTCAATTCAGCACCGGCGGCGAGGAGCCGGGAGGTCAGCGCGCCGAAGCCGGGGCCGACTTCCAGAATCCGTTCCCCGGCAGTTACTCCCGATGCCCGGACGATCCAGTCCAGCAGATTGCCGTCAAGGAGAAAGTTCTGCCCCAAGCCTCTGCCCGGACGCATTCCGAGTTTTTCAAGTTCAGCAACAAGCTCTTTTTTGTTCATAGTGATGTACGCTCCGTGAAGTTTCAATGCTTGTGACCGCAGCTGCCGGCGCAGCAGCATCCGCCGGAAGGACACTCGTTCCGCATGGCACAGGATGCTCCGGCGGGGGCGGAAGAGATGACACCTACGCGGTTGAGGGCTTTTTCCAGCTTCACTGAACCGCACTTCGGACATTCGGCGGGGGAGTCGTAGCGGGGAAGGAGGAGTTCAAATTCAGAGTTGCACTCCTGACACTGGTAACGGAAGATCGGCATAGTTATTTTATCCCATGTTTATTGACCAGAAGCAGAACCGTTTTGCGGCCGCGCCGTCCGGTCAGAGTTATCTTGAAGACATTGCCCCGTTCATCCACCTGGATGAGTTCGGCAGGGGTGGTTTTGCGTGCAAGGAGAAAACGGGTTTTGTTGCGGTTGTGCGGCTGCAGTGAATTTGGCGCATAGAAACCCTTTAAAATGGCATCCGGCAGAATTATATTTGCCAGTTTCATCCGGTCGGAACTGCCGATGATGACTTGATTACCCGACAACGCAACGCCGTAAGGTTCCAGTTTTCCGGGCAGAGTGACATAGCCGCCGGGTGACACATATATGCCCCGTCCGTTATTGTCCACGAAAACTGCCGCATTGGCAATACCCGGGACGACAGCTGCCCATGCCTGTGAAAAGTATGCCGGAAGCTGGACTGTATGTTCCAGATAAAGCATCGACGGTTTTATGGAAAAATATTCGCAGATATAGTGTTGCCACGCAATAATGGAGTTGCTCTTCGGGTGGAACAATAAACGGCGTACACTATGTTTGGTTTGATGGCGGGATAATGGCGTTTCGGTCAAAGCGACATCACATTCCATTATATCGTTGCTGTTGCTCAAGGAAAACCACAGCCGTCTGCCATCGGTGGCAACGGAAGTGACAGGACGGAACTGGGGGGCGGATTCTGCACTTACGGAGCGGCGTTTCAAGTCGATCAGGAGCAACTTGTGTTCAGTTTTCGTCTGGAGCTGTTCGTCTTGAACGGCGATGATTTTTTCCGGAGTTCCGGGAATAGTGTAAAAGGCGGTGATGCGGCGCAGGGGAAGTTCAAAGCCGCCGCAGATATTGCCGCTGATGAGATTTATGAATACGAAACGAGTGGAGTTGTTGCTTCCGGCTCCGCCGATACGTTCGGCGATGATGAGCAGTGAACCATCTTCACTGATTTGCGCTCCGGTCAGGTCCGCTGCCTGCAATACCCGGGAAACATCCGGCGAAGGACGCCAGGTGAAAAGGAATCCATCTTCGGCAAGTTGTGCCGCCAATGTTCCGGGCGGAGTTTTATCGGCGTGACCGGAGTTGGAAACCGGAAGTTTTTTCCATGTTCCGGTGGCTTTTACCTCCGGAACGCGCTCTTCTGCATCGTAATGTATTTTGGGAAGCGAAAAAGTTTCAGCCCCGGCTGAGAAAGCCAGCGCTCCCGCAAGGAACCAGATAAAAAAGCAATATTTCCACATTTTCCCGTACCTCCGCTCCGGCAGATGATTGACAAAATTTTCTCTTGCCGTTATATTATTAAACAGCACAATAAAGATAATATAGCACAACTTGCGGAAAAATAAAACCATGGCAGTAAGAAAAAATTTCATTGACCGGTTCAGTGAGCGTTTTGAATCCCTGGATTCCGGCAGTCAGCAGGCATATTTGCTCCGGCTTGCCCGCGAGCATGGATTCTTTGAAACGGTGTTCAATGCGATTGATGACGGGTTGCTGGTCATCGACCGGGAGTTGAAGATACGCTACTTCAATCGCGCCGCAAGGGAACTGCTGGCACTGCCGCAGGATATTTCCATGCTGCGGCTCTCCCGGCTGCTGCCGGGGATAGATTGGCAGCGGGTGTTGTGCGATGATGAAAGTTCCTGGAACCGGGTGGTGCGTCAGGAGCTGGAGATCCGCTATCCGGAATCGCGTTTCATCCAGTTTTATCTGGCCCCGCTTACGGATAAGACCGGACTTGCCGCCGTTATTCTCCACGATGTCACCGAAAACCGCCGCCGTGCCGGTGCGGAACTGGAACAGGAGACGGTCAAAGCGGTTTCCAGTCTTGCCGCCGGGGTGGCGCACGAAATCGGCAATCCATTGAACAGTCTCTATCTCAACTTGCAGATCATGGAGGAGGCGTTGAAATCTCCGGATGAAAATCAGTTTTCTTCGGAGGAAGTGGTCTCCATGCTGGAAATTTGCAAGAGCGAAGTTGAACGTCTGGACAGTATCATCCACTCTTTTCTCGGAGCTATCCGCCCGGGGAAAGGCGAGTTTTCACCGGTCGATTTGCAGGAAACTGTGGTCGAGGTGTTGAATTTCATGCGTCCGGAGATCGAAACGAGAAAAGTTGAAGTCAAGTGTTCCTGGAGTACACCGTTTCCGACGGTTCCCGGTAACCGCGAGCAGCTCAAACAGGCGTTTTACAATATCATCCGCAACGCGGTGCAGGCGATGAGCAACGGCGGAACTCTCGCTATTTACGGTTACTCCACGCCGGAGTTCCGGGTTTTGGAATTTGCCGATTCCGGCGGCGGCATGACTCCGGAAGCGCTGCGTGAAATGTTTATCCCGTTCAAAACAACCAAAGCTGGCGGCAGCGGGATCGGAACTATGATAATTGAACGCGTGTGCCGCGAACACGGTGCCGAGTTCGGCGTGGTCTCTGAAGCGGATCGCGGAACTGTCTTCCAGTTGCGCTTCCCATCCGGCACCCGCTCACGTTTACTGTTGCGTTCTGAAGGATAGCTAGCGGCGGTCGCGAACTCGCGTCCTCGACTGAAGCTGAGTCCGCCGATTTGCCCGCGAGGCGGCGCCGCAGGTTGTTTTTTATGGGACAGTGGTGGACAGCGGTGTAATTTTAAGGAAAATTACTGATTTGTGCTTGAAATATCCCGGGGAAAAGGTTACATTTTATCCGGGTATATATAAACATAATGAAAACCTACAAGGAGCATTGATATGTTGACCAAAGAAGACTTTTTGATTTCATCTCTGGGTGAACGCAACATCCCCTCTCCGGTTGTCGGGCAGAAGTTTGTTGATGACAACGAGAGTGTGACCTATTTTATGGACCCGGCAGTGATCGCAAAATATACCGCTGAAGGCAAAGCTGTTCCTGCTTTTGAAAAAGCCGGTGCCCGGGAGATGCTCTATCACAATCCGGCGTGGTGCCGTGCGGCAATACTTACTGCCGGTGGTCTCTGTCCGGGGTTGAATGAAGTTATAAAATTTTTGACACTCTGCCTTATCCGCAACTATGGCGTGCGGGATATTTACGGTATTCCCTACGGTTACCGGGGGTTGAACCCCGCCCGTCAGCTCCGCCCCATCCGCCTGACTGAGGATGTGGTCGATCCCATCCATGAGATCGGCGGTTCCATTCTCGGTTCTTCCCGGGGACAGGAGGATGTCAAAATTATTGTTGATTCGCTCAAGCAGCTCGGCATAAATCTGCTTTTCTGTATCGGCGGTGACGGAACTTCCCGCTGCGCCCATGAGGTCGCATGCGAGATCAAGTCCCGCAAACTTCCCATCAGCGTGGTCGCCATTCCCAAAACTATCGACAACGATATCAGCTTTGTTGACCGGACATTCGGTTTTGCCACCGCCGTCCGCGAAGCCGGTCGTTTTGTCAGCTGCGCCCACAACGAAGCCAAAGGTGCGTTCAACGGTCTGGGATTGATCAAAGTCATGGGACGTGACAGCGGTTTCATTGCCGCGTATGCGGCTCTTGCCAACCCGTTCATCAACTACTGTCTGATTCCGGAAGAGAAGTTTTCTCTTCGCGGAGAGGATGGCACTAAAGCGCTGTTGCCCCATTTGCTTGAACGTATGAACCGCAAGCATCACGCGGTGATAATCGTTGCTGAAGGTGCCGGACAAAACCTTTTTAACAGCGCGGAACGCAAGAAAGATGCTTCCGGCAATATTCTGCATGAAGATATCGGCATCCTGCTTAAAAATGAGATCAACGCCTATTTCAAAGAGCAGAAGGTTGAACTCAATACCAAATATTTTGATCTTGGTTACACCATCCGCAGTGTTTCCGCTGAAGGTGACGATGCGGTCTTTTGCGCCATGCTGGCACAATCTGCTGCCCACGCCGCGATGGCAGGAAAAACCGACGTCATGGTCGGTCACTGGGGCGGTGAGTTCACCCATGTGCCGATCGCCCTTGCCACCGGACAGCGCAAAAAGATCGATCTGCACACTCCGCTGTGGTCGTGTGTGAAGTCGCTTACCTGTTTTTGACCTGAAAGAAAGAGGATAATATTTTATGAAACGGATTTTGGTTACCGGCGGCAGCGGTTTTCTGGGGTCGCATTTGTGCGAAGCGCTGCTTGCCCGCGGCGATGAAGTGATTTGTGTGGACAATCTGTTTACCGGAGCAAAGCGCAACATTTATAAGTTTCTGGATAACCCGAAATTTGAGTTCATCCGTCACGATGTGACGTTCCCGCTTTATATTGAATGTGACGAAATTTACAATCTCGCCTGTCCGGCAAGTCCGATACATTACCAGAAGGACCCCGTGCAGACGGTGAAAACCTGCGTTCACGGCGCAATCAATATGCTCGGTCTTGCCAAGCGGTTGAATGCTAAAATTTTGCAGACTTCCACCAGCGAAGTTTACGGCGACCCGCTGGTCCATCCGCAGGTCGAAGAGTACTGGGGACACGTCAATCCCATCGGTATCCGTTCCTGCTATGACGAAGGTAAGCGCTGTGCTGAAACATTGTTCAACTGCTACCGTATGCAGTGCAATCTCCGTACCAAAGTGGTGCGGATATTCAACACTTACGGTCCCCGGATGCATCCTAATGACGGACGTGTGGTCAGTAACTTTATACTTCAGGCGTTGCGCAATGAAGATATTACCATCTACGGTGACGGTTCTCAGACCCGGAGTTTTTGTTACGTCTCCGATCTGGTGCGTGGTCTTATGACGATGATGGATACTCCGGATGAAGTCTGCGGTCCCATCAATTTGGGCAACCCGGGCGAATTTACCATCCGGCAGTTGGCTGAAGCGGTGATCGAACTTACCAACTCCAACTCAAAACTGATTTTTGAACCGCTCCCGTCAGATGATCCCAAACAGCGGCGGCCGGACATCAGCAAGGCAAAAAGTATTCTCAACTGGGAACCCACCATTCCGTTGAAAGAGGGGTTGATCCACACCATTGCTTACTTTGAGCAGCTTTTGAAAGATGCCCCCGACTTCTGCCGTTGAGTAGAACCGGCGTTGTCTCGCTTGCTCCCGCGAGCCTTTCCGTCGGACGTCGTTTCGGAAAAACTCGCGGATAGCGTCGCGATACTTCCGCCTTGCCCGCTGGCATTAGCGGGGCTGTCGCCCCGCGCCTCCGGCGGTGAGCTTGTCCAGGTGCGCGCGCGAAGGCTCCAACCGCCTCGCATCACTATTCCAAGATGAGTTTTTCGGGCGGTTCAATAAACCCTGAACGCTACCGGTACAGAGTATATTTCCAAAACAATTAATTTTGTTTTGCGTAAGCAAAACGCGCGTGCGCAATGCGCCGCGCCACCAGTGGGCAGGAATTCAAAACTGCCTGTTCTCGAGCGGCGGATGCATCGTGCGGCAAGGTTGGGGGTAAATCAAGGCGAAGCCGAGGGAGTGTACGACTGTACTCGACCGAGGATGAGTCCGCCGATTTGCTCCCAAGATTGCCCGCGAGGCGCCGCCGCTAATTAAAACTTGGAGAGGGCAGCATCAATACGCGCAAGTGAGACCTGCTTGCCGAGGATCTCCATGATCTCTCCCGGACCTCCCGGGGTCACGGCACAACCGGAAACGGCAATACGCGCCTGCCACATGGGACGGCCCGCTTTCACGCCGGTCTCTTCGGCAAATTTCGACAGCACATCGCTGATTGCCGCAGCATTCCACTCTTCCAAAGCCGCCAGTCGCTCCCGGATCAACGGCAGATCTTCTGCACTGTTTTCCGGTGTCGATTTGCTCTTCTTGTGGTTGAAAAGTTCTACGCCATACTCCGGCTGTTCCAGCAAAAATGCGATTTTTTCCTGGCAGTCAGCAAACGTTTCCACGCGGGAGTGGAGCAGTGCGGCGATCTTTTCCCAGCTGTCGGCAAGCGGAGAATCTGCGACCGTGGTAAACGGCAGCGCTTTACTGGCAAACTCTTCAAAAGGAAGAGCTTTGATGTATTCAGAGTTCATCCATTTCAACTTGTCGTAATCGAACACTGCCGGAGATTTGTTCAATCCGGCAACGTTGAACGCTTCCGCCAATTCCTTGAGCGTGAAGATTTCCCGGTCGCTCTTGGGAGACCATCCCAACAGGGCGATGTAGTTGACGATCGCCTCGGGGAGGTATCCTTCCGTGACCAGATTTTCAAAACTCACTGAACCGTGACGTTTGGACAATTTGGAGACATTACCTTCGGCATCGCGGCCCATGATCAGCGGCAGATGGACATACTGCGGGATTTCCCAGTTGAATGCCTGATAGAGCAGATTGTACTTCGGCGTACTGGAAAGATACTCCGAACCGCGCACCACATGGGTTATTCCCATCAAATGGTCATCGACTACGTTGGCAAAGTTATAGGTCGGCATCCCGTCCCGCTTCAACAATATCTGATCGTCCAGCACCTTGTTTTCAATGGTGATCTCACCGAACACGGTGTCGTTGAAGACCGACACTCCATCGCGGGGGATGCGCTGACGGATGACGTGCGGTTCGCCGTTTTTCACCCGCTCTGCGGCAACTGCGGCATCCAGTTCGCCGCAATGTCCCGGGCAGGGTTCGGCAGCATCGTGAACAGCATTTTCATCTGCGGCTTCGTCATTTTTGTCGCAAAAGCAGTAATACGCCGCGCCGGAAGCAACCAGCTGTTCAGCATACTGACGGTAAAGTCCTTTGCGTTCACTTTGGATATAGGGGCCGACACCACCGTCTTTATCCGGGCCTTCGTCATGCTCAAGTCCGGCGCTTTTCAACGTGGCATAAATCACATCCACTGCGTTCTCAACATAGCGCGCCTGATCGGTGTCCTCGATACGGAGGATAAACTTTCCGGAGGCGGAACGGGCAAGCAGCCACGCATAAAGGGCGGTACGCAAATTTCCGACATGCATAAAGCCGGTCGGACTGGGGGCAAAACGGGTTCTTACTTCACTCATGATATTTTTCCTTTTTTATAAGTCCATCTGCTTAATATATCATCATTTTGCGCTTTTTTCAACAGGTGCTGTTGATGCGGCTTCCGAAATTCTCTGCCGTACAGCCAACAGATTTTTCCGGATATTTTCATCTCCCGGCACCAGCTTCAAAGCCTGGGCGAAAATCGCTTCTGCCTGATGCAGTTCACCTCTTATCAGCATGGCGATGGCGCGGTAATTCATACTTTCCAAGACATTCCAGCTGCCGATCGCCTGTGCCGCCATCTCAAAAAGGTTCGCCGCATACTGTTTGTGCTGGGGATCACGCTTTTGTTTCAAATGCCACGTCGCGGAAGATACGATACAATTCCGGACAAAATCAGCGGGCGAACTCACAATGTAAAACCAATCCGGCTTGCTGAGAAATGCGTTTATTCTTGCTATTCCGGCATCGGCATTGCCTTGACGGATCTGAATAAGTCCCAACATTCCCTCAACAAAATACACATCTGCCGGATGTCCGGTTTTCGCATCCTGAATGATTCTGACATAGCTTAAAGTCTCTTCGATCTTATTGTTTTTAAATGCATCACTTGCGGCGATTTTCAACGCTCCCAGATGAGGATGCGGTGTATCCAGCATGGCATCTATCTGGGATTTTTTAGTCTTCCAGGCCGGCATATAGGTCGCTGTCACTAACAGCAGCGCTCCGAGAAATACCGCCGGGATAAGTTTGACCGTTCTCCGGGATTCCGGAAAGTTCCGGTAAATCATCGTCAACGCCGCCGCCAGTATCATCAACACAAACAACGACGGGAAATAACTGTACCGGTCAGCAAAATCCACGTTACCTATCCGCTGAAGATTGCACACCGGAAAAACCGCTGCTCCATACAGCAATCCCGCAGGGACGACCGCCCGGGCAAAAAACTCTTTCCACGGATTTTTGACCAGTGAAAACACTATCGCCGTCACCGCTGTTGCCAACAGCAGTGCCATCGCCCAGAACGATACTTCGCCCGGACGGTACAGCGGGTAACACGGATTCAGCTTCACCGGGAACAGCGTTTTGGCAAAGTAGAGCCAGATGTTGTAAAACGCCGTAAATATCCGGCTTTCCCCATCGCCACCGGCTGCAGACGAGGCCATTCCGGAACCGAAATCAGCATAAATTTTCCAGTTCAACAGCATATATACCGCCGCCGCTCCATACAACGGCAGAACTTTCCGCGCAAAATCCTTTAAATCAAACGGACGTTTGACCACCAGATAACCGATGGTGATGATGACCGGAAGCGACAGCATCAGCGGTTTGACTGCCGCCAGTGAGATGAACAGCAGTACCGGAGCAAGTATGGAAATTTTATCTGCTTTATACGCTTTGATAAATGCATATATCACCGCCAGTCCCAAGGTCAGCACCATCACATCTTTCCGTTCTGCGATCCAAACGACGGATTCCACCCGTTGCGGATGTACCGCCGCCGCCAGTGCCGCAAGAAGCGCCACGACCGGGGGAAAAGAGATTTCAGTTTTATTTTTGAACTTCACATTGATCTCCCGCAAAATAAGGTAGAACAGTACCATCGCTCCCGAATGCCACAAAATATTTTGAAAACGGCATCCGGCATGGAAAAGTTCGCCGCCCCACAGCGTGTGATCCGGAATAAAACTCAATATCACCAGCGGTGAATAAAGTCCCACCGTTTTGCTGGTCAGAATGTACTTTATATTGCTCCACGATAAGGTGAACAAATATGATGACCCCACATACGCCGAATCATCCAGCACAAAGGTTTCATAACTCAAGGACGGCAGGAAGCATATCAGCGCTGCCAAAACGATAATGGCACAATTCATCCGGTCAGGATATTTCCGGTAAAGTTCAGAAAATTTTTCCAGCATAAATATTTTTACTCCTCATTTATCGCCGACATGATATGGCTTGTCAGCATGGAACACTCTATATCAAAACGTTCACGGGAACAACTCTCCACAGCGTTGCCGTAAAAGCATATTCCCAGCCACATTCTCCGGGAAACAAACGCCGATGCCCAGCTCCACTGCCGCATTGTGTTAGTCCGGAAAATTTTCTTTTCCCGGATAACCGACTCAAGTTCCCGTTCCAATATCATACGCTCTGTAAAAGATGTTCCGGGGTGTGCCTCGGAAAACAACTGTAAACAGCGCTCTGCCGGCACTCCGGACATTGTCAGAAGCACCGGTTTCAATCCGTTTTCCCACGGAGTCAACACATGATTCCGGGGGAGAGAATTGGAAAAAAGATTGAACATGATCTCTTTCTCCATTCCCGCAAGAACTGTATTCATCTGCATCTTCTCCGAAAATTTACGGATCTCCGGAACCAGCAGCTGATAGTTTCTGGAGTGCATTTTTGCGCACTCTCCCAGCCGGATAAGCCCGGACGCCGGAGCGACGCGGTAATGGTCTATCTTCTCCAATAAATTCATCTCGGTCATATCGGAGATCAGACGGCTCAACGTCGGAAGCGGAATATCCAGTTCTGCGGATAATTCGCTCAAAGTCTGTGCCCCGTTTACCGCGACGATCTCCAATACCTGGTGGAATTTTTGCAAAAGAAGATTTTTCATAAGTTGAGTTTGGCTCTGACCGCCTTTGCTACCGGTTCGGGGACATATTGATCAAAATCGCCGTTGAGACGTGCCACCTCTTTGACCAGACTGGAAGCTACGAATGAGTTTTTCAGAGTTGGCATCATAAAGATGGTTTCGCACTGGGATTTCAGATTACGGTTGAGCAGAGCCATCTGAAGCTCATACTCAAAGTCAGAAAACGCCCGCAAGCCGCGCAGGATCGCATCCGCCTGAAAATTATCCATCGCATTGACCAGCAAGCCCTGAAAAGAGACTACTTCCACATGTTCCAGATGGGCACAGCTGGCTTTTATCAATTCACAGCGCTCCTCCATGGTGAAGAGCGGATTCTTGGCAGAATTGACTGCGACAGCCACAATAACCCGGTCAAAAAGTTGTCCGGCACGCACCACCAAATCAAGGTGTCCGTTGGTAAATGGGTCAAAAGAACCCGGATATAATACTGTTTTCATCGTTTTTCCTGTTGCATAATTCGGTTTGACGATGTATAATATATGATTGTTTTAAGGAAAAATCAATTTTTTATGGATAAATTTATTAAATTCAGTACGCCGGAAGTGCTTTCCGGAATAAAAAAGGGGATAGTTGCCATCGGTGTTTTTGATGGAGTTCATCTTGGACACCGGAAGGTCATCAGTGCCGCGCGGGAGCTGGCAAAGGAATATTCTGCTGAAGTGGCGGCATTGACTTTCATCCCGCATCCCCGGCAGGTGCTTGCCGGAAACGAGGCGGTTAAACTGCTGATGCCGGAAGATGAACGTTTGCTGCATCTTATTGAAAGCGGAGCCGATGTCACCGGAACCATTGCTTTTTCAAAGGAGATCGCCGGTTGGGAGCCGGAACAGTTTCTTGATGAGCTGGTGAACAGTCTGCCTTTTGAACTTAAAGGGATATGCGTGGGGAGCAACTGGCGTTTCGGCAAACATGGCAGCGGAGACCGGAACGTGTTGACGGACTACTGTCAAAAACATGGTATCGCTTTTGTTCCGGTTCCGGTACTTGAGTATCATGGAGCAACGGTCAGCTCATCGGTGATACGTCAGTTGATCCGGGATGGTGAACTCGCTCTGGCGCAGGAACTTGCCGGACGTCCGGTTCAGCTCCACGGCAAAGTGGTTGCCGGAATGAAGGTCGCCGGGAAAGAGTTGTCTGCACCCACTGCCAATCTGGACGTGACATACGGGGTTCTGCCTCCGGATGGAGTTTACGCCGGAACAGCGGAGTTGGAAGGAGAAATTTATCCGGCAGTATTGAATATCGGTTTTGCACCGACCTACAATGTCAATGTCCGGAGGGTGGAAATTCATTTCATCGGTTACAGCGGAAACCTTTACGATCGGGAACTCACGGTGTTTCTGAGCAAATTCATCCGCGCCATCCGCCGTTTTTCCTCTCCGGAGGAGCTGAAACAGCAAATTCTTTCCGACATTGCCGAGGCCGCAAGCGCGGTAAAATAAAGCCGCCTGTTAAGACAAGACCTGCTGGATAAAATCGAAGATTTCGGCTGCTTCTTTCATTCTTCCGGTTCCGCCGGCACCGCAGGCAACGTGACCGGATGCCGGACCGCAGAACAAGACTCCGCGCTGTTTAAGTTTGGCAACATTTTCTTCACATGCCGGAGTTGTCCACATTTTGGGGTTCATAGCCGGGGCGACGATGGAAGTTCCGTGGAAAGTTGCGCAGAAAGTGGTCAACGCATCATCCGCGATACCGCAGGCAAATTTGGCAAGGAAATTGGCAGTTGCCGGAGCGCAGACAAAACAATCAGCTTCATCGGCAAGCTCGACATGGCGGGGGCGCCACTCCGCCGTTTCCCACAGCGAGGTTATCACCGGACGGCGGGAGAGGGTCTGAAAGGTCAATGGAGTGACGAAACGCTGGGCGTTTTCGGTCATAATGACCTGTACTTCGTGGACTTTGGCAAGTTTACTGCACAGATCGGCAGCCTTGTATGCGGCAATTCCTCCGGTAACGCCGAGGACGATCAGTTTTTTCCCTTCCGAAGTCATGCAAAAGGTTCTCCTTCGATGGTAGCTGTACGCATTCTCATGCATTTGAGCAGAGAGATCAGTTCTTCTGCGGCAGTATCCAGGTCGTCATTGACGACAAGATAGTCGTAGAGCCGGAAGTTGGCAAGTTCACTTTTGGCGCCCGCGAGACGGAGTTTCAACGATTCCGGAGTTTCCGAATTGCGGCCGGACAAACGGGCTTCCAGCGTGGCAATATCCGGGGGGACAATCATTATAAACTGGGCGGCATGGGCGATCTCTTCGTCTGCAAGCGCCGCCTGACGGATAAGTCTGGCGCCCTGCACGTCGATATCCAATATCACATCCGCGCCTCTCCGGAGGCGGTTCAACACTTCGCTTTTCAATGTTCCGTAACGGTGGGCAAAAACGCCTGCGTACTCAATGAATTCCCCCTGCTGCACTTTGGCTTCAAATTCATCTTCCGCAAGGAAAAAGTAATCTCTGCCGTCGACCTCTCCGGCCCGGGGGGCGCGGGTGGTGCATGAAACTGAAAACTCCAAACTGGGCAGCTGCGCCCGTACCTGTTTGACCAGAGTGGATTTTCCGACACCGCTGGGGCCGGAGATAACGATAAGATTTCCGCTGCGTTCAATCATTTTGCTGTACTTCCGCATAGTTCGCGCCAGTTGGGAAAGTTCCATTTGTCCGGGAAATCCCGGCACTGGCGGGGTTTTACGACTTCGATAGCGCACCCGGGCAGACCGTCCGGGGCAGTGATAAGGTATTCACACTCGCCGTTCTCCTTTTCCAGCAGAGAGAGGTGCTGGCGGTCGGGAGTGAGCCGGGTGTGCTGTTCCAAAAACTCTTCAACGCTCATATTGAGAAAGGCGGCAATGGCATCGACTTCATCCTCTTCGACCTTGACCGCCCCTTCCCAGCGGCAGCATGCACCGCAGCGTTTGCAGGAGAATTTCTCCGGAATGTCAGAACTGGTCAAAGGTCAGATCGTCTTTCTTGATGTCGATAAAGAAGAATCCGAGAGCGAAATCCAGAAATTCCAACGGATGGATGTACAAGTTGCCGTCCAGAAGCAGTCCCAGAGAACCGCCGATAGCCCAGAAGTCACGGGGACCGGTGACCAAGTCATACGCCCGCATCAGAGGAGAAGGAACGCCGGCGCGGCACTCCACATATTTGTCCAAAAGGGCAGTGGCTTCGGTCACGCGGTACTCTTCTTCACCCACGAAGATGAAAGACCAGTACCAGCCTTCTTCCACACCGGCACCGTACTGACGGTTGAAATCTTTGAACGCTTTGAACGTAGAAGCGCTCACACCGGCACCGATATCACAATAACGGGTGAACATCAAACGGGCTTCGGCAGTAGCACCGACTCCGAGGTTGACGGTGAAGGTGTCCAGCGCATCCAGCACCCGGTTCGGAAGGTAGAACGCCAGTTTTTCACCCCAGTTGATCTCTTCAAAACTTTCCGCGCGGACAGCGGAAAAAGAGGCGATGCAAAGCATAAGTACGAGCAGACATTTTTTCATAATCGGTTCCTTAATGTTGTCGGGACGGGTTTGATCGTCCCTTTGGTTAAATAAAAATCCGTCATTATAATAATAAAGCTGTTCACATGCAATTTGTCAAGGGCGCAAGGCAAATATTTGCGAAAACTTTTATTTTTTTACCGGTATGCTTGCAAAAAACTTTTCAGAGGATATATTAGCTTACAGGACAATAATTTCAGGTAATGTCCCGAATTTTGTGAGACACGTATGACAGAACTTGCAGCAATGTCAAGCAATAAAACGGCTTGAACGCGACCGGCGGATGGATCGTGGAGCATCCTCCTTCGCCTTGATGGCTACGGAGGACAGGAGCAAGATTGCCCGCGAGGCGCCGCCGCAGGTTGTATTTTTCACAGAATACAGGACAACAATTTTAAAAGGGGAGAATGATGAAATGAAAAAATTCATCGCCACACTTTGCTTTGCTGCTACTGCCTTCACTCTGTTTGCCTCAACACCGCTTTTCGATGCCGGAAAGAGCAGTTGGAAAATCGTGATTTCTCCGCGCAGTTCCACCACTGAGCAGCGTGCCGCAGAGGAGTTGCAGACATTTTTGTACAAAATCTCCGGTGCGAAACTGTACATTGATAAATCCGGCAAGATCCCCTCTGCCAACGCACTGGTCATCGGTACACGGAAAAATTTTCCCGCACTCCCCGCCGCAGTGACTGATTTCAGCGAAGGTGATGAAGGCAAGGATTCCATAAGGATAAAATCTCTGAACGGAAATCTTTATTTTACCGGTAACGTTCCCCGCGGTGCGTTGTACGCAGTCTATACTTTTTTGAAAAAGAGTCTGGGCGTGCGCTGGTTCTTTGCCGGAGAACAGGGTGAACTTGTTCCCAAACGCGCGAAATTTGTTCTTCCTGAACTGGATATTTATGAAGTTGCCAAATTCAAACTGCGTGCTTTTCACATTTGCGGCAAGCACTACGACCGGGATATGGAAACCTGGATGTCCCGCAACAGGATAAACTTCATGTCCAGCGACCCCATCGGCAAACACACTTGGCGGCGGGCATGGAACGACGGCAGGATCGCCAAAGGTTTCCAGATGCACTTCGGTACTCACAACGTTGCCATCTACGACAAAAAAGTCTTCGCCGCGCGTCCCGAACTTTTTGCGGAAATCGACGGTAAACGAATCCCCGATCAGCTCTGCTGGAGCAACCCGGAAGTGGATAAAATCCTTATCGACCGCTTCATCTCCTACTGCAAAGAGTATCCCAAAGTGGAATCTCTCGGACTTTCTGCCGCCGACAATATGAACTATTGCCGCTGTGCCAAATGCAGAAAAAAATCCCTGCATGACCTCTGGTTTGAACTTTACAACCGCATCCGTGTCGGCGTGCAGAAAGAGCTGCCGCACATCAAGTTCGGTACTATCGCCTATCAGAGTTACAGCAAAGTTCCCCAAACGTCCATGGCCGGCTCCATGCACATCATGTACTGCATGTATGACCGCTGCTATGTTCACCGTCACGGTCAATGCAAGATGAATGATCGTGCCATGCAGAATATCAAAGCGTGGCAGAAGAAAAAACTTCCGGTGATCGTTTACGGTTATGAATTTGATATCTTCAGCCCCGATGCTCCGGCTCCTTTTTACTACATGATAAGCGATGAACTGCGCCATTTTTACAAAAACGGCATCGCCGGTGTCTTTACCGAATGTACGCCGATAAACTGGCGCAGAAATGGTACTGCCAAAGATTCCATTCCGGCGGCGAATAATCACAAGCTGGCGTTTTATCTTTACGCTTCAGCGTTGTGGGACCCAGCAGTCGATCCCAACGCCGTGATAAGAGAGTATTCCGAAGCCGCGTATGGAACTGCTGCCGCCCCGTTTATGGCGGAATATGCCATGCTCATGGGCAAGGCGTGGGACAGCATGAAGATACACTACTCCTACTTTTACAACTCCCCGGTCGCCGGTTCTGCCAGTTTGCTTTCTCCGGAACTGATTACAAAGATCGATGCGTTGATGCTCAAAGCCGCCGCCGCGGTGAAGACGGAAAAAGATGCTGCCCGGCGCAAGCAGATTTGTGCCAACTTCGATGAAGAATTGCGGATATACTCCCAGCTCAAAGCATCCCGCAACAGCTACATCGCCTCTCAGTCCAATTTGAATGTCCTTGTTCCCCGTGCCAAAGCGCCGCTGGATTTCTCACGCAGTACCAAGATCACCAATATGACTGCCCGCGCCCGCGCCGGTAAACACCAGGCCTGGAGTGTCAAAGTCAACTACGATGCCAAAGCGATATATTTCGATATCGACTGCAAAGAAAAGGATATGAAAAATCTGGTTGCGCTTCACTCTAAACGCGATTCCGAAGTTTTCAACGACAAATGCATCGAACTCTTTATCTCCGTTCCCAACGACACCCGCGGCATCTATCGTCATCTGGTTGCCAACACTGCCGGTGCCAAATATGATGCCATTGCACTGGGCGGATTTACCTTTGATACCAGTTGGAACCCCGATTGGCAGGTCAATGTCACCAAAAACAGTGACGGATGGCGCATGAAACTGGTCATTCCGTTTTCCGCACTTGATACTGTCGCTCCCAAGCCGGGAGATGTGTGGCCCTTTACCATCAAGCGCAGCGATAAAGTCCACTCCGGTTTCCCGGATGCCGTTTACCACGATCAGAACGCTTTTGCCATGCTTCAATTTGTGGAGGAGGCGATCCCGACCGGATTGTATGCCTTCAACTCGAAAATGGAGGATATCAATGTCATGCGCACCATGATGGAAAAAGCCGGATTTCAAACCGTCACCGGCAACACCGTCAAAACCGCCGCCGCCCGGGCGATGGATCGGGAAGTATATGTTTTCCGTCTGGCAAAATGCGATGCGGCAACGGCAGATTTTTTCAGTAAAAAAGTTTATCCGGCACTGAAGAACGGCGCGCTGGTGATATGTTTCGGTTACGGTTCCGGATTTGCCCCGGATAAATTTTTCAATGATCCGGCGCTCAAGCTCAAGTGGTCAGGCTGGCGGATCGATAAGAGCCGCAAAAGTTATGATGTCCTTCCCGGAAAATGGCAGACTGATCCCTGTGATTTGCGTCCGGCATTGTTCCGCACGCTGACCCCGGCTTCCGGCTGGTATCCGCAAAATCCGGCGGCATGGAAAAATCATGGCAAGGTCAAGATCGTTGACGGAACTTTTGCCAGTTTTCTGCTCTCAACCAAAGTCGGCAAGGGTACGCTGGTTGTCAGCAGTGCCGACTTCGGTTTTTCCGGCGGCCATGTGATGTTCGGCAACAAAAACAAAGATCAGGCGGTCATGCTGTTGCGCAATCTTTATCAGATGCACAAGCAGTGATCTCAACCTGCGCCTCGTGGACGTTTCTTGCGGACAAATCGGCGGACTTCCGGCGTAGTGAAACGAAGCCGGAAGTCCGCCGATTTGCCAAGAGATTGCCCACAATGCGCCGCCGCAGGTTGTATTTTTCACAAAAAATGAGACAATACCTACAAATTTGAGAAAATGAGAGTGCGCAGATTTTACGGGATAACTGTGTTTTCCACCGGGATCGTGCTTGAAAATTTCATTTTACTGGTTTATATTATCTGTTTGACAAATGTTTTGGTAATGTCCCGAATTTTGTGAAATGCTTACGTTAGGACTTGCAACAATAAATATTGCGGTGCATGCCTGAGAGTTGGTTCGTCAAACAATAAAACGGCTTGTTTGCGACCGGCGGATGGATCGTGGAGCAAGGTTGTGGGTAAATCAAGGCGAAGCCGAGGGAGTGTACGACTGTACTCGACCGAGGATGAGTCCGCAGATTTGCCCGCAAGATTGCCCGCGAGGCGCCGCCGCAGGTTGTATTTTTCACAAAAACAGGATGATATTGTTTAATATGGAGTTACATCTATCATGTTTGAGAAAAAAGATAAGCAAGCCGAAAACGCTGAAAACCAGAATCCGGTTCCGGAAGCTGCCGCAGTAAACGATGCCGCCGCTCCGGAAGCCGACGGCAAAGAGAAAACCGTTGAACTGAGCGCGGAAGAAAAACTCGCCGCTGAACTTGCGGATGCTCAGGCAAAATACCTTTATCTGCAGGCTGAATATCAGAACTTCCGTAAGCGTTCCGTCCGTGATATCGCCGATGCCCGTTCCTATGCGGTATCTTCCACGCTCGTACCTTTCCTCTCCGTGGTCGACTATCTCGGCATGGCAAAGAGTGCCGCTGAACAATCCGACAATCTTGAAGCTCTCAAGCAGGGCATGAATATGATCATCGGTGAATTTGACCGCGCTTTGGAAGAACTCGGTGTCAAAAAGATGAAGACTGTCGGCGAAAAATTTGATCCGGAACTGCACGATGCCGTCGGTTATGAAGCATCTGACACTGTTCCGGAAGGCTGTGTCATCCGGGAGTGGAGCGGCGGTTTTACCATCGGTGAAAAACTTTTGCGTCCGGCGCGGGTGCTGGTCTCCTCCGGCAGCGCTCCTGCTGATAACGGCGCTGAAGCTCAGGAAAAGGAGTGATGCATTATGGCAGATTATTACGAAACACTCGGCGTGGCCAAAAATGCCAGCGCCGATGAGATAAAAAAAGCATACCGTAAACTTGCTCTGAAATACCATCCCGACCGGAATCAGGGCAATAAAGAGGCGGAAGAGAAGTTCAAAGAAATTTCCCTCGCTTACGAAACTCTCAGCAACCCGGACAAACGCCGGCAGTATGACCAGTTCGGTCACGATGCTTATACCCGTCAGGGCGGAGCTGGCGGCGGCGGTGGTTATGATTACCAGCGCGCTCAGGATATTTTCAGTCAGTTCTTCGGCGGCGGTGGCGGCGACGGATTCAGTTTTGAAGACCTCTTCGGCGGATCTTCCCGGCGTCGTCATGACCCCAACGCTCCCCAGCGCGGCGATGATTTGCGTTACGATCTGGAAATCGACTTTGAAGATTCCATGTATGGCAGTGAACGCACCATAGATATCACCAAACTCGATACCTGTACCGCTTGTCACGGCAGCGGTTGTGCCGAAGGCAGCGGAAAAAAGAGCTGTTCCCGTTGCGGCGGAACTGGTACTTACACCGTTTCTCAAGGCTTTTTCAGCGTCCGCCAGAGCTGTCCCCATTGCGGCGGAACCGGTCAGGTCATCGAAAATCCCTGCAAAACCTGCCGCGGACGCGGTCAGGTCCAGGTGACCAAACAGCGTACCATCCGCATCCCCGCCGGTGTGGACAATGGTTCCCAGCTCCGCGATGCCGGGCAGGGGGCCGGTGGTAAAAACGGCGGTCCGGCAGGCGACCTTTACATCTTTATCCATGTCCGGCCCAGCTCGGTCTTTGAGCGTGACGGAGTGAATTTGTACTGCGAAGTTCCGGTGACATTCGATGTTGCTGCCAACGGCGGAGCCATCGACGTTCCCACCATCTCCGGCAAAACCAGACTGAATGTCCCCGCCGGAACTCAGCACGGTCAGGTCTTGCGCCTGAAAGGAAAAGGCGCTCCCTCTCTGCGCCGCGGTATGGGCAGAGGCGATCTGCACATCCGTATTCTGGTGGAAACCCCGGTTAATCTCTCCCGCGAACAGAAGGAACTGCTGGAAAAATTCACCGCTTCACTGAAAGAAAATAACACTCCGCGTCACAAAGAGTTCGTCAAACGCGCCGGTAACTTTCTCAAGGGAGAGTAATCATGGCAAAGAAAGCCGCCGCCCCCGACCTGACTCTTGCGACCAATCGCAAAGCGTTCCACGATTACAACGTTGTGGAACGCTTTGAAGCGGGAATAAAACTCACCGGTACCGAAGTGAAAAGCTGCCGCGCCCGCGCTATTCAGCTCAATGAAGGTTTTGCCAAAATCGAAAACGGGCAGATACTGCTTTACAATGTTCATATTGCAACCTATGAACACGGCAACCGTTTCAACCACAATGTGAAGCAGACCCGAAAACTTCTGATGCACAAAAAAGAGATTCTTAAACTGCATCAGTGGCTCGGTACTAAAGGCGGAACCCTTATCCCTTTGCGCTTCTACTTCAAAGGCGGTCTCATCAAAGTTGAACTTGCCTACTGTCAGGGCAAAACTCACGCTGACCTCCGCGAAACCCTCCGCAAGCGTGAAACGGAAAAGGATATGCGCCGCGCGATGATGAAATAGTTGGTATTGTCTCATTTTTTGTGAAAAATACAACCTGCGGCGGCGCATTGTGGGCAATCTCTTGGCAAATCAACGGACTCATCTTCAGTCGAGGACAATAGTCCACTCCTTCTGATTCGCCTTGATTTACCTGCGACCTTGCCTCACACTGCATCCGCCGACTGCAATCAAACCGTTTTATTATTTGACAAATTACCCCTTTTGAGGTATATTCTAATACAGTAAAAGAGGATATTGCAAGTTATAACATAAAAGTTTCACAAAAATTGGGACATTAACAAATAGTTGGTATAAAGATACATACTGGGAGAATCAAATGAAAAAAATTGCTGTGCTCATTATCTGGCTTTTAACTGCCGCGCTGCTCCATGCCGGTGTGACTCTTGAAGGAAATTTCAACTGGAAAAAAAAGGTCAAAAAAGTTTGCAAAGGTGTAGTTTACACCCAACTCGAACTCAAATCCCCCCGGTTAATGAAAATTGCCGTAGTGCGCGTCGATCTGCAGGCGGCAAAATTCAAATTCAAAATCACCCCGCGCGATCCCGATTGGGGCAAACCCATGCCGGATTATCCCAAGGGTATCATCCGTACCAAACGCATCACCTGCCGGGATTTTATGCTCAATGCCGTCAAAAACAAGGAAAATATGGTCGTCGCCGTCAACGGCAGCCCCTGGGGCCCCTTCCATGCTCCCTGGACTTTTAAATATGCCGGTAATCAGGGTTTGATGATCTCAAATGGCGAACTTGTTGCCCCGGTTCGCGGCAAACGCCCCTCTTTTGTGGTCTATAAAAACGGCAAGCCCGGATTCCGTACCTTTAAAGAGGGCGATGACCTTTCTCAAGTCCTGCATGCCATCTCCGGTTTCGGTGTCGTCCTGCAGGATAACACTGTTCGCGGCAAGGATTCCCTCAAAGCCAAACTTGCTCCGCGTACCGGTTACGGTTTGAGCAAAGATCACCGCTATCTCTATCTCATGGCAGTCGATGGCCGTCAGCCTCTCTACAGCATGGGATGTTCAACCTACGAAGTCGGTCAGCTTCTGAAATATTTCGGAGCTTACGAAGGATTGAATATGGATGGCGGCGGTTCAACCACTCTCATCGTCCGTAAAGGTGCCAAACTCAATAAACTCAACTCCCACGCCGGAGGACATGAACGAGCCGTGGGCGGAGCCATGGGAATCATCCTTTTGTAAAAGTGAACCCGGTTTTTCCTTCCCCCCGTACCCCCTTCTTTTCAAAAAAAGCGAAATATTTTGTCGCTCCGTTGTCGCGACAGATTATTTTGGATCAGTCGGCAAGCAAAATTTTGTTCAGAAAAGAAGAGCAACCCGAGTTGATGTCGTTCCAAGTGGCATCAAAGTTTCCGGTGTACCAGGGATCGGCAACCTCCCGGTCAGAACCGGTATAACTCATCAAAAGGGATATTTTACCCTCCGGATCACTGCCCCAGAAACGGAGCATGTTAGTAAGATTACGGCGATCCATGCCGATGATGTAATCAAATTCAGCATAATCCAATGAGCGTATCTGCCGGGCATATTTTCCAGAACAGTCGATACCGTGGCGGAGCATCACTTCGCGGGCGGGAGGATAGACCGGGTTGCCCAGCTCTTCGGTGCTGGTGGCGGCAGATTCAACGTAAAAGAGGTCAGATTTGCCGCATTTTCCAAGCAGCTCTTTCATTACAAATTCAGCCATGGGACTCCGGCAGATGTTGCCATGGCAGACAAAAAGAATTTTGGTGATATTGTTCATCATAGTTGTCCTTTTTTTTCTAACAGCTGTCCCATAAGAAACGACCTGCGGCGGCGCCTCGTGGGCAATCTTACGGGCAAATCGGCGGACGCCCACTCAGTCATGGACAGTAGTCCACTCCTTCGTTGTCGCCTTGATTTACCCGCAACCTTGCCGCACGATCCATCCGCCGATTGCAAACGACTGTTTTTATTCTTGACATTTAAGTAATATAAATACAATTTTCTTTCAGAGAATATTCAGTTTCACAAAATTTGGGACAATTGTTCATCATAGTTGTCCTTTTTGCTGTTTTTTAAATATAATACCGGAAATTTCTTGAATCAAGTAAAGAGCAAATGTATATTATAAAAATGATATCCGGTCGCGGAGAAAATGGATGAATCAGGTGAGAATCCTGAGCTGTTGCGCAACTGTGTGGCTTTGAGCCGAGTCAGATCTCCACCGCGGCAAGTTGAGTAAAATCAACTGTAAATGCGCATAACATGAAAGGAGCAAAAACAATGCATTTTTACAACGGAAAACCGCCGGTTTCCATCTTGTTGAAGATGGAAAAGAAGAGACACACTACTCCAGTCAAAAGCTGCGACAAACTGGAGCAGCAAAATACTCCGCTTTTCTTGAAAAGGGGAGAGGGTTTGGGAGAGGGGAAAAACCTCTTTTCCCGTGAAAAGAAGTTTTTCCCCTCTCCCATAAAGCCCTTCACCTTGATAGAATTGCTGGTTGTTATCGCGATTATTGCGATATTGGCGGCGATTTTGCTGCCCGCTCTGCAGGGTGCGCGGGAAAGGGGGCGCAGTTCCGGGTGCAGCAATTCCATCCGGCAAATCGGCAGTGCCAATATGCTCTACGCTGATGCTAACAGAGACTATTTTGTATACAGTGCCATTTGGAGCACATACCCTTATAAATACTGGTGCGGTGAACCCGAATCCGGTTGGGGCAATGTCAAACCGCGCGGCGGGTTGAATGATTATCTGGGAAATTCGGGAAACGTAAGAAATTGTCCGACAATGGTAAATCTGGTCAGTAATGACTATACCAACAGTGGTACCGGCGGATATGGTTATTCCGTGGGAATCGGCACTTACACTACTGCAAACGGTTATGATCCGGTACCGGCGAAGCAGAGCATTTTGAGTCATCCCTCAAGGACGATCATGTTCGCCGATCATATCAGCGTGGATAACGGTCAGTACAACGAACAAATCGACCTTTATGCGCCGATATACATGGACAAAGATAACGATACCGGATGGGGAGAAGCTGCGCCGACGATGCATTTCCGTCATCGCAATAAGGTGAATATTTTCTGGTCTGACGGTCATGTCGATGCCAATGGACCATTGAGTTACTCGCAAAGCGGCTGGGGATGTTCGGCAAAAGAACTTGCCGCAAATTTCAAAATCGGCTGGTTTGGCGGTGATGACAGCGAAGAGATCGCAGAACTTTTCAAAGTAAGGAAGACAAAAAAATGAAATTTTTTGCGATATTTTCCGGAATATTTTTATTGCTGCTGACCGGCTGTGAAGAAAAAACTGCAGCAGTTTGCAAAGAGAGTGAAAAAATTGAAATTCCGGCAACGCTGCGTTGTCCGAGGTGCTTCAAACAATCCCCGGCAGAAACAGTACAGCGGGTAAATCAGCAGATGTCACTTTGTCCGGCGTGTAAAAAAGTTTCACCAGCGATGAAATTTTATCCGCGTAAACGTAAATAAAATCAAGGAACAGTATGAGCAGACCGTTGAAAACTTTGTCGAATTTTGCGACAAACTGGAGCAAAACTACCCCGCTTTTTTTGAAAGAGAAAGGGGGCGCGGGGGAAAGGGAAAACTTTTTTTCCCGTGAAAAAAAGTTTCCTTTGCTTGAACAACCGGCAAATACAGCTGTCTCATCACAGCGTTTTTCTCAAAGCTGCGACAAACTGGAGCAGCCAAATACTTCGCTTTTTTTGAAAGAGAAAGGGGGTGCGGGGGAAAGAGGAAACTTTTTTTCCCGTGAAAAAAAGTTTCCCTTGTCCCCCGCACACACCCATTTCACTTTAATAGAATTGCTGGTGGTGATTGCAATTATAGCAATACTGGCGGCGATTTTGCTGCCGGCGCTGCAGAGTGCGCGGGAGAGGGGGCGCGGGGCGAATTGTTTATCCAACATCAAGCAGATAACGCTGGCAAATTTGATGTATGAATCCAACAATTCCGGGTATTTCATTTACAGTGCCATTTGGGAAGCGCCGTACCGGTACTGGTGCGGAGTACCGGACGCGGGGATAAGCGATGTTAAAAGCCGGGGCGGACTGGGTGAATATATGGGAAATAGTTCGGGGATAAGTTATTGTCCGTCGGTGCAATTTGAGTACAGTTCCGGAACCAACAGCGGCACGGGGGGATATGGTTATTCCGTGGGCATTGGAACGTATGATTATCAGGGGATGAATCCGGTACCGGCGAAGTCATCGCTGTTGCAGCAGCCGGGGAAAACGGTGATGTTTGCCGATCATGCCAGTGTCAACAGCAAAGGGCAGTTCAATGAGCAGATCGATTTATATGCACCGGGGATGATGACGCGGGATGAAGTGGTATATCCCGGTGCCGCGCCGACGATGCATTTCCGGCACCGGAAGCAGGTCAATGTCGGATGGGCGGATGGGCATGTGGAAAGTTGCGCGCCGTTGAGTTACCGTCAGGGCGGGTGGGGACATACGGAGGGAGTGTTGGCGAACAATTACAATATCGGCTGGTTCGGCGGCAGTGATGCAGAAACGGTGAACGACTTGTTCCGATGCCGGAAAAAGAGGAGATGATGGCGGTGAAAAAGTTATTGTTCATATTATGTATTGCAACATCTATTGCAATATGTGCAAAAGAGGTGAAGGTGGTATCGCTGTCGCCGGGAGTGACGGATGCGATTTGCGCCATTGGCGGAGTTGAGTATCTTTGCGGCAGGAGTTCGGCATGTAATGCGCCGGAAGCGGCAAAAGTGCCGGTTGCGGGAAAAATGGGACTTCCGGCAATGGAGAAAATCATTCAGCTCCGGCCGACACATATTATAAGCGATACCAAACATCCCGGCGGCAACTGGAAGATGCTGGAAACGCTGGGGATAAAGGTAGTGATATTGCCCGGAAAGAGGGTGAATGATTACGCAGAAAATTTGCGCAAACTGGGAAAAATATTAAAACTGGAAGCGGCGGCGGAAGTTGCCGTAAAAAAGTTTGAAAATGAAATAAGCGCGTTGAAGAGCAAAGCACCGGCAAAAGCGGTGAAAGTTTTGATCGTGCTGGGCGTGCCCGGAGTTATAAGTTGCGGCAGAACGAGTTTTATCCATGAAGCAGTTACACTTGCCGGAGGGGAAAATATCTGCGGAACAATGGAAAAAGGGTACTTTACCGTATCGGCAGAGTACATACTCAAAGCTGAGCCGGAAGTGATAATCTGCGCCGGATTGGCGGCGGAAGTTGTGAAAAAGCACTTTTTCCGGAGGGAGTACCGTAATCTGCCGGCGGTGAAACATGGCAGGTTTATCGAAGTTGATGCGGATAATTTTTGCCGCATCGGAAGCCGGCTGCCCGGTGCGATAGCCGCCTTGAATAAGATTTTGTCTGCTATTCGATAGGCGACCTGCGGCGGCGCCTCGCGGGTAATCTCGGGAGCAAATCGGCGGACGCCCACTCAGTCATGGACCGTAGTCCACTCCTTCGTTGTCGCCTTGATTTACCCCCAACCTTACCGCGCGATGCATCCGCCGGGCGGAGCAGAATTGTTTTGCACGCTCTGCGGCGGCGCCTCGCGGGTAATCTTGGGAGCAAATCGGCGGACGCCCACTCAGTCATGGACACAGAGTCCACTCCTTCGTTGTCGCCTTGATTTACCCCCAACCTTACCGCGCGATGCATCCGCCGGGCGGAGCAGAATTGTTTTGCACGCTCTGCGGCGGCGCCTCGCGGGTAATCTTGGGAG
>JAFTRX010000116.1 GCA_017462015.1 Lentisphaeria bacterium
GCGGATGGATCGTGGTGCAAGGTTGGGGGTAAATCAAGGCGAAGCTGAAGGAGTGGACTTCCGTCCTCGACTGAAGCTGAGTCCGCAGATTTGCCCCCAAGATTGCCCGCGAGGCGCCGCCGCAGGTCGTTTCTTATGGGATAGCTGTAACAAAAATGAGACAATACCCGGCAGTTTGACTCCAGAGGGCGGCGATTTTATGCCGCCCTTGATTTTTTTGTAAAGTGGTGGTATATTATATGTTGAGTGTATGGCTGATAGGGGGCGATAAGCCGCTTTTAGTCAGAGGTCGATGCAGTTTTCTGCATTTGGTACGTGGAATTCGGTCGTTATCACACTTCGGGAAGAAAAAGAAGCTTCCGGAGGTGTGATACCGGGATTCCGCCGCCTGCGGAGCCGGTTTATCCGGACATTGACCCCGGAAAAAAAGCAAATGCAATGCGCCTTCTGTCTGCCCGGAAATTTTTTTATTTTGAAAGGAAAATGTATTATGGGCGAAGAAAAAAAGGTTGTTTTTCAGCTCGACGATTCCCGGACTATGGAAATTTCTACCGGGAAAGTGGCAGGTTTGGCTAATGGAAGCTGTCTGGTGCGCATGGGTGACTCCATCGTGTTGACCACCGCGTGCAGCGGCGCTCCCCGCGAAGGAACGGACTTTTTCCCGCTGCAGGTCGATTACCGGGAAAAATATGCTGCTGCCGGAAAGTTCCCCGGCGGTTACATCAAACGTGAAGGCCGTCCCTCCACCAAGGAAATCCTGATCTGCCGTATGATCGACCGTCCCATCCGTCCGCTCTTCCCCAAAGGCTTCTTTGACGAAGTTCAGGTTTGCGGAACGATGCTTTCTGCTGACGGTGTCAATGAACCCGATGTGCTGGCGATGCTCGGTGCTTCCGTCTCTCTGATGCTCTCCGATCTGCCGTTTGACGGTCCTATCGGTGCGGTGCGCGTCGGTCAGGTCGATGGCAAGTATATCATCAACCCCACCCGCGAAGAGATGAAACGCAGCCGCCTCGAACTTATCTACGCCGGCCGTCCCGGTCAGGTCATCATGATCGAAGGTGAAGCTGAATTCCTTACCGAAGCTGAAATGCGCGAGGCGATGTACGCCGCCGATGCTGCGATTGTCAAGCAGTGCGAAGCTCAGATCGAACTGGCGAAAATCGCCGGTCGTCCCAAAAAAGATTACAAACTCTATCTGGTTCCGGAAGAGTTGCAGAAGGCGATGGAAGAGTTCTGCGCCGGTCGCATTGACGATGTCTGCGTTATCCCCGGTAAAGAAGATCGCAGCGTTGCCATGGATGCACTCCGTGCCGAAATGCGCGAAGCTCTCCGGGAAAAATTTGCCGACCTTTCCGATCAGGAATACGGCTTTATGACCGCTATCGGTTTTGACGACCATGTCCGCGATGTTACCCGCCGCATCATCCTTACCAAGCAGTTCCGTCCCGACGGCCGCGGTATCACTGACATCCGTCCGCTGTCTGCTGAAGTCGGCGTGCTGCCTGTGGTTCACGGAAGTGCGCTCTTCTCACGCGGTGAAACTCAGGCGCTGGTCATCACCACTTTGGGTAACGAAAAAGATGCCCAGGAAATCGATGATCTCACCAGCGAAACCGGCATCGATGTCAAACGTTTCTATCTCCACTACAACTTCCCCAACTTCAGCGTCGGTGAAGTCGGCCGCATCGCCGGTCCCGGACGCCGCGAGATCGGTCACGGTAATCTGGCGGAACGTTCTGTTTCCAAGGTCATTCCCAAGGATTTCCCCTATGTCATCCGCTGTGTCTCTGAAATCATGAGCTCCAACGGTTCCACCAGTATGGCTTCCGTTTGCGGCGCTACGCTGTCGTTGATGGATGCCGGTGTTCCCATTACTGCGCCGGTCGCCGGTATCTCCTGCGGTCTCGTGACCGGTGACAACGGTGAACGTCTGCTGCTTACCGACATCATCGGCGCCGAGGATCACTTCGGCGACATGGACTTCAAGGTTTGCGGTACCAGAGAAGGTATCACCGGATTCCAGCTCGACCTCAAGCTCCCCGGTATCCCCATCGATCTGCTCTGCGAAGGTATGGAACGCGACCGCGTTGCCCGTTTGAAGATCCTCGATGTCATGGAAGCTTGCATCTCCGCGCCCCGCGAAGACATCAGCCCGCGCGCGCCGCGTATCGACGTGGTCAAGATCAATCCGGACAAGATCGGTGCCCTTATCGGTCCCGGAGGTAAGAATATCCGTTCCATCACCGATGAAACCCACGCTTCCATCGACGTCGAAGAAGATGGTACCGTCAAGATCATGGCGGCGAATCTGGAACAGCTCAACGCTGCCAAAGATCGCGTTATCGCCTGCACCGCTGAAGCGGAGATCGGCAAGATCTATCGCGGTAAAGTTGTCACGATCCGCGATTTCGGCGCCTTCGTGGAAATCCTGCCCGGTATGGATGGCTTGCTCCACATCTCCGAAATGGCAGACTACCGTGTCGCCAAAGTCACCGATATCTGCTCCGAAGGTGATTATGTCACTGTTAAGGTCATCGATATCGACAATTCCGGCAAAATCCGCTTGAGCCGCAAAGCCGCGCTCAAAGAGATGGAGTGATCCAATCACGACCTCCCCGATAAAGGGGAGTGACTCTCGGGGGGGAGGAGAAACGTTTTTTCTCGCAAAAAAAGTTTTCCCTTCTCCCGGGTTCTCGTTCTTTTTCAAGAAAAGCGGGGTGTTTTGTTTTCTCCGTTGCCGCGGTAAAGCTTGTTCCTGACGGGATAGGCGCCGCAGTTGAAAAAATGCAAAAAAAATAAAAAGATAGCTTGCAAATATAATAAAGCAGTGCTATATTAGGTAAAAAGCGGTTCAGGTGGAACATGACCTATATTGAGTCCGGGCATGATTCTGCAGAATGCGAGTAACAAAATTTATGGAGAACAGGAAAATGGACAAAGCTGCAAAAATTGAAATTATCAAGAAGTATGGTCGTAAAGAAGGCGATACCGGATCTCCGGAAGTGCAGATCGCACTGCTGAGTGCCCGTATCCGTGAACTTACCGAACATCTTCGTAACAATAAGAAAGATAACAGCACCCGTCGTGGTCTGCTCGCCATGGTTGCGTTGCGTAAACGTCTTCTGGCCTATCTGGAACGTGAAAACGTCGAACGTTATCTTTCTCTTACCACTGAGCTGGGCATCCGTCGCGCAGCGAAGTAAGTAAAACCGGATAGATGTTGTGCAGCAGCAACATAAAAACTGCTGCAACGCGGAGAGGTGGCTGAGTGGCCGAAAGCAACAGTTTGCTAAACTGTCGTACGGGAAACCGTACCGCGGGTTCGAATCCCGCCCTCTCCGCCATTTTTTTTGTCAAAAAAATGGCGAACGAAGACGTAAGTCTTCTCTTCACGCGGCGACAGCCGCTCTTCACTCAAAAGGCGCAGCCTTTTCTTCACATCTTCACCGAACTCCAGAGAAGACTTACTTGTGAAGACGTTTCATTCCGCTAACGCTCCATTACACTTGTGAAGAGGTCAGCTTTCGCTGCCAGTGAAGTTGCCGCCTGTCGGCGGGTGGATGTGTTTCTTTTTACTGCGCTTCGCTTACACGGCGGCAAGCCGCCTTGAATTTTTTCTTCTACTATGCTATATTAAACTCCGGAAGGAGATAATCTTATGGCTGAAAGCAAATTGCGTACACTTTCCATTGATTTTGCGGTACAAATACTGAACTTGGTAAAAATCCTGAAAAGTCAGCACGAAACGATCGTTTCCAATCAAATCGGCAGAGCCGGAACC
>JAFTRX010000117.1 GCA_017462015.1 Lentisphaeria bacterium
ATTTAGTCTGACAAATTGAAATATTGGTTATAGATGTGCTATCATAAAAGTCATGGGTATTCCCCCTCCCGGGAGGGGGTGCGTTTACTATGACAAATTTTATGGAGGAAACCATGGGGCATCTAACCAAAACAGAGCGGCATCGAATTGAGCAACTTCTCCGGCAACAGAAAAATTTTCAAGAAATCGCAATGGCGTTGAATCGTCCTCGTTCAACGATTATGCGTGAAGTCCTTAAACATCGACAAGAGAGTTTCAAAACGCCACCCCAGCGAATTCCCAATCGCTGTATTAAGCGGCGTAATTGTGGACTTGTTCGCCTTTGTCCAGGGCGTCGCTGCCATCGTAAGTGTAGTGCTTGTGGTAACTGCAATATCGTTTGCAAGGATTTCCAGGAGGAAGTTTGTTCCAAACTGCAAAATCCCCCATATGTCTGTAATGGTTGTTCCGAAGATTATCGTTGCACTTTAAGGAAGTATTTTTATATCTTTGATGCCGCAGACGATGAGTATCGCAATACCTTGGTAAAGGTTCGGCAAGGAATAAACTTGACTGAAGGAGAACGTATTTTACTGGATCAGCAAATCCACGATGGCATTAAAAAAGGACAATCGGTTCATCATATTTTAGCGACTCAAAGAGATTCTTTTACAATTTGTGAGAAAACCGTATATCGTTATGTCAATGCCGGTGTCATCAGAACAAAACGTGGTGATATGCCCCGTGCTTGCATGATGCGTCCGAGGAAAAGTAAAAACATTGACCACAAAGTTGACACGAAGTGCCGAATCGGGAGAAACTTCAGCGATTTTAAGCAGTTTTGCAGCAGCAATCCGGATATGGCAATAGTTGAAATGGATAGTGTGGTAGGGCGTGTCGGTGGAAAAGTTCTACTTACTTTGCAATTCAATTCCTGTGGTTTTATGTTAGCTTTTATCAGAGAAGCCAACAACTCCCAATCGGTTATAGATATTTTCAATCAGTTGGAAATATCTCTTGGAATATCTGTTTTCCGAAAATTGTTTCCAGTAATTTTAACTGACAATGGCACAGAGTTCTCAAATCCGTCAGCATTGGAAGTCAGTCCATTCTCAAAAGAACAACGAACACAAATTTTTTACTGCGAACCATACGCCTCGTGGCAAAAAGGTCATATTGAGAATAATCATCTGAATTTAAGAAGAGTTCTGGAAAAAGGATCCTCTTTTGATAATTTAACTCAACAGGATATTGATCTGGTTGTATCTCACATCAACAGTATTGCAAGAAAAAGTTTGAATGATGTACCGGCAATAATGCTCTTTGAGGCAATTTATGGAAAAGAGGTTGTTAAAAAACTCAACATTTCATTGATTCCAGCACAGGAGGTGATTCTGACTCCAGAGCTATTGAAGTAAACAAATCAAAAAAAATAGAACTCTGGTTTTTCAGCGTGCGTTTAGTATGTCCGAAAAACAACGCTTGCGTAACGCTGTGGGAGGGTATTGTCTTTTTTGGTAATAGTAAATGCACACTGTATGCTCAAGACCAAATCCAAATAGTCGAAAGAAAACTGTCAAATTCGCTGTTTGTCAGACTAAACGCACGATTTTCTACCCTCAACGTGCGTTTACTATTACAAATGTGCGTTTACTTTGTCAATTCACCATACTCTTGACAAAGGAGGATATGCACGTTATAGTATATCCGGTATCATAAAATCGTATTGTTTGCCGTTATTGAAATTGGCTCAAAAAACAAAGAGGAACAAAAAATGTTTAAACGCAATCGAACCGATGGAAAAAGTACTTTTACCCTGATCGAACTGTTGGTCGTTATCGCAATTATTGCCATTCTTGCGGCAATATTGCTGCCGGCACTGCAGAGTGCCCGTGAACGCGGCCGCACCATCTCCTGTATCAACAACCTTAAACAGCTGGGTTCCGTGGTGCAGAGTTATGTCGCGGATAACAACGGCATCATGTTTCCGTATTATTTGATCAATAGCTCTGCCGGTCATCAATATTGGGATCAGGCTCTCGAATCCCAGATACAGTCAGTTTCTCCGAGCTGGAAGTACGTGAAGGCTAAAAAGGCTGATATGAGTGTTGAAAAGTGGGGCACGGATGACTTCGATTATACAAAATGGGGATTTATGCATTGTCCCAATAATATAACTTTTATTCCGGATGTAGCTTATTATTACAACAAGTCTTACGGCTTGAACCAGTTCCTTGCCAGTTTTGTCCGGAAAGATATTCTTAATCTTGAAACTTATCAGATAGCTTTCCCGTTTGAGCAGCAGCCGGGTATTTCCAAAGTGATGCTGGCTGGCGACTCCTGGAACGATTACAGACGACACAGCATCGACCCGGCCTGCCACTTCTACCACCAAAAGGCCTCCAACTATGTATTCTGCGACGGTCATGCCGAAACCATAAAAGTTGACCCGGTAAAATATCAGCCGAGCACCAATACTACCAAGAATAAGAAAGATATCTTCAAACAGTGGCCGAATTAAGTTGCACGTTAGACCGTTAATACAAAATTTTTAACATAAAGTGGAGGAAACAGTGATGAGTTTTTTGTGTCGCGTTTTTATCGTGCTGACCATCGGATGCAGTGTGCTGCATGCCGCAAAGGTCGGTAATGAGTGGACTGTGTTCGGTCCGTACAGCAGTCTGGAGCATGTGCTGCCCGCGCCGTTGGCAAAAGGTATTCCGGAGTCGCTCCGGGCGGCGCGTGTCCCCCGCAAGGCAATCAAGGTCAAGCCGGTCAACGGCAAGGTCGATATGCAGAAGATTTACGGTAAAAAGTATTCCCGTAAAGGCTTCTATATCTGTATCCCCATTGAGTCTGCCAAAGGTGAAAAGTTCCGTTTCGGCGCCGGTGCTGACTGGTGGATGGATATTTACCTCAATGGCAAAAGCGTCGGTGATACGCTGGCAGACGGCAACGTTACCCATCCGCCGACCGGTTCCGATCATATTTTCAATGTTGACTTGCGTCCCGGAACCAATTATCTGGTCATCGGACTTATCGGCGGAGTCGGCTCTCAGCAGCTTATTTTTTCTGTCAACCCCAAGGTCAAGCCCAAGGCAAAAACGGTAAAACCTGCTATCCAGTTCGGCAGTGAAAGATTGCCCTCAGTCAGCGAAATCAAGACCAAATGGCAGAATGGCCCCGGAGCTAAAAGCTTCGGCGCAAAGGAGTTTTCGCTTCAGAACGGCATGCTCAAAATCAATGTTAAAAACGCCGCCGGCAAGAGCAAACGTTTTATCACCAAAGTCCGCCTTGAACCGGGACAGCAGTACTGCTTCAGTTGGAGTTCACTTTCCCGCAAGGGGGATCTGCCGCGTTTCATTCTTCAGGACAAGCCGGAAGGCGGCAAAATCATTTTTGCCAAAGAGATGAAAAGCGGCCGCAACCGTACCGGATATTTCTATTCTGAATCTCCCGAACTCTACGCGATTTTTGAAATGCGCGGCAGCGGTATGGCTGAGGTCAATAAACTCTCTCTCCGCCGCCGTATCGACCGGGCCGCCGCATTCCAGGATTGGAGAATCCAGCGCGCTCCTGCCTCCGATGATCTGATGACGCTCTCCCGGAAACTTGAAACGCCGCACTTCGATCAGGCTCCGGTGCTTGCCGGAGGCGCGCTCAAGGTTTTCAACATCGGAGCATTCTGGCTTCAGCGCGATATTATTGAAATGGAACAGCGCTTTGACTTCAAGTTTGACAACGTTTATACCGATGGTTATGCCGGAGGCTTCTCGCCTTACTGGTCGCGTAACGCTGAAGGTGAAGCTGTTATCAAAAATTTTGGTGACGGTCTCAAACGTATATCCAATGCGGAATGTATTTTGATCGACCATTGCGGTGCATCCAGTTTGACTGCTCCTGTCTTGAAGAAGATTCTGGAGGAAGTCAAGCGTGGCGCCGGGTTGGTCATTTGTACTTTCGATCAGCCTTACTATCCCTACCGGGACGGCAGAGGTGCGGCGGCAGAAGCCAAAATGCGCAAACTTTTCGCTGCCGCTCTGGATAACAAAGTGAGTGACGATATCGATTTTGTCCGTATCTCCGCCGCCGGTAAACTCAATGCTGAGTTCGGTTCTTACGGCAAAGGCCGGGTCGTGATGCTCAAAAATGCTGATAAGGTCAAAAACAGTGATGTCAACAGTGTCAAAGGTAAAAACCGTATCAACTTTGAAATCCGTTCTGCGCTGATTGCCAAATCTCTGCTCTGGGCAGGCCGCCGTATTCCGGCGGTGCGCGTTTGTGCCAGTGCCAAAGACGGCGTTATTTCCGCCAATGTCTCCGGCAAAGTTTCCGGCAAAGGTGAAATTTCCATGATTGCCGCCGATATGGAGTGCCGGGAAAAGGTAACTGAAACCATTCCGCTGGTTGCCGGAGTTCAGAATTTCAGCAAAAAAGTCGATGAATTCGGCCGTTATCCGGTGATCGTCACCAGCAAACTCAATGGCGTTTCTCAGGATTGGGATATCGTCTTTGCCGACAAAAAATCCACCAACATCATCAAAAAAGTTACCATCGGCACTCACGCCCCCATGGTTCGCTGCTTCGTCGAACTCAACCGCAAGCCCGCCAAAGGCGAGATGCTGGATATCACTGTTGTCGATCACAACGGACGGCAGTGGGTGTATAAACGTCAGTACGCGTATCAGCAGAAGAATACCGTTTACATCAAAGCCGACAACTTCCCGGTGGTTACCGCGACTTTGACCGCGAAACTTCTTGCCCGGGATGAAAAGGTGCTGGATCAGCAGCAGACCCGGGTGGTGCTGTACCGTCCGGACAATCCGGCTGAACCGAATTTCAATCTCGGTGTCTGGGGCGCGCCCATCGACCACTATGCGTGCAAGCTCTTTTACTCGTTCATGCATGACAAGTACAAACTCAATTTCCGTCTCTCCGGCAACGGCAACGCCAATGCGTGGGATGCGGCTGATTTGGGTATCATCGCCGGACCTGAAGGATTTTCCGGTCAGATTTACTTCGGTCAGAACAACACAGTCATCGGTCCTGAGAATGCTCCGGAACGTCAGCTCTGTCTCAGCTCTGCCAAGCTGAAAAAACTGCTGCTCTCCAGGATCAAACTTCTGTGTCCGCAGCAGAACGGAATGCCGGTGAAGTATTTCTTCAGTGACCACGAAACCAACTTGCTCGGTTACATCAAAAAAGCCAAGCCCGGTTCTGATTACTGCTTCTCCCCGACCTGCCGTGCCTCTCTTGTCGAGTTGATGAAAAAGGATTATGGAACTCTGGATAAGCTCAATGCCGCCTGGGGAACCAAATTTGCCCAGTGGAAAGATGTCACCCCCATCGTGCTGAAAGATGCCGTTAAAAACGGTCAGACTGCCAGATGGATCGACCACCGCCGCAATATGGACAAGGTCTGGGCTGATCTTTCCACGTTCCGGATCAAAGCCATTCGCAAATATCATCCGCACGCGATCAACTATGTCCAGAATCTCCATTCCGGATACAACTCCAACGACAGCTTCAGCGGTATCGACTTCGAGGAGCTGTTCGGCCGGGAAGTGGCAGCCGGTGCCATGCCGGAATCTTACATCAACGCCTTTACCAAACCGGAAAACCGCAGCGGCAACTCCATGGGAGGTTCCATGTGGCCCACCCGCGGCGGTCTGGTCGATAATAAGGCTCTTTCCAGCGTGCGCAGCAGCCGGGTGGTGTGGCAGGCGATGCTGTTGGGACAATCCAACGTTCTCTACTATCAGCACAGCTGGGGCAGTCACCGTGAACTGCTTTTCCATGACCAGTTCCTGTTCAACCCGGACTTGACCATGCCCCAGGAGGGCAAGGCGCTGGCGGATGCTGTGGTGTTGGCGAAAAAAGGTATTGACCGTCTGTTGCTGGGCAATACCGTCGACGATTCCGGTATCAGTATGTTCTATTCGCGCTCCTCTGAACACGCCTGCACCTACTGGCAGGCGTGCAGCAAGGACAAAGCTCCGGCAACACTCAATCCCCGCCATCAGCAGTTTGAATTCTTCGTGCCTGCCATTGATGACTGCGGACGTGGATTTTCCTCCACCGGCAGCCGTCTGATTCAGGCGGGAATGTTGCAGAAGAAGAATACAAAAGTGTTGATTCTGCCTTTCGCGCAGAGCATGGCGGTCAAGGATGCACAGATCATCCGTGAATTTGTCCGTAACGGTGGAACGGTCGTGGCGGATTTCCGTCCGGCGGTGACCGATCAGCATGGTAACTTCGGCAAAGCCGGTTTGCTGGATGATGTGTTCGGTATCAAGCAGGAGTTGAATTGGAAATTCCAGGTCAAGAGAACTTCTGCGGTCATCAACTTCCCCGGATGCGGTGAGTTCAAGCTCAAATCTGCTCAGGTCGGCAACGGTTTCAAAGTTGTCACCGCCAAAGCGATGGGTTATGCCAAGGACAAAACTCCGGTTATGCTGGAGAATAAATTCGGTAAAGGTCGGGCGATTTTGCTCAACTTCACCACGCAGGAATCCGGTTTCCGTCCCTTCTTCGGCAAAGTTTTGACGGCACTGGGTGTGCCGGAACTTTTCGGATGCCGCAATCTGGAAAACCGCTGGTTCTCCGATCGGGGAATGGTCAAAGAGGCGGATATCAAGCGCGATAAAGTCGTTGAACGCGATGTTCAGGACAAGAGCGAGACGGAGGATGCCGGTGAACGGGAAACTCTGGTCTATGAAAGTGCATCGTTCCCGAGACGTCACCGGGTCATCAATGGACCGGTTGAGATCATTGGGTATTATGCCTGCCGCCGCGGATTCTCTCTGGGCTACGGCGAAATGGAACTGGAATATTCCGTCCGCAAACCCGGTCACGTTTACGATCTGCTCAACGGCAAGTATCTTGGAAAGACGGCAAAATGGCGCGCCGTAATGCCGCTGGAAGCGGTCGGACTCTACGCCGTGCTGCCGTTCAAAGCGACTGCTCCGGCGCTGAGCAATATCGCTGTGAACAAGAATAAGTCTTCCAGATACAATGAGTTGAGCATGAACGTTGCTGTCGATAAAGCCGCTGCGGAGGTGAATTATCCGGTGCATATTGAGTTTGTCGATCCCTCCGGCAAGGTCTGGAGTGAACTTTCCAGAACCGTCAGCGTGAAGAACGCCTCTGTCAAGGCGGACTTCATCCTGCCGGTCAATGCCCCTGCGGGCAAATGGAGCATCAAAGCGCGCGAAGTTTTTGGAGGAGAAACTTCCGTAACTGAGTTTACGCTTTGATCGTGCCGTAAAAAAGCATTTTTGCAAGTGCCGCTTTTGGAGCAATTCCGACAGCGGCACTGCTGTTTTTGCGGCAGGGGGAGGAGAGGGATTTTTTTACCTGTATTTTTTTTTCGTTACGTCCTCGACTGAAGATGAGTCCGCAGATTTGCCGGTAAGAAGCGCCCACGAGGCGCCGCCGTCTCGTCACGGCGTAGTGTAACGAAGACGGCAGTTTAGATTTCTCACAAAAAATGAGACAACACCTATTACTTAAAAACATAAAAGAGAGTGTGATTTGTCAAGAATAAAAACAGTCGTTTGCAATCGGCGGATGGATCGTGCGGCAAGGTTGCCGGTAAATCAAGGCGAAGCTGAAGGAGTGGACTATTGTCCTCGACTGAAGATGAGTCCGCAGATTTGCCGG
>JAFTRX010000118.1 GCA_017462015.1 Lentisphaeria bacterium
CTTGGCTTGAACAACCTTGCTCCGGACATTGTTGAAGCAATCGTGAACGGAGCAGAACCCGATGGGTTATCCATCGCACAAATTATGAAAAACATTCCGGAAGACTGGAACGAACAGCGGAGGCTTTTCGGTTTCCCGGAAAGGTAATCGACCGAACCTTGGCGGCAGGAGAAATCTTGCCGCCTTTTTTTCATTGCTTCAGCGCAAAAAAACTACCGGCAGAGCCGGTATGTTGCCGGACAGCTTCAGCTTTAAGTCTTTAAAAAAGTAAACTCCATGCTATGTTATGCAAGGTTCGCCAACCGCATATACACAAACAAGAAGTTTACAGCAATGAATGACAATTTATCACACACTAGTTGGAAATGCAAGTATCATATTGTATTTGCCCCAAAATATCGCAGAAAAAATATTTATGGAGTCTTAAAATCAGACATTGGCAAAATATTGCGCCAATTGTGTGACCTTAAAAAAGTAGAAATACACGAAGCCGAAGCTTGCCCAGACCATATTCATATGTTGGTCAGTATTCCTCCTAATATAAGCGTATCGCAATTTATGGGGTATTTGAAAGGAAAAAGTTCCTTGATGATCTTTGACCGTCACGCCAACCTAAAGTATAAATACGGGAATCGGCACTTCTGGTGCCGCGGGTATTATGTCAATACGGTTGGAGCAGATGCTCGTGCAATAACTGCGTATATTCAGAACCAGTTGGCTGAAGATCAAGCATATGAACAGCTGACTTTTAGAGAGTACATAGACCCGTTTACGGGTAGCAAGAATCCCAAAGCATAAAAAATACCGCTTCAGCGGTAGCTTGAAAAATAGTTGCGCATGGCGAACCTGTTCAGAGCCCGTGTCGGGCTGCCGGCATCATCGCCTTGAAGGCGTGGTGCATACCACCGGCTAAGCCGGTGGTTTTGATTGCGTTTATATGCATTATAACAAATAATTGTTTTTCTCCTAACAAATCCCTTACAATCGGGGGGTATTTTATTTTTCAGACAGACAGGAAGTGCTGTCGAAAGAAACTCTAAACAGGAGAAAAATGTGAAACAGTTTGCTACAATTGTGTTGTTGGCGGCTTTTGCCGCTGTGCCGCAGCTGTCCTGGGGCAATCCTCCGGATGACAAAGTTCAGAAAAATCCGTTTCGTGGAGGATGACGGTCAAAACTATATGACCTCAAAAATCTACACTCTTCAACACCAGAAGGCCAATGATGTCGTTCCCTTTGTTCTCGGTGCGGTAAAGCGTTATGCAAAAAACTCCACCGTTGACCGGATAAATTACTCCGCAAAAAAACAACAACTGGTGGCGGTCAGTTGTCCGATACAGCTTATTCCTTATATTGATGATCTGATTTCCAAACTTGACCGCCCCGGAACAGTGATCGAGGGAACCGGAATCACCCGGAATATTTATAATCCCCAATGGCGATCCGGTGAAAAATTAGTAAATTTGATGGTCAAAACCGGTATCAGTTCCAATGCATCTGAAGGTGCTAATCAGGATGCCATTGTTGCTTATGACGCTGCCACCAATCAAATCTATTGGAAAGATTCAGTAAATAAGGACAAAGATCTGAAAAAATACCTCGCCCTTTTGGATAGACCCATTGCTCAATGTACCGTTTCGGTAAATGTCTATGAGATCCGGGAATCAGAACTGCAGGATATAGGATTGGACTATCTTGCGTGGAAAAATGGTCCGGGGCTTAATCTTTTTGAAGTCGGAGCAAACTTCATTACCAGCGATGCCGTATCAAGCACCTTCGGTCCTTACGGATTTTTTATGTTCGCTCCCGCTTTTGATATGTCATTTGTGAGAATGCTGCAGCAGAACGGTATCGGTAAAGTTTCCGTCAGTGCCAATGTTATCTTGACCAACGGTCATGATGCTGAAATCAGTTTTACACCCAACTTCCAAAATCTGGTCAAAGATGAAGATTTTGCTTCCGCAGTCAATGCTTCGACCAATAATCACCTGACTTTAAAAATCAAATCACCAGTCATTGCCAGACAACCGGATAATAAAACAGCGTTACTTAATTTCAAGTATGATCTTGCCATCCGTTCTGTGGTAGAACGGGACAATCACGGCAATGAACTTTATGACGAAAACAGCTCTTCCGGCAAAGTCAGTTACACGACAGGTA
>JAFTRX010000119.1 GCA_017462015.1 Lentisphaeria bacterium
GGCTTTGTACTTCCCGCGTCCAATCGGATTGTACTTGCCTTGCATTTTTCTCATCCGCTCGTTCAGATTGATGATTTCCTGCTCGTAGTCGCCCCTGCCGCTGTCGCTGGTAAGGTAATAGTGCCGTGCAAGCCGCTTCAGTGCAACGCCCTGCGGAGTTGTATTCTCCTGTGCCGCCGGGATAAAGTGTTTATTCAGAGCTTGAACCAGCTGATTGATATCGATATCGGACTTTTTTCCGAAATACTGTTCTTCCAACTGCGGCAGTATCCGCACGGCTTCAACCAATAAGTGTACAACTGAAAATGCACCACTCCACAACTCGCGTTTTGTTTTTGGTTTCCATGAAACACCCGTCTCATAATCAATCCGTTTTTGAAGCGGAAAATAGAGCTGTTCCTGACAGCAAACCAGAGCCTGATAAAACTGTATAAGAGGCTCGCTGCCGCATGTGTCCAAAAAATAATACATTTGGCGCATTCCCATTTCAGTTTCGATGTCTTCGCAGAAAAGCTTTGGCGCAGTATGGTGTCTTCGCAGGATGCTGCTGTATTCCGGGTGGCGATTACCTACAATTTTCATCAAATGGGGAAAAAAGCGGCAGATGTTGTACTCAATAAAATCGCCAATCGGCGAATCGCATCTGCCAAACGCATCCCTGACGAGTTTTATTCCGTTGAGTATTTCCGGAGCTTTCTGCCATGATTTAGCTTTTCCGAAAGGACACTCAGCACAAGCTCCGGGCTCCCAGCCAAGTAATCCGACAGAAGAAGTTTTCAAATATCCGCTTTTTTCATCGCGTCTCATGTTGTACCAGTTCCAGATACACAACGGTTCCCCGAAACGGCGGATGGATGAAATAAATTCTTCAAAATCGACATTGATATCCCATTGTTCATTTTTGAGATGTAACTGTGCCGATTGGATGGCATCAGCCATATATTTAATGAAACATCCCTCATCCCGATATTGAGAATATAGCCCGCCTTGATAAAAATCCATGTCAACTCCCTGCACACGATGCCAATATTATAATTATAATAACGACCAGACATCCGCAGCCGAGTGCGCCGCTTCCATCTCTGTTTTTATTCGGAGGTGATGGACGGCTGGCATCTTCCAACAGCCGCATTGCCCCGTAAAAGGCTAAAAAATTCTTAAACATGATTTCACTTAAAGGGTAATTCCGGTTGATAGCAATACTCCTGCCGGGGCGGCGTGTACGGTTTTTCCGGAGCAGGACGGCTGAACAGAGCAATGATTTTTTTCAACATAATTACCTCCTTGGCGATTTGTATTTTGGTTTTACTCATAATATATTATAGGAAAGTGGACATCTTGTGTCCTGTCTTGTTGCGAGCATAAAAAATTTTGAATTTTTTGGGGGAGATAAGAGCAATGCCGATGCAGAAATCACAACTTCACCGCCTGATGCGGATTGCCGCTTTGTTGAAAGAGAACCGTTATCCGAACTCCGAAACACTGGTCAAAGAGTTTCGCCGCATCGCCGTCGAGGAAGAGTTGGAAATCGACTGCGGCAAAAGACCATTCTGCGGGATATGAAAGTTTTAGAGCACGAATTCGGCTGTCCGCTTGCCTATGACCGCGCCAGAAACGGCTATTATCTCAAACATCACGGCTGGGATTTTATCGCTCCGGCACTCCTGGACGAAAACGAAATGCTCGCCGCCGTCATCGGAGCAAGGATCGCTGAGGAGATTTTCCCGTCACCGTTGAAAAACAAGATCCGCAACGCCGTGGACTACCTTTTGCAGAACAACAATCCGGACTTTCTGGACACC
>JAFTRX010000120.1 GCA_017462015.1 Lentisphaeria bacterium
TCAGACCGGGATTTTGCTATTGCCTTCTTTCAGATTCCACCTCACGATGGACACCCTTGGCTTTCGCTAACAGTTCCTACTGACAAGCCTGTATCGGACTTTCACCGACGAGTCAATGCGCGTGCCGCGCATACCAAAAAATCCGGAGGAAACAAACAATTTCCTCCGGATTTTTTATATAAGCTCTGTTCCCGAAAAGGGGAGATGACTTTTGGGGAGGGGAAACCCTCTTTTCACGAGAAAAGAGGGTTTCCCCTCCCCAAACCCCACCCCTTCCGCGAAAAGCGGAGTATTTTTTGCTCCCGTTGGTTGCAAAAAGCTTATCAAATTATCTCCCCCCAATGGGAATATAGCGAAACATTAAAAGATAAGAGGCTGTTGCAAAACCTCCCAAAAGGTGAGCAACAGCCCTTTATTTATATTCAGCTTGTTCTGCTGTAACCGGCAGAACTTACTTCTCTGCGCGCAACGCTGCTTGCGCCGCCGCCAGACGGGCGATGGGCACGCGGAAAGGACTGCAGGAAACGTAGTTCAAACCGACTTCGTGGCAGAAACCGATGGTCTTGGGTTCGCCGCCGTGTTCGCCGCAGATACCGAGAACGATATCCGGATTGGTACGGCGTCCTTTTTCCACCGCGATACGCACCAGTTCTCCGACACCTTCGGTATCCAGCACCTGGAACGGGTCGTAATCGTAGATGCCCCATTTGACGTAATCGCCGAGGAACTTACCGGCATCGTCGCGGGAGAAACCGCATCCCATCTGGGTAAGGTCGTTGGTACCGAAGGAGAAGAATTCAGCTTCGGAAGCGATTTTATCCGCAGTGACAGCGGCGCGGGGAACTTCGATCATAGTACCGATCTTGATATCAAGTTTGACACCTTTTTCCGCTTCGACATCAGCGATGGCTTTCAAAACGACCGCTTTCTGGGCGGCAAGTTCTTTGACATTACCGACCAGCGGGATCATGATTTCCGGTTTGGAATTCTTCACTGCCGCCGCAGCTTCGGCAACGGCACGCGCCTGCATGGCGGTCACAGCCGGATAAGAGATGCCCAAACGGCAGCCGCGATGGCCGAGCATCGGGTTCATTTCATTGAGAGCGGCGACAGCGTTGCGGACTTTTTCGACGGTGGTGCCGAGTTCAGTGGCAACTTCAGCCTGACCTCTGTCGTCGTGGGGCAGGAATTCGTGGAGCGGGGGATCGAGGAAGCGGATGATGCAGGGACGGCCATCCAGAGCTTTGAACATCGCTTCAAAGTCGCCTCTCTGCAAGGGCAGAAGCACATCCAGAGCTTTCTTGAACTGGATAACGGCATCGTAACCATCGTCAGCCGGAGTGATTTTGGCCAAAAGCTCATCGACACTGCGGACACCCATGGCTTCTTTGGTCCGTTTGACCTTTTCGCAAACGAGGATCATCCGGCGGAAGGCTTTGACGCGGTCGCCTTCAAAGAACATGTGTTCCGTGCGGCAGAGACCGATACCTTCAGCACCGAACTTCACCGCAACTTCGGTATCGTGCGGAGTGTCGGCGTTGGTACGGACACCGAGCTTGCGGTACTTGTCCGCCAGAGCCATAATGTCGCCGAAGGGGCCGCTCAATTCGGGAGCAACGGTGTTGATCTTACCCAGATAAACCGCACCGGTGGAACCGTTGAGAGAGATGTAATCACCCTCTTTGACCACGGTACCGTTGATGATGAAAGTCTTGTTTTCGTAGTCGATTTCAATATCGCCGCAACCGGCGACACAGCAGCGGCCCATACCACGGGCAACGACAGCGGCGTGACTGGTCATACCGCCGCGGGTGGTGAGAATACCCTGAGCGACATGCATACCGCCGATATCTTCGGGACTGGTTTCGATACGGCAGAGGATGACATTTTTACCGGCATCCGCCCAGACTTCAGCATCTTCGGCGGAGAAGACCACCTGACCGGTGGCAGCGCCGGGGCTGGCGGGCAGACCGACGCAGAGTTTTTCCGCTTTCTCTTCGTCAGATTTGACAAAGACCGGATGGAGAAGCTGGTCAAGCTGCTGGGGTTCGACCCGGAGGACAGCAGTTTTTTCGTCGATAAGGTTCTCTTTAACCAGATCCATGGCAATCTTGACCGCCGCCGCGGCGGTACGTTTACCGTTACGGGTCTGGAGCATGTAGAGTTTGCCGTTTTCAATGGTGAACTCAAGATCCTGCATATCTTTGTAGTGGTTTTCCAGTTTTATGCGGATGGCATCAAGTTCCTTGAAGCAGTTGGGCATAGCCTCTTCCAGAGAGGGATATTTGCCGGCACGGTCAGCTTCCGAAATGCCCTGAGAAGCCGCCCATTTGCGGGAACCGGCAATGGTGATCTGCTGGGGAGTACGGATACCGGCAACCACGTCTTCGCCCTGGGCGTTGATAAGAAATTCGCCGTAGAAAAATTCATTGTCTCCGGTGGAGGGGTCGCGGGTAAAGGCAACACCGGTTGCGGAGTTGTCGCCGGAGTTACCGAAGACCATCGCCTGAATGTTCACCGCAGTACCGAGCAGACCACGGATGTCGTTGAGCTGACGGTAGCGGATAGCGCGGGGGTTGTCCCAGGAATCAAAAACCGCCTGAGCGCCGCGATAAAGCTGTTCCATGGGGTCGGCGGGGAAGTCGGAACCGGTAGATTTTTTGACGATTTCTTTGTAAACGGCGATAAGTTTACGCAAATCATCGGCATCGAGTTCGGTATCGAGTTTGACATTCTTGGCTTTTTTGGCAGCTTCGAGAGCGTGTTCAAATTCATCGAAGTTGACGTGAAGAACGACGTCGGAAAACATCTGAATGAAACGGCGGAAAGAGTCGAGAACGAAACGTTCATTTCCGGTCAGAGCGATCATTGCCTGACAGGTTTCATCGTTGAGACCGAGGTTGAGGATGGTGTCCATCATACCGGGCATACTGGCGGCGGCACCGGAACGGACAGAAACGAGAAGCGGATGGGGGCCGTGACCGAAAGTTTTGCCGGTGGCAGCTTCCAGACGTTTGAGAGCATCGTTGATTTGGGGAGCGATCTTGGCAAAGAGTTTTTCTTTACCGATGACACCGTATTCGGCGCAGGCTTCAGTGGAGATGGTGAATCCCGGAGGAACAGGGAGACCCAGGGAAGCCATGTCGGCAAGGTTGGCGCCTTTACCTCCGAGGAGATCACGCATTTGGGCATTGCCTTCGGATGCACCGGCACCGAAGAAATAGACGAATTTTTTTTCTGCTGTCATAAAATAAACCTTTCCTGTTGTTGAAAGGAGTATTTTCAGAAGAAACAGACGGTCACAAAAACCGAATGAAAAATCCAAAAAATAAACCGGACCTCCGGAAAAACAAGAAACCCGCCGCCATCAGTAAACTTTTCCGTTAGAAAAAAGATGGTGGAGAAATCATGGATAAATCTCCGTGAGGACAGTTGAAATCAAGTATTTTTCCAATGAACGAAAACATTTGGATTTTTTGGATTTTTGACATACCTTGAAGAGAAGACTTTGAGGATAGAGGAACAAAATCCTCTCTTGAAGATACGTCTTGCCGGGATGGTTGTTTTTGCCAGTTCCCATAACCGCCGGGATGGTTGCTATTGCCAGGTGCTGAAAACGCGCCCCCCCGCCGACATCAAAAATCGCAAAAAATGTTCAAATTTTTCATTCAAAAGTTTCCTATTGAAAACCTCCAGTGTTTAAAGTGTTGTACCGCAAGCGAAAGCGGCTGTAATATCCATATAATATAGTGCGTAAAAATAAGGATGTCAATAGGGAAATGGAGAAAAAGTTTAAAATTCAATGATTTTATGTAAAATATTTTGAATTTTTGATGAAACAATGCTATTTTATGACGGTGCAGTATTTTTCAGATAATGTCCCAAATTTTGCAAGACACCACAAACGAGACAATAAAAAGAGAAGTTGCAATATAATGAATATTATCGCCGGAATGGCAAGAGGTGTGGAACTGGCAGTGCCGGAGGGTATGCCGGTGCGCCCGACAGCAGGAAGAGTGCGCAAAGCATTGTTCGACAGTCTGGGCGATATAGCGGGAATGCGGATAGTTGATCTGTGTTCCGGTTCAGGAGCGTTGGCGCTGGAAGCGGTGAGCCGCGGAGCGGAAAGTGCGTATATGGTGGAACTTAATGCCGATCATATAAGATACATTGAGGAAAACATCCGCCGGGTAAGAGCCGCCGGAGTTACAGCTCAGATGAGCGTGCTTCAGTGTGATGCTGCGCAGAGCCGGAGTTACCTGCCGCGTCTGCGCGGAGTGCCGGATATTATCTTTGCCGACCCGCCGTATCAGACAAGTGCCGAGATATTCGGACAACTGATAAGTGATGAATATTTCTGCAAAAATATGAATGGTACAAGATTATTTTGGGAGATACCGGATCACCCGGGCGCAGCCGGGGAATTTCTTTGCAGAATACCGAAGAATGGCAAGTTTTCGTTGAAGCGGTACGCCGGAACCATGTTTCTTACAGCCAGGATAGAGTATGTCGAAGGATAAATGGATTTTTGATTCCCGCGAGGTGGAGAACGAACTTCCCCATCCGCCGCAGCGGCTTCTGGACGGCGCGGTCATGGTAAAGCACAACCCGGTGCGGGAAGTTTTTTTCCACAACGGCTATTTTATAAAGCGCGACTCGAGGAAAAATCACACCTTTGCCAAAGAGTTTGCCGCAGCACAAAAACTCCGGCGCCGGAAAATCGCGGTCGTGGAACACCTGGCACACGGGAAGTGTGAAGATGGCAATTACCTCATCACACGGGGAGTAAATAGTGCGGTCACGGTGGAAGATCATCTTTTTGAACACCCGGTGTCAGAAAAGTTCACCGCAGAGTTGATCGACTTTCTCCGCCAGTGGAAGCGCAGTGGATTTTTCCACACCGATGCGCATTTGGGCAATATACTTTACGTCCCGGAAAAAAGTGAATTTACATTAGTGGATGTCCGGGGGGTAAGAAGAAAACTTTTATGGGAGAGTTTACCGTTTTGCTGTCCGGCGGATGTGATGCGTTTTATTTTCAATCTGCGCGGACATGTGACATTTGCGAAGATAGAGGAGCTTTTCAGCATGTTCAACTGCCGCCATCCCCGGCATATATTGCAGGAGATGCTGAAAGCGGAAAGCGCAAGATTGCTGAAAGAGTGGGACAAACGCAAACGCCAGCTCTTTAACGCATATCCGAAATTTTCCTGCCAGAACGGCAAGTCGCTGGTCGCGGCACAATACAAGGACAATTACACCATGTTCCCGGCAGAGGATAGCGAAAATGCCGGTGCGGAATTTGCCGCAAGTTTTTTCCTGACCTTGTTCCAGATTCCGCACCGCAGAGTGTGCGCAGTCGATCTGGAGAAGAATCAGGTGCGCCGTGCGCCGGAACTGCAAGGAACCCCCGGCACAGAAAATATCCATGAAGCGGCAATGCCGCTGGATATGTGCGGTTTATCCCATGAAACTTCAGATTGGCGGTGCTTCCGTGGAATGGCGGCATTGAACGATTTAAACAATATCATTCGGGCGCGGATGTTTCAATAAAAGGACATAATCATGCTTGCAAAACTGTTTTCGGCAACCGTTATCGGTATTGATGCGTTCAAAATAGAGATCGAAGTCAATCCCACAGGAGTAGCATCGACCAGCATCAAAGACAGCGCCATCTCCATTGTCGGTCTGCCGGATGCGGCGGTACGGGAAAGCCGTGACCGCATACACTCCGCATTTATAAGTTCACAATACATGGTGCCGCGCGGATTCACCGTGGTCAATCTGGCTCCTGCCGACTTGAAGAAAGAGGGCAGTTCCTTCGATTTGGGTATCGCCCTGGGTATACTCGGATCAATGGGTGTCGTTGACCCGGAACGGCTCGGACGCATTGCCGCGCTTGGCGAACTGGGACTTGACGGCAGCACCAGACCGGTGCGCGGCGCAGTACCGGCTGCAGCGATGTTTGCCTCCGAAGGCGGTATATCCGCGCTGCTGGTTCCGGAAAGCAATGCCAAAGAAGCGGCACTGGCGGCGCAAGGGAAATATCCGGTTTTTCCGGTAAACTCGCTGCGGGAAGCAGTGGAACTGCTCAATCGCGGACGCGGCACGCCGTGTAAAGCTGAAATAACCGAGTTTCGGCCGGCAGTCAACGGGCCGGACTTTGCCGAAGTCAAAGGTCAGCTTGCCGCCCGGAGAGCGTTGGAAATCGCCGCCGCCGGCGGGCACAATTCGATTTTAAGCGGCCCGCCGGGGACTGGAAAAAGCATGCTCGCGATGCGCCTTGCATCCATTTTGCCGCCGATGAGTATGGCAGAAATGCTGGAAACCAGCCGGATACACAGCGTGCTGGGGCTGCTGTCCAAAAATCAGCCGTTGATAAATGCACGTCCTTTCCGGGCGCCGCACCACACCATATCCGATGCGGGGTTGATCGGCGGCGGCAGAGATCCGCGCCCCGGAGAAATCAGCCTTGCCCACAACGGAGTATTGTTTCTCGATGAGCTGCCGGAATTCAAACGGAACGTCCTGGAAGTGTTGCGGCAGCCGCTGGAAACCGGCGTTGTAACCGTTTCACGGGCGGCAGGAAGCTGTACCTTCCCTGCCCGCTTCATACTTTGCGCAGCGTTGAATCCGTGTCCGTGCGGCCGGGGTGAAGTTGATCTGGGCTGTAAATGTACCGCCGAAGAAAAGAGACGTTATCTTAAGAAACTTTCCGGCCCGCTGCTCGACCGCATTGATTTGCGGGTAACTGTAAGACAGTTGTCTCAGGATGAGCTGTTGCGTGCGCCGTCCGGAGAATCCAGTGCCGTCATCCGGGAACGGGTCATGGCGGCACGAGACCGGCAGCAGAAACGTTATGCGCCGTATGGTATTTACAGCAACTCCCAACTGGAGAGCGCGCTGCTGCAGAAGTTCTGTGTTCCGTCCGCATCTGGAGAAAAATTACTGAAAGATGCCGTTTCCAGATTGAAACTCAGCCCGCGGGCATACACCCGGTTGATGAAGGTCGCACGAAGCATCGCCGACCTCGCCGGATGCGAAAAGATTACCGATGACCATCTCCTCGAAGCGATAAGTTACCGGGAAAACGATATAAACCTTTGAACTGCAAAGAAAATATGAAAAATACATTTATTTTCATCATCGCGACGATGTGTGTTATGCTGAAGGCGATACCGGTGGTGCAAATACCGGATACACCGCCTGAAACCTACCGTCCGACAGTAAAAGTCGGCTACTCTAAAGAGTTGACTTTTGAAAATGCCCTCAACTCGCCGTTGTGGGACAAAATGCCCTCCTATCCGTTGATGTGCTATGTGACCGACATCACCCTTATTGACGCACTGCCGATGGAAAAAGGTACGATAAAATATCTTTACAATGATGATACATTTTTCGTCCGCGCCGACATGACGGACAGCGATGTAATGACGATCGCCAAGAAAAATCAGGGCGTATTTTTTCTGGACGGCGATGTATTGGAAGTATTTGTAAAACCTGAAAACAGAAGCTATTACTGGGAATTTTACTGCACGCCGAATAAATTTTTCACCACCTATTTTTTTCCGGCGCGAGGTACGCTTGGAGTACCGTCCATTTATGAAAAAATGACGGCAGAATTGAGAATCGATGCCAAAATCAACGGTACATTGAACAACGGCAGCGACAAAGACCGTTCCTGGATCGGCATCATCGCCATTCCCCGGAAAGAGCTGGAACGCTACGGCATCCGCTTTGAAGCGGGAAACAAATGGACTGTCATGTCCTCACGGTACAACTTCTCCCGTTACCTGCCCTTCCGGGAGCAATCAAGTTACCCGCAGTGTACATGCGGCTTCCATTCGACAGAATATTATGCTGAAATTGAATTTATCAACCTTGACCCGGAGAAAAAATAACATCATGAAACAGATTCTCGCATCAGTTATCACCATGGGTGCAATCATCTGCACCAGCGGAGCAGAGTTGGCAAGACAGGAGATCCAAATTCATCCGGCAAACACAAAATGCCACGAAAACTGCTCACCGCTCTGCGGCAATCTGCTCCGCGTCAAAGTAGAATGGGTTCATGAATTCAACCGGCTGCCGAAAGAGAAAGCGGCATTCCGATGCAGCATGGATAAAGAAAATTTCTACGTTGACACCTACCTTGTCGACAAAGATATCATCTGTGATGCACAGTCGCCCGCAGTGCAAAAATTATACAACGTTTCAGACTCAATACAAATCATCCTCAAGTCGGACAAGCACACTGCGGTATGGGAGTTCAATGTTACAGCCAAAGGCATCCACAATGCGTTTTTGTACCCCGGCCCCGGAGCACTGCTGCCGGAGTTGTCGGAAAAACTTGCGGTCAAACATGAAGTAAAAGTCGATGGAACCATCAATGACAACCGGGATACTGACCGCTCTTGGCGTGTCCGCACCACCATTCCGCTGTCGATACTGCGCCGTCACGGATTGAATTTCTGCAGCAGTGAAAACTGGACGATGCTGGTTCTCCGCAACAATTACGGACGTCACCTCTCCGGAAGAGAATTGAGTACTTTCCCGCAAACATTGCGCGAAACTTATGACTCCACTCGCTTTGGGATACTGGTCTTTCCATCAGAGTGAGTCGCGGATGTTTCGTAAAAGACAGTCTGCAAGCACACGCGCGCAAAACAAAATCTGACCAATCGCGGATTTTATGGTATCGTGGTGATTTTTTACAAAAAAAGAGGCAGCTGCACTTGATTTTTTCAGCACAAGATATTATGTTATGCACCAGAAAGCAGGTTTGTCTCGGAACAATTATGTTTATCGGGTCCATCTTCGGGCTTATTGTACGTCGTGTTGCCGCTGAGCAAAACACCTGCTTTCTTTTTTTTGCGTGATTTTCTCTTTTTGCCGATGTTCGGCTTTTTCTCGTGAAAAGAATTTTTCCCTTCTCCAGTACAGTTGCCCGCGAGGCGCCGCCGTAAAAGTTAAGATATAGACCGGCGACCGATTTGCTCCCAAGATTGCCCGCGAGGCGCCGCCGTAAAAGTTAAGATATAGACCGGCGGATGCATCGTGCGCAAGGTTGGGGGTAAATCAAGGCGAAGCCGAGGGACCCGTCTCCGCAGAAGCTCCGCCGTGGCAAGGTGTACTTGTTTTCGAGGATGCTTGTCGCGGCGTAATGTAATGAAGCCGGAAGTCCGCCGATTTGCTCCCAAGATTGCCCGCGAGGCGCCGCCGTAAAAGTTAAGATATAGACCGGCGGATGCAGTGTGAGGCAAGGTCGAAGGTAAATCAAGGCGAAGCTGAAGGAGTGGACTTACGTCCTCGACTGAAGATGAGTCCGCTGATTTGCCAAGAGATTGCCCACAATGCGCCGCCGTAAGTCAATTTTGCATTGCAGCTTTTAAAGCTATGCCGAGGAGCTGCAGAGTCCACTCTACATCTGCATCTGCACGGTGTGCCTGCATATCGTCAGCGGAATCCAGCTGGAATATCGCACGCAAACTTTGCAGTTTGTACGATGGCAAATGCGGATGGGTGGTTTTTATCAACCGCAAGGTATCAAGGGTTTTCCCCTTCCACAACGGTAATCCGGTGCGATTGAGACTTTCCTGAAGAAATCCCAGATCGAACCGGGCGTTGTGCGCAACCAATGTTGAATCTTTGGCAAAGTCCAGAAATTCATATCCGACCCGGGCAAATGCCGGAGCGCCTTTTACGATATCGTCGGTTATATGGTGTACCGCGACCACACCGGCAGGTATTTTCCGCCCCGGATTGACAAACGATTGCCACCGGGAAATCACACCGTCGCGGTCGATCCGGACAGCAGCGATCTGCACGATCCGGTCATTGACCGGGCTCATTCCGGTGGTTTCCACGTCAAATACGGTAAACGGCCCCAATTCAAACCATTGCATATTTTCTCCCCCGGGCATTATTCACTGAGCATAGCCTTCAGGAAAAAGCTGCTGCCACTTCCACGCGGATTCGATTATCGTTTCAGCATCTTCAAATTGCGGCTGCCAACCGAGTTCTTTCCGGGCGCGTTCACTGCAGGCGATCAGGCGCGGCGGATCACCGGCACGGCGCGGCGCAACTTCCAGATTGACCTTCTTTCCGGTCACAGCTTCGGCGACACGGACGATTTCAAACACCGAAAGACCATTGCCGGTACCGAGATTGTAATGTCCGCTCTCTTTAGCATAGAGCGCTTTTTCATGCGCCTGCGCCAAGTCGAGAATGTGGATATAATCCCGGATACAGCTGCCATCCGGTGTATCGTAATCATCGCCAAAAAGCATGAACTTCTCACGTTTGCCGCGGATGGTTTGCAATACCAGCGGAATAAGATGGCTCTCCGGACGGTGGTCTTCGCCGTGAAGCGCAGTTGCTCCGGCGGCGTTGAAATAACGGAGGGCAGCATATTTCAATCCGTGGATCTCGCTGTACCAATGAAGTACTTTTTCAAAACAGAGTTTGGATTCACCGTAAGGGTTGATCGGAATCTGCGATGCATGTTCGGATATCGGCATTTCGTCCGGGATACCGAAAGTTGCAGCTGTACTGGAAAAGACAAACGATTGCACGCCGCTTTCAACGGCGGCGTCAGCAAGGTTGATGGCACTTGCGAGGTTGTTGCGGAAATATTTGGAGGGATTCTGCATCGATTCACCGACCAGGGAAAATGCCGCAAAATGCATCACCGCATCAAACTTTTCTTTTTTACACAACTCAATTACCACATCTCTGTCAGCAAGATCACCCTGAACAAACCGCGCACGCGGATCGACCGCATCCCGGTGCCCAGTGAAAAGCGCATCAAAGACCACAACTTCATAATCGCGGTCAAGCAAATATTCCGTACACGCACTGCCGATATAACCGGCTCCGCCGGCAACAAGAATTTTTTTCATAATAACTCCGGATAACTATTAAAAAGGCACATCATCACTGTATATGGCAGCTGAACGGGCGGAATCAGGAGCATTTTGCGCCGACGGATCAAAATCACGCCAGACACCATCGCCACCGTCATCACGGGTAAGCAAAGTTATTTTCCGCTCAAACGCATCCAGCTGAGCGCGGCAATGACCGGTCAGCATGCGACCGCGTTCAAAACCTTTGACCAATTCATCCAGCGACAAACCGCCGGACTCCATTTTACCTACCAGCTGCTCCAGCTCCTGCAGTGCTGCTTCAAAAGAAAGATTTTCAATATTTGTTTCGCCCATAGCACACAAGCTCCAAATTACCTTTTGTGAAAAATACAACCTGCGGCGGCGCCTCGCGGGCAATCTTGCGGGCAAATCTACGGACTCATCCTCGGTCGAGTACAGTCGTACACTCCCTCGGATTCGCCTTGATTTACCCACAACCTTGCACCACGATCCATCCGCCGGTCGAGTTCAGACTTTTTTCTGAACCTCCGCGTTTCACAAAATTCGGGTCATTACCAAAACTACTGCATATACAACGTATAAAAATACACCATTTTATCTGATATTGCAATAAACAAACAGAAATTTCACGTTTTTTTTACAGAAGCAGCTTGAAAATCGGCAAGAATCCAATATATTATAAGTAGGATTGATTATCAGTTTTAAATTTAACAGCATGGAGGTAAAAATGAAACGCTCTGTTCAGCGGGAAGCAATATTGAACGCGCTGCGTTCAGTAAAAACTCATCCCACCGCCGAAGAACTGCACTCCATGCTCATTGAAAGTATGCCCCATTTGAGTCTGGCGACAGTTTATCGGAATCTCGAACAATTTTCCAATGCCGGACTGGTTCAGAAAGTGGACTGCGGCGGTGAACTGCGGCGGTTCGACGGCAACATTGCCATGCATCCGCACCAGCGCTGCCCGGAGTGCGGCAGAGTGTGTGATGTCGAAGACACGCAACTCGTCAAATTACAGCACGAAATGGAGAAATTGCTTCCGGCACTGGGATGCCGGACACTTAAAATAGAACTTTGTGGTGTGTGCAATCACTGCCACTCCACTGAAACTCAGGAGGTAACAATATGAAAAATCAGGAAATATACCGTTGCTCCCGCTGCAAACTGCAGATGATGGTGACCGCCCCCGGTACGGAGAGTGTCAAAGCTCCTCTCTACTGCGGCATCCCGATGGAACAACAGAAACCCAACACCGTTGATGCGGCAAAGGAAAAACATGTTCCCGTCATCGAAGCTTCCGGCAATGGCACTGTGGTCAAAGTCGGCAGTGTTGCCCATCCGGCAACGCCCGAACACTTCATCGAATGGGTCGAACTTCTCCTGCCCAACGGTCAGTGCATCCGCATGGAGCTGACTTCAGAAGTTAAACCGGAAGTCCTCTTTGACGTCCCTTACTCGCCGGAACTTCGCGCGCGTATCAGCTGCAACTTGCACGGAATATGGATGGATCGTTGAAATGAATACCTGTTTCAAAGCAGAAAAAATATCCGAAAACGTCTTTTGGGTCGGTGCCGTTGACTGGCACGTCCGCGATTTTCACGGTTATAAAACCCAGCGCGGCACGACTTATAACGCGTTTCTGATAATCGATGACAAGATCACCCTTGTCGATACGGTAAAAAAAGAGTTCGCTTCCGAAATGCTGGAGCGGGTGGCGTCGGTCGTTCCGCTGGAAAAAATCGACTATATCATCTCCAACCACTCGGAACCGGATCACTCCGGCTCCTTGCCGGAAGCTATCGCCGCCATCAAACCGGAAAAGGTGTTCGCCTCCTCTTTCGGAGCTAAGACGTTGAAGCCTTATTACGGCATTGATGCAGAAGTCGTTCCGGATGGAAGTTCGGTCTCTCTGGGCAAGGGCAATATCACTTTTGTGGAAACCCGTATGCTCCACTGGCCCGACAGCATGGTAAGTTTCTATGACCGCGACGGGGTCCTCTTTTCGCAGGATGCCTTCGGTATGCATCTGGCAGGAAGCAAGCTCTGGGCAGACGAATATCCGGTAGATATTCTGGACTATGAAGCGCGGAAATATTTCTGCAACATCATCAACGTCCAGAGCGGAAAAGTTCTTGCTCTGCTGGAATCTCTGCCGCAGCTCGATTTGGATATCAAAATCGTTGCTCCGGATCACGGTCCGCTGATCCGCAAAGATTTTGACAAAGTTCTGGCACTTTATCACGAAGTTGCCACGCAGGCTCCCGTTCCCCGGGCGGTCGTCATTTACGCGACCATGTGGCACGCAACTGAAATGCTTGCCCGCGCCTTCGCCGACGGTGTGCGCTCTCAGGGCATGGAAGTCAAGATACTCGATCTCGCCGTCTGTGACCGCAGTGAAGTGATGACTGAAGTTGCCAATTCCGGCTTGGTCGCATTCGGCGCGCCGACAATGAACAACAACGTCTTCCCCGCGATGATGGATGTTCTCACCTACGTCCGCGGTCTCAAACCGCTGAATAAAATCGGCTTCGCTTTCGGCTCCTGCGGTTGGAGCGGAGAGGGCGCAAAGCAGATTTCCGAGCAGATCAACCTGATGAAAATGGAACAGCCTCTGCCCTTTTTGCAGGTAAAATACCGTCCGTCGGATGAAGAGATGAAGCGCGCATTCGATGCCGGTTTCCAGTTGGCAGAACAACTTTGTGCAAAGTGCGCAAAATAATCAAAGAAAGGAAAGTTTATTATGAAGAGCTACATCTGTGACGTCTGCGGTTATGTTTATGATCCGGAAAAAGGTGATCCCGATAACGGTATCGCTCCCGGCACCGCCTTTGAAGATATCCCCGAAGATTGGTGCTGCCCTGAATGCGGCGCCCCCAAGGACAGCTTCTCTGAAGCGTAATCCTTTGCAATAACAAGCGGCAGTCATCGTGAACACCGATGACTGCCGCTTTTTTGTTCTTTGCAGCTTTTTACCTGGGGGGTAATGTACTTTTCGCGTTTTACTTCTTTGCCGGAGCTTTTGCGGGGGCTTTTGCGGGAGCGTTTGCCGGAGCTGACTTTGCCGGAGCTTTGACTGCGGCAGTGGGTTTCTTTTTGACCGCCCGCCGTCCGCCGCCGCGCCGGGTGCCGATGCAGAAATAACGCACCGGCAGCAGATGGTCGTAGGCAAACGCCTGATTGAAAATATCGGCAGGAACCACTGCCTTGCGCACCTTCCGTCCATTGATCTCCGCTTCAGCAAAAATCGTGATATTCTGCGGACGGGTAAACGATTTCGCCGGATTGCGCAGCACAAGAGAGTAATCCTTTTTATCGCCCTTGATTATCTGTTCCGGAACAAATCTCTTGTCTCCGTAAATCCGGATATCACCTTTAAAACCGGCAATACGCTCGATTTTGACATTTACTCTGCCGCTGCCGCGCGGTGCAATATTGCACATCGACCGCACTGTGAAGACATTAAAATCCATCTCTTCCACGCCCAGCCGCAAGCGGTAGCGGTAATCTTTGCCGCCATCACCATTCAACGCGGTCAACGCGATCTTATACACTCCATCCTGCGGCAGTGTCATACCAAGTTCCGGATCGGTCTGCTGCAAAACTTCGCCGACATTCAGCTCTTTTGCCGTATCGTCCAGCTGTTTGATGACCTTGCCGTTCGGAGCAATCAGAGTCAAAACTCCATCCAGAGGTGAGCCATCCCGCCGCGCCGCCAGATGTGCGGCAAACTTCATTCCGCGTTTGCCCTTGAACCGGAACACATCGCGCTCGCCGCTCTTTGCCAGCGTACCATTTATCACCACCGGACGTCCGACGTAGAGATTCCGTGCTTTTGCCTCTGATTCAGAAACTTCATCATATTCGGTAAAACTCCGTCCGGAATTTTTATATTTGACCGTTCCCGGCACCATCGCCACCCGGTAGACAAAATCCTGTCTGCCCCGGTAAAGGTTGTCCCGTACCTGCAGGAGATAATCTCCCGCCTTGCGGCTCTTGAACCGCATCACCGGGTCAGGAAGAAAATATTCATCATCCGCAAATGCGACCTCTTTGCCCTCCGGATCAATTATCCGGATGACCGGCTGAAAGTGTCCCGGCACCGCATCACCGATAAACGGTTGAAATCGCCGTCCGGTCAAGATAAATGTGTAATCGGTGCTGCCCTTGAGATTAACGATATAACTATCCGTTTCTCCCGGCATGATCTGTCCGTTGACAACGGCAGGAACCGCTTTGACCTGTACCGTTCCCGGCGTTTTCTTGTAGGGAGGCGTGTACAACGGTTCCTGATAATGATCGCATTTGTCCACAAAGAACAACTTCGGCGCTGATACGCCGCGCGCACCGTACAGGCGCAATTCCCGAACTCCCGGTTCGGCATTGGCATCAGCTTCAATATCCAGTATCACCATTTGCCGCAAAGACGGGGTCTGCTGCAGTGCGTTGCGCCGCACAAACAACCCCCGGGCAACCAGCGACAACTCCAGTGTATCAAGCTGGTCAAGCTGATCCCACCAGCGGCATTTGCGCCACTCATCGACAACTTTCTGTTCCGGCAGCGCCGGTTTGGCAGGGTTGCCGTTTTCTATTCCCTGCATCCACTTGACCAGATAGCGGTGCTGCGACCCCGGCACATTGGGAAATCCCGGCACGACGACCGCTTTTTTCACCCGGACACCTTTGCCGCTGATCACGCCGCCCTGAACACCGTAGAGAGTCTGTCCTCCAACCAACACCCGTACCGTGGAACCTGCCTTGATTCCGGCAGGGTACAAATATCCGGCATACGGGATCGCCATCACCGGCAATGCGGCGATCATCGCCGCCAGCATCAACATACTTTTTTTCATCATACCAGCTCCTTGTAAATTTCCCGCAACCGTCCGAGTTTGGATTGCGGCGGCAGCACTGTCGTTTCAAGTCCGATGGGATTGGGCAGCGGTCCATCCGGATCAATGCCGCACAACTCATATATACTTCCCAGCATATCCTGCGGTGTCACCGGGCGGGAAACCACATTGCTCGCCGTTTCATCGGATGCTCCGACCACCTTTCCCCCGGCAAAACCGCCTCCGGCGACCAGCGAGGTAAAGCAGCGTGAAAAGTGATTTCTGCCGCCGTTCCACGGAGCTTCCCAGTCAACTTTCGGCGTGCGGCCGAATTCGCCTGTCCACCAGACGATGGTGGAATCCAGCAACCCTTTTTCGCTGAGGTCGGAAATCAGCGCGGACAACGCTTTATCCATCTCGGCAGCTTTGGTTTTCATCGTTTCAAAATGGCGTTTATGAGTATCCCATCCCTGCGCATTGATGGTGATATACGGCACACCCGATTCCACCAGCCGCCGCGCGGTCAAACAGGATTGTCCGAAGGTCGTACGTCCGTAACGATCCCGGGTTTCGGCGCTTTCCAGTGAAAGGTCAAACACCTTGGCTCCGTCACCTTCGATCACACGCCGGGCATCTTTCCCGACACTGTTGAATTCATGCATCACCGGCAATCCGGCGGGAACATTTTTGCCGAAGGTATCCAACTCCTCCAACATACCGAAGCGCGCGGTCTGTTCCTCTTTGCCCAATCCGCCGGGCGGCACGATGCCGTCAACCACAAAACGCTGAGCGTTGGGGTTGCCGCCGGTCACCAGCGGGCTGAACTCTTCACTCAAAAAGCCGACTTCAGAAAACCGTCCCTTCGGAACTGTCAGGATAACATACGGCGGCACATCGCCTTTGTACTCTTTGCGTTTGAACATGGCGATGACCGCACCGATGGCGGGGTAAACCTTGCCGCCGCCGGGATTTCTTCCGGTCTGCATCAAGTAGGTCGCCGTCTCATGTCCGCGATGGGGATGGGTCATACTGCGGATAATGGAATATTTATCTGCAAGTTTTGCCATCATCGGCCAGAATTCACTGATTTCAATTCCCGGCACATTGGTCGGTATCGCACCGAAACCGCCGTTATAATCCCGGCTGGCTTTAGGTTTCGGGTCAAATGTTTCCAACTGGCAGGGGCCGCCCCACACCCAGATTTCAATAACCGACCGGGCATGTTTCTTTATTTTGCCACTTTTCCCACTGCTGCTGTCATGTTTGACTTCAGCGGCAGTTGCACATCCGCCCAGCGCTCCGACTGCGGCAACAGCAGCACATCCTTTGAGAAATTCACGTCTATCCATCAAGCCACCTCCTTGCCAATTTCAGTGACGGTGTAAAAATTCTGCGGAATTGACCAATATCCACGCAACATCATTCTGCATTGCCCACCGCTGTTTGGACGGCAACGCGTTGTAACGTTTTTCGATGACCGCCCGCTCCGCCGCGTTGGGGGAACGGGAGTAAAACATCCAATACAACACATCCACCTTGCCTGCAAACGACAAACGCTGATACGCCCGGCGCCGCAATATCCGGCACACCCGGCGGTACAACGCTCCGGAGTTGAACAGAAACAATCTCTGCTTGGCATTGATCGTATTGTTGCGTTCAGCCAGTGTTCCGGCATCGCGGGACGGACGGCCGAAGAGGATCAGAAACGAACTGCTGATAGAGCCGTCAGCGATCTGTATCGTCCGCATACTGCCCGGAATAAAGGTAAACGGTTCCGGAATAACGCTTGCATAACTGCTCGGAACCGTTGACAAATCAGTGATGATGTCGTCCAGAATTTCCGCCTCCAAACGGCGGATGGGGTACGCCGCAAAGAATGTCGCTTTGCGCGCAGTATCTTTGCCCTGAAACGATGCACTGCGGTACGCCGCTGAACAGACGATGGTGCGGCACAGTTTGCGGAAATCAAAGTTACTGCTGACAACCTCTTTGCTCAGCACGTCAAGCAGCTTGGGATTCACCGCTTTTGCTCCGGCAAGGTCATCCCCGGCCGGGACGATGCCGCTGCCGAAAAACCAGTACCACGTCCGGTTGACCAACGCATCGGCAAGCATCTTCTTTCCTTTCGGATCTCCGGTAAGAAAATCAGCCAATATCCGCCGCGCCTCTTTTCCGGCGGGAACTTTCACCACTTTACCATCCGGCAGGATGATTTCCCGTTCGGGACAGCGTTTGAGAAAAACGATCTCCTCTTTCCATTCCCGGGTGCTTTTGAAACCGATTTCTTCAAAGATGTTCGCCCACAATTTCTGCTCTTTTTCCGGGAATTTGTCCAGCCGGATCCCACACAAAGTCAACGCACAATTTTTGGCTATTCCCAGTGGCGAGCGGTCAGCATGCGCCCGGTAAAAGTTTGCTTCCGCCACCCGGAAATTACTGCCTTGGGCAAGCAGCAGACTCCGGACGAACTTGTGATACGGCTCATTGCTTTCAATAAAATTTTCCACCCGGCGCTGATAAACATATACCGCATTGGGCCACAAATTGATCGGGAACTCCGACTTTATCCGCAACATGTCGCCGAAACGCATTCCGAAAACAGCGACAAAATCCGGTGATCCAAGCAGTTTGTCCACAAGCTTTTCATACTTGTCTTTATCGGGAGAGTAAACAAAACTCTTTGCTTCTGCCACACTGGGCAGCCGTCCGGCAAGGTCAAGATAGAGCCGCCGCACCAGAAGATTATCACTTGCCTCAAAAACCGGCATCAATTTCTGCTCCTGCCAAACCGCCGCCAGCGCCCGGTCGGCAGCGCTGCGCAGTGCCACTTCACGGGATTTGACATAGAGTTTTTCCGCCGCACGGCAAACCCCGGTCACTGCAATAGCAGCAGAGATCGCAACTGACAATATGCATCCTCTCATAAAGATTCCCCTTTCCTGCCACTTATATGAAATTTTTAAATTGAGTTTTTCCCTTGTTGTTTACGGCAATACCTTCAATTTCCACCAACCATCCCGGACGGCACACCGGGCCCCGGACAAAAATCAATCCGGTCTCTGCACAAAAGCGCCGTTCCAACACCTTTTTCACAATCGGATAATCTGCCGCATCGCGCAAATACACGGTCGCCTGCTTGAGATCGGCAAGAGTCCCCTCCCCTTCGGCAAGCAGTGCTTCGATATTGTCGGCAACCCGCTCGGTCTGCGTTCCGACATCGTTGAGGTGCAATATGTTGCCTTCTTTGTCGATACTTGCTGTGCCGGAGATGTAATAATGGGAACGGTCACCGTAGATCATCCGGGTCGCCCGTTCAAAAGTAACTCCGTAAATGCTGGTCGGAGAAAGGTTCTCCAACGCATACAAAAACTGTATCTGCTCCCGTTCATGCCGGTAAACTGCCAGCGAATCCATCCTGACCAAACGATCGTACTGCTCAGATTGTCCTTCAATACCGGTACTGGCAATATAATGGGTATCTGCCGTCAAGCCGCACTTGCAAAAATACTCCCGGCGGGCTTTGACCAATCCGGCATAATTGTTGTCCACATCACGGCAATATATCCATGTGCGCAGAAGATTATTTTCGATCGTACCTTTGCGTGCAGATATGATTTTGTCAACAGCAGCAAACTCCTCATGCATCTGCGCATCACTACCGGATGTACTCAACTGCGGCGTGTTGAAAAAGTGCAGATCGAAGTTCTCAAGATTCCACTCTCCGTTGCGGTGCATTGCCGCTTTCGGCAAATGCCATGCTTCAAGTGCCAGTCGCGCGCCGTTGACAGGAGGTTGTCCGATCAGCACCAACACCCCCTCCAAGCCACTGAATATCCGCTTGGCACACTCCGCCTGATTGGTGATATCACTCAAATGCAGTTTGACCCACACCGGAGAAAAATCTGCCAACATCGAAATATAACGGTTATAAAGCTCTTCACATTCACTTGCAAAATCACTACCGGGAACCGCAGTGAGTGTGCAAAACATCTCCTCAAGACCTTTGCCGGTCGAAAAACGTGTACGCTCACACATTGTATTCACCTCAAAAAACGATAAATTAAAACCGCCCGCAAAGACTCCAATGCCCCTGCCGGACGGTTAAATATAGCATGGTGAAAATAAAATTACAAGCGCTTTTTCCGATAATTGTAATATTTTATCAACGGCGCACACAAAGCAAGCGTTAACAGCAGCAAAACAATGCAGCAGACATCACCATATTTTTCCATATCGATGCTGATATCGTGCTGCGCCATTGCTCCGAACGCGATGACCGTACCGAAGCTGGCAAGAACAAATATCAGCAGCCGCGATATCTTGAACGCCTTGCGCTCATTCACCAATCCGATAAAGTTGGCAAACGCCGCCATAACTGCAAATATACCGACCATCGCCAAATTGACTTTGCCCAACTCCGGAGAGATTCCCCATGCCAGAGCAAAAAATATTCCGCCCAGGACAAAACTGTTCAGCGCCCCGGTGGTAAAAGGAAAACTCAACGCCGCCCACACCGGATTGCTCAATGCGCTCAGCACCCGGCGGCTCTGGGTCACGCGTTCAAACAGCGATGAGAAGAGGAAAAATATTCCAGCTGCCACCAGTTCAGAAGCATACAATTCCACCGAAAACAACTCCTGCCACTTGTACAACAGCGGAGAAATACCAACCACCGAAACAAACATCCACACCTTGAACAAAAACAATCGGTTCGATGCCGGAGCCGATACGCCGGAACAGATCAACGTAAACCCGGCAATAACACTGACCATAGTCCGTATAACGATAAACATTCCGAATTTATCCAGAGTCACTCCGCACACCAGCACCAACGTCTGCGGCAGTAAAACCAGCATCGCGGCAATCGAACCAAGATCAAATTTTCCCCGGCTGCGCGGTTTGAGAGAACACAACGCCAACGTCAGCGTTCCCCAGGAGAGCGTAGCGCACACGACCGCCCAGTTGTACTCCAGCGTCCGGAACACTTCAAGAGAGGAAAGCTGCGAGCTCTGCGCCGCCTCTTTCACAAACTCATTGATAACCTTGACTGCCGGAACATACTGAAAAATTTGCGACGGCAAAATTCCGGCAACCAGCAGCACCGCAAACATCTGGCACATCAACGCGAGCCATTTGCCCAGCGCCAGTTTCCACGCCGGAGTGCAGGTGGTTATCCCCGGTGAAAATGCCGGATCTCCCAATTCCAGCCGCCACCGTCCGGCGGATGAACCCAGCACAAACAGCAATCCGAAAAACGCCGCCGCCAAAATTCCCAGCTGGAACAAGTAAACTGCCACATACCCGGGAGCATCTTCGATTCTCATGTTACGCAGTGCTTCAAGTTCCGGAGCTTTCACCTTCCAGGCAAAGCCAATCATCACCCAGCTCAAAACAGTCAATCCGGCACAAAGCTTCAACGGGATACCACGCAAAAACTGCCGCATCTCTTTTATAAACATCGCCTGCATATTACACCTCTCTTCCAGTGACATCAAGGAAAAGTTTTTCCAATTCGACCGTGCGGTCGACCCGTCTCAACCATCCCACCGGGAAACGGCACTCGCCCATGGCGATCAGCATCCGGGCAAAATTAACACATTCGATCTCGCACTCAAAAATCCGTCCGTTGCGAACCAGATTACGCACACCGCTGCGCAGAATAAACTCCTGCACCAGCGCATCAGGCACATCGCCGAGAGCATTGAACGACACCTTTTCAAACGGCGCCTGCGAGGCAACGACCGCCGATTCCAGCGGCCCGTAACGCAAAACATGCCCACGGTCAATGATGACCACGCTGTCGACCATATTTTCCAATTCGGCGAGAATGTGTGATGACAAAAAGATCATCTTTCCCCGGTCGGCAAGTTTTTTCAACATGCTGTACAGCTCGATACGTCCGCGGGGGTCAAGTCCGGCGGCCGGTTCGTCCAGCAGTAAAAGTTCAGGGTCATGGATAAGCAGCCGTGCCAGTGAAACGCGCTGTTTCATACCTTTGGACAACTCCGCAAGTTTGCGCGGCAGAAAGGTCGCCACGCCGGAAAATTCCGCCATTTCGTCAAAACGTTCCCGGCGTTTATCTTTTTCAATAAAGGAGTTGATGAAAAATTCCAGATACTCTTTCACCGTGATATCCGATGCATCCGGCAATGAATCCGGCATGAAACCGATCCGCGACCGCATCTTTTCCGGATAATCGATCATGGAAACGCCATCCAGCAGTACATCTCCGCTGTCCGGCTCTTCCAGAGCGCACATGATCCGCAACGCAGTGGTTTTTCCAGCGCCATTGGCACCGACAAAGCCGATGATACCACTGCCGGACAACTCAAAACTCACCTGATCCAGCGCGGTTATCATGCCGTAACGCTTGGTCAGCTTATCTACAACAAGTTTCATGCGTAATCCCCCTTTTGTCCAACAAAACTATGCGCTTTTCGCTCCGGCAAAAACGCCTATTTCAACGCCATCCGGCTATGCTGTGTCAGCGGTGAACATCAATCACGGTTCCGGCAAAGAGATCGACGACCTCGTGTACCACCGGATTATTCACCGCTTCACGCAATGCCTGCGGTTCATCGTTGGCGACACTGCGCCGTCCGGAACCGCCGATGTCAGATGATTTTTTATCTTCGGTTGCGGCAATGACCTCCATCGGCAATTCCGCAACGATATTCGCATCAATTTCTTCGATATTGTCGCTGTCGTCTGAACTCTCTGCTTCGACCGGAGTTTCCACAACCGGAGTTTCCACAACAGCTTCGACCGGCGCTTCGATGACCGGAGTTCCCACAACCGATGTTTCGACCGGAGCTTCGATAACCGGAGTTTCAGCAACAGCTTCGACCGGAGCTTCGACGACCGGAGTTTCAGCAACAGCTTCGACCGGTGCTTCGATGACCGGAGTTTCAGCAACAGCTTCGACCGGAGCTTCGACGATCGGCGCTTCAACGACGGGTGTTTCAATCACAGCGGCGGCGGGGACACTCTCCTCCGTCACCACCTGCGGAACCACACTCTCCACTGCCGCGCTCTCTTCAACAATCTCCACCGTCTCGGCAACCGCCGCTGGCGCAACTTTGCCTTCAACAACCGGCAACTTATCAAGGAACTGCAACTCTCCGGCACTGCGCAACTGATTCAGCCGCGCCAAAATATCGTTGAGCCGCACCGCGTGCGCTTCCCGCATCGCTTTGAGCAATATCGTTTCCAGAAACACTTGTTTATTCAGCGCATCATGCAACACTCTGCCCACCGGAGAAATCGTCTCCAGCAATATCTGCACCGTATCCGCCGGGGCAAGCTTTGCCAGACGGCGGTAATTTTCCACAGCTTCAGCACCATCATCGAGCAGCTCTTCCGGATTCTTCAATATGGTACACAAATTCACCGCCCGCAATGCCGAAAGGATATCATCAAAGAGTGTTTCCAGATTTTTTCCCTTTTTCGCCAACGCCCCGACCCGCGCGACCACACTTCCGGGCTTGTTGCCCAACATCGCTTCCAGTATGGCATCCAGCTCCCGACGCCCGGTCAAACCGAAAAGTGACAACACCTGTTCCCCGGTAACCGCAGAACCGTCACCACCGGCAAAAAATGCAATCATCTGATCCAACAGCGACTGCGCGTCACGCATACCGCCTTCGGCGGCGCGGGCAACCGCGGAGATCGCATCATCATCGATATTGACCTTTTCCGTATCGGCAATCAACCGCAAACGCTCTATTATCAACCGGGTCGGGATCGGCAGCAAATCAAAACGCTGACACCGCGATATGATCGTCGGCAACACCTGATGAACTTCGGTCGTAGCAAAAATAAATTTCACATGCGCGGGCGGCTCTTCAACTGTTTTCAACAGCACGTTCCACGCCGCTTTGCTCAGCATGTGGACTTCGTCAATAATATAAATCTTATACTTGCCGCCAACCGGACTGGTCAATGCATTATCCGCCAGCTCCCGCATGTCGGCAGTTGAGTTGTGACTGGCGGCGTCAACTTCAAAAACCGCCAGACTGCGCTCTGCGGCAATGGAACGGCAGCTTTCGCACTCACAGCACGGATTTCCGTCCACCGGATGCTCGCAATTCAACGCCTTGGCAAAGATACGCGCCAATGTGGTCTTACCGATTCCGCGCGGTCCGACAAATAAATACGCATGCGCCGTCCGTCCGGAACTTATCGCATTGCGCAATGTCCGCACCACATGCTGCTGCCCGACCACATCCCGGAAGGTCTGAGGCCGCCATTTACGGGCTATGACCTGATATTCGCTGCTCATCGCACACTTTCCAACGCTTCACGCTGAAGCGCAAAAATCTGTTTGAGTCCGTGTTCCGCCAAATCCAGAAGCTCATTGAGTTTCGCACGGCTGAAAGGCGCACCCTCTGCCGTTCCCTGAACTTCGACCAGCTCCCCGCCTTCGGTCATGATGACATTCATATCGACCTCCGCGCGGTGATCTTCATCGTAACACAAATCCAGCATCGGCACACCGTCGATGATACCGACGCTCACTGCCGCCACCAGATTCTTGAACGGATTGGTATTTACAGGAAAAATTCTCTTACAACCAATGGCAAGCGCCAACGCCGCACCGCTGATCGCGGCGCACCGGGTACCGCCGTCGGCGTTGATAACATCACAATCGAGGTACACTGTCCGTTCACCGAGCTGTTCCAGATCCGCCGCCATCCGCAAAGAACGGCCGATCAACCGCTGAATTTCCACCGTTCTGCCGCTTTGCTTTCCGGCAGATGCTTCGCGCCGCACCCGTTCTCCGGTGGCGCTGGGGAGCATTCCGTATTCACTGGTGATCCAACCGCCGGGAACTTTCTGATTTTTCATCCACTGCGGAACTTTGTCCTCAACACTCATCGCGACGATCTCGCGCGTATTGCCGCAGCTGACCAGCAATGATGCAAGCGGGTGGGATTGATAGTCCAATATAAAATTCACCGGACGCAACTCATCGTAAGCCCGGCCGTCAATTCTGGTTACTGTAGACATGATGAACAGAATCTTTCTTCTATGTGTGTTGCCGCCTGCGGCTGTGAATATAATCCGGTTCGTGCTGACCGGAAAAAAGATAAAGCCGCGTACAGATGACCCATGGCCTGCCAAAAATCGCGTAGGGCTGCTTGGTTCCCCACCTGACCCGGTTGGCGTTTTTAACAGCGCACGGGGTCCGTAACGCGGCATATTCTATAATTTACACCGTCTTATGGAAAATTTCAAGTAAGAATTGTAATTCTTTTCTTAAATTTTTTCTTTCCACCACCCGGTCAATCAATCCTTTGTTCAAAAGGAACTCCGCCGTCTGGAAACCTTCCGGCAGTGTCGATTTGGTCGTCTCCTGCACCACGCGCGGTCCGGCAAAACCGATCATGGCTCCGGGTTCAGCCAGAATAACATCCCCCAGCGAGGCAAAACTTGCGGTCACACCACCGTAGGTCGGATTGGTCATGATGACGATATATCCCAAACCGGCTTCCCGGTGACGTGCCAACGCACCGCTGGTCTTTGCCATCTGCATCAAACTCAAAATGCCTTCCTGCATCCGCGCACCGCCGGAAGCGGTCACCAGCACCACACTGCGCCGGTTCTCCGTAGCACGCTCGATCATCCGGGTGATACGCTCACCGACCACAGAGCCCATGGAGGCTCCCATGAATTTGAAATTCATCACGCCGAGAGAAAACGGCACATTATTCAACGTCGCATATCCGCAGCGGATGGCTTCATTGTCTCCGGTCTTGCTGATATTTTCTTTCAAGCGGTCAGCATAACTTTTGGAGTCAAAAAATTCCAGTTTATCGACCGAACGCAACTCTTCATCCTCTGCCACAAAACTTCCTTCATCAGTCAGGAGTTTGATTCGGGCATCGGTACTCATAGGCAGGTGATATTCACAACACCAGCACACTTGCAAGTTATCCTCCAAACGGTCGATATACAAGGTCTGACTGCAATTTTTGCACTTCATCCAGGTTCCGTCGGGAATGACCATCTTGTTCCGCTTGCTGATGCTCAAAGTCGAGTATTTACCGCTGCTGAAAATCGCCATCTCTCAGAGTCCTTCCACTTATTTTACCAGTTTGGAAACCGCTTTGAACGCCGGATTTCCGGCATCACGCAGCAACATGAACAATACGCTTTCGCTGTTAAGCACGGTCGCTCCGCGATCACGCATCGCCTGAAGCGCACACTCCTGATCGCTGCTCTTGCGGCTGTTCACAGCATCGGCAACCACGATAACTTCAAATCCCTGTTCCAGTGCATCAAACACACTTTGCAGCAGGCACACATGCGCTTCCACGCCGCAGAAAATCAACACTTCCCGCCGCCGGGATGCAAGTGCCGTGCAAAATTCATTTGAGCCGAAGACAGAAAATGAAGTTTTTGCAATCACCGGAGTCTTCTCATTCAACAACTCAGACAATTCCGGAACCGTAGCCCCCAATCCTTTCGGGTACTGTTCGGTCACGATCACATCCAATCCAAGTTCTCTGGCGCCATTGAGCATCAAGACAGTGCGCTCAAGCACCTTTTGCGGATCATTCATCGCCGGCAGCAACTTCTGCTGCATGTCGATCATCACCAGCGCGGCATTCTCTACGGTCGGAAATTTCATATTGTTTTTCTTTCGTTAAATTTCGCCCAACAGCTTCTTCACTCCTGCCAGCTTCACGCATACACAGAAGAGATCCATCGCCAACTGGAGTTCTTTGCAATCCGGATAAGTCGGCGCGATACGGATATTGCGGTCGCGGGGATCACATTTGCCCGGGAAAGTTGCTCCGGCGCCGGTCATGGTCACACCTGCGGCTTTCGCCAGACGCAACGTCTCTTTGGCACAGTTGTCCATGGTATCAAGCGCCACAAAATATCCGCCTTTCGGCGCAGTCCAGGTGGCAAGTCCGCTTCCGGCAAGTTCCCGTTCCAGCGTGTTTGCCACAATTTCAAACTTGGGACGCAGCTCAACTGCGAGCCGTTCCATCTGCGCTTCCAATCCTTTGGCATCTTTGAGAAATCTCAATGTGCGCAACTGATTGAGCTTGTCATGTCCGATGGTCTGGATTCCCATGTGCTTGAGGATAAACGCACGTTCATCCGCGCTTGCCGCCATCATGGAAACGCCTCCGCCGGGGAAGGTTATTTTACTGGTGGAGAAGAAGTAGTACGCACGGTCGGGGTTGCCTCCGGCTTCGCACGCGGCAAAGATGTCAGCCAGCTTCGTTTTGCCGTACAAGTGATGCACTCCATACGCATTATCCCAGAAGATACGGAAATCCGGCGCCGCCGTCTTCATCTTACCCAGACGGGCGACGACCTCATCGCTGTAACAAATACCCTGCGGATTGCTGTACAACGGCACACACCAGATACCTTTGATTGCAGGATCGGAAGCAACCAGCTTTTCCACAGTATCCATATCCGGGCCGTCGCTGTTCATCTCGATCGTAATCATTTCAAAACCGAACTCTTCGGTGATCGCGAAATGACGGTCATATCCGGGACTGGGGCAGAGGAATTTCAACTTGCCTTCTTTCGCCCAGGCAGAACTCTTGGAAGTACCGAACATCATCAACCGCGCCATGGCATCGTACATCAGTGTCAAACTGGCATTACCGCCGATGATGATACGCTCCGGATCGATGCCGAGCGCATCTCCGAAGAAGCTCCGCATCTCCGGCAAACCTTCCAGCACACCGTAATTGCGGCAATCGGTCCCGTCGGCAGCACACCACTTGTCCATATCGGTCAAAAGCGCAGTATTGCGGTCAAGCAGTTCCGGAGCAGGTTTTCCCCGCGCCATATTGAGATCAAGCTTCATATCGGCGAATTTATCATATTCCGCCTGCAATTTTACTCTCAATGCTTCAAGTTCTTCTTTTGCCAACGTGGTGCAATTTAAATTCATTACTATCTATCTCCCAGAGTGAAGTAAATTCAACATCTCACTTTTGTGAAAAATACAACCTGCGGCGGCGCCTCCAGCCCGCAGGCGGCGATATCGCGCCGCTATCCGGGAGTTTTGCCGAGGAGCCGCAAGGGGAGTGGACTACTGTCCTCGACCCGAGCGGCAACGACCGCAAGGCTCGCGGGAGCAAGCGAGATCGCCGCTCCCTGCTTGTTTCACAAAATTTGAGATATATCAACACAATACATTTACTTAATGTAGCACCGTTTTTCCATTTTTTCAAAAAAGTTCAAGCTGTTGAAATGATTTTTTTGAATTTTTTTCATCTCCAGATGCCGTATCGGCCTCTTTAATTTCGCTTTTTTGAATAAAATCAAAGAGCGGCAAACCTTCGTCATCATCCGCAGTTGCAGATATTTCCGGCTCGTTTGCAACATCCTCAGGCAAATCCTTCAAGATGGAGTTAAACTGATTATCCCGGCATATTTCCGCGATCGCTTTCCAATCCGGAACAGCCGTTGCCAGCATCCCCGGCAGTTCGGCATCCAACTCTTCTGCCATATCAGTCCGGAGCCTGACCAGCTCCCGGTTGCGCCGCAGTAAATCAAAGTTTCCGTCAAGTTTCTTGAACAACCGGCTGGTTGCAACCAGTTCAGTATCCTCCAGCCACTTATCCGCACTGCCGCAGGAGGTCAGCAACTCCACCGCACTTTTAGGTCCGATACCGGGAACACCATTGATATTATCAGAACTGTCCCCCAGCAATGCAAGATAATCCACTATCAACTCAGGCGTCACTCCGAATTTCGCAATGACTTCCGCGATACCGCGTTCTTCAAAATCCCCTTTGTTGCCGCTCTGCGGAACCAGCATGGTCACATTTTCCGTCACCAGCTGCGCTAGATCCTTATCCGAACTTACGATTTGCACTTTCCCGGAATTTCCGCATTTCCGGGCGATCATACCGATCAGATCATCCGCTTCAAATCCGGGCAGTGCAAACAACTTCCACCCGAATGCGGCGGCAATCTTCTTTATCAGCGGGATCTGGGATTTCAACGCATCCGGCATCGGCGGACGGTTGGCCTTGTAATCCGGTGCAAGCTTCAAACGGAACTCTACTTTGCCGGAATCAAAGAGCATGATGCGGCTGCGTTCCGGATAACTTTTCTCCAGCTTCAACAGCAGCCGGGTGAACACATACGCCGCATTGACCGGTTCTCCGCGCGCATTGTTCAACTCTCTTATAGCGTAAAATGAACGGAAAATCTGACTGTATGCATCAAGCAGCAAAAGTTTTTCCATAATCATTATCTCCACAAAAAAAAGACCCAGACAGCGAAAACAGAACATCCGTTGAGGAGTGATATTTGAAGAGGAGAAATTCTCTCAGACATCCTGTCTCCGTATCTGGGTCATATTTACCTTATCTCTGAAAATCAGCCGGATTTACCATCGGGAAAAGTCCACAACGTATACCCTTTGCGGCTCTCCAATCCCAGCCGGGAATAAAAACTTTCCGTTCCCGGCTCTCCGACCAATCCGATCCAATCTATTCCGCACCGGCGCAGCTCCAGCTCCAAACGGCGGATTATTCCGGAACCGATCCCGTGTTTACGGAACTCAGGGGCGACTACGACATCCTGAATATACGCATCGGAACACCCGTCCGACACTGCTCTGCCGAAACCGACCAGATCATCTCCGGCAAAAACTCCGACTGCGACCTGAGTCTGTTTCAACATCGGAACCAGAAAGTCCGCTGTATCATCCGGCGTTATCCATCCGGCTCCGATATACAAACTGCGCAACTGTTCCAGCGCCGCTTCCGGCAATGCCGTTACCGTGCGGTATTCGACCATATCAAAGCAAACCGGCAGCTTCATCCACACCGAAGCGGATGTTCATGCACTGGATCGCCTGACCGGATGCACCTTTGGTCAGATTGTCGATACAGCTGGTAACGATGATTTTGCCGGTACGGGCATCGTAGTTATAACCGATTTCACAGCAGTTGGTCATAAAAACGTACTTGGTATCGGCGCAACGCTTGGCGGGCAGAACCCGGACAAACTGCTCTTTGCCGTAAGCCTTTTCGTAGACTTCACCGATTTTCTCAAGCGTACATCCTTCTGCGGCATTGAGAATGATCGTGGAGTTGATACCACGGTTCAACGGTGCCAGATGGGGGATGAAGTTCAAAACGACCTCATCGACACCGGCGGCAAACGCCAATTCCTGTTCGATTTCCGGCAAATGGCGGTGGCCGACCGGAGCATACGCCTTGATACTTTCATTACATTCGGGAAAAATATAGGGCAAATCGACCTTGCGTCCAGCTCCGGAAACACCGGAACAACTGGAGATGATGATACCATCGGTACGGGCGATCTTCGCCGCAAGCAGCGGAGCCGTCGGCAGAATGCTGCTGGTGGGATAACATCCGGCACAGGCAACGAGGTCGGCGGTCTTAAGCTGTTCACGGTAAAGTTCCGGCTGACCGTAAACCGCCTGTTTGAGCAGCTCCGGCGCGGGGTGTTCATCTTTGTAATACTCTTTATACTTCGCCGTACTCTTCAAGCGGAAATCGGCGGAAATGTCAAAAACCTTAACGCCCGCCTGCAACAGCGGAATCGCAAATTCAGTGGCAAGTCCGTGCGGCAACGCCAGAATCGCCGCATCAAAATTCTTCGCCGCCATCGCCTCATCCGGGGTGACAAACTTCAACGGAACTCCGGTAAAACGGGGGAACACTGTCGCAACCTCTTCTCCGGCATTCTTACGGGAAGTGATCGCCGTGATTTCGGCATACGGATGACGCAGCAGCAAGCGCAACAGCTCTTCTCCGGCATAACCGGCAGCTCCGAATACTGCAACTCTGATCTTATTACTCATAACACTCTACTCCTCTATTGAACTGAAGTTGAAATTGTACTTGTTTAAATATATCACCGGAGATGATTTTTTCAAGTCTGCACCGGGTTCCGGGCAAAAAAAAAGAGAGGGGACTGTTGCAAAACATAAGATTTAGCGACAGCCTCGTTGTTATACCCAAAATACTTATTCAATCATGATTCTCTGCATTCCTCAATAAATATCTTTGAGGAGTGCGATACCTCGGGTATGAAGTGTGTCTATTGGCATGCAGA